>CAZKGT010000020.1:0-21029 GCA_964552285.1 uncultured Pseudobdellovibrionaceae bacterium | reverse complement strand
GGCAGCCGAAGGCGAAGCCGTGAACCCGGCCGACCCGCAAGGCCTGATCGGCGGTCTTCTGGTTGCCGGCAGCGAGGAAGAAGCGCTGGACACCGGATGGCAGCGCCTGCAGCAAGCCTTTCAAAATGGCGGCAAAGACAAAACGCCCCGCCGCCTGGCCCGCGCAGTAGCTTCCTACGATTGCTGGGTAGCGGGCGCCAAGTCGGACGAAACATCGCCGGTAACCACGCAGTGCCGGAACCGGTTCAACGGCGTCATATACGAGATTGAACAGGTTCTGTTCGGTCAGCAGGTCGACATTATCGTAAAATAGCCGGTTTTTTCTCGTTCTCGGCATCATGCTCGTGCTGGCAGATCATGCGGTACGACAGGCTCGACTCGCAGATCAGCCGCCATGAACTGAACACAACGCAGGCAACGCCGAGCGTCATGACGGCGTCGGACACATACACCCAGAGCACTGCGCCGCCCAGCCAGCTCTGATTGAGATTGCCCAGCAGGGCCGCCACCGAAAAACATCCCATCGAGATATAAAGCGATGTCAGCGCGGTATGAAAATGCCGGGAACGCCGCAGCAAATTTTCGAGGTATTTCGTATCGCCGCTATGATGTTGGAAACTGCGGATCAGGTTATTCACATGGTGAAACCGGTTTGCCGTCGAAAGGATCAAAAGCCCCACCCCCGACAAAAACGAAAACGGCGTAATCCAGGATACGATATCGTTCATACTCAAAAACCCACCCCGTGGTTACATGACGTCATTTTAGCACAGGACACATGGAGGTCACGGAAGAATCTATCACAAACCGCGGGCATACCCCTGTTTTATCCGCACGAACGTCTTGCAAAAACTGTTTTTTGAATATGTGAAATTTGGAAATTTGTATCCTGTCACCGAAACGGGGCGAAACAATGAGAAAAAAGATGCGGTGACATAGAGCAGATCTTTTGTACAAGGCTCGAAGCATGCTGTTTTGTGTCTGCTTATGTTCACCGCATCCGGTGGGCAAGGGTGTAGTTGAATATTTTTAACTACTTGAAACGTCCGGAATTTATTTTGACTGCTTTGTGCCCCGTGCGTCGCCTGTCCTCCAGAACAGGGCGTTTCAGGCTTTCTGTGTGTGACATTAGTCTCCTTTCGCAAGGTTGGTTGTGTGCGTCTATACTCTTAAGATAGGGTATCAAGCATTATTTGTTAAATTAATTAACATTGATTGTATTATTTGATAAACTGATATACTAAAACAAAAAGAACGCGGACATTGCCCGCACCCGGTTTGTTCAGCCATAGGCAGGAGAAGAAAAAGAAGCTGGCTGCCCTGTCTGAAGCCGGCTGCTCAGATAATTCACAGCAGCTTCATTGGTAAAAATACCACGTAATATTAAGTCGTTTTCAGTAACACCGGCACTCTGGATTAACCTGCGCACATACGCCGTCAAGGCGCCCGCACCAAGTAACCGACTACATGCAATCCGGCTCATCTTTTTCTCCTTTTGTAACAGTTTACGTCGTAACAGGCTTGATATAGGGCACGGAAATACATTCGATAAATTAATAAATTATCTTGCAGCAATCATTTTTTGTGATATACGATAAAAATAAGAATATATAGAGAAAGATAAAAGGATGATCAGAAACATAGATATAGACCTGCTCCGCGCGTTCCTGACGATTTATGAATCGGGCAGCTTCTCGCATGCCGCCGACAGGCTTGGCCGCACCCAGTCAACAATCAGCCAGCAAATCAAAAAGCTGGAAGAAATCCTGGGCCGTGAGGTCTTCATCCGCAACAACCGCTCCGTAACCCTGACCACGGAAGGCGAGATTTTGTTGCCTTATGCACGCCGCATGATTGATATGAATGACGAGGTATTCGGCCGCATCTCAAAACCGGACATATCCGGCACCGTACGCCTCGGCGCGCCGGAAGCATTTGCCGCCAACCATCTGCCGGACATTCTGGTCCGGTTTGCCAAATCGCACCCGTCAGTGGGCCTGGAAGTTCACAGCGATCTTTCCAACAACCTGCTGGAAGGATACGAGAAAGGGGATTTTGATCTCGTCCTTTTCAAGCGCGGCGCAAAAACCCGCAGCTACGGCGAACAGGTCTGGCATGAAAGTCTGATCTGGGTCGGCGCAGGAAAACAGACTTTCCGGATGGGAGATACCGTACCGCTTGTGCTCTCGCCATTCCCGTGTGTCTACCGGGAAAAAATGATCGACGCACTTGAACGCAAACAAATTAAATGGAACGCCGTCTTCACCAGCGCCAGCATGACCGGGCGCATCGCCGCCGCAAAAGCCGGACTCGGTGTGACGGTCATACCAAAAGAGCTTCTCTCGCATTTCCACGGCCTTTTTGCTCTCAGTGAAAATACCGGCCTACCCCGTATGAAGGCGATAGAAATCGCTATGCTGCAAAACGAAGAAACAATGAGCGAAGCGACCAAACGCCTCGCCGAGCATATAACATTCGCGCTGGAAAACAACCCATCAATGGGAAAGGCTGCGTAAACGAATGATTCTGAGGTTAAAAACAACACTGACCGGCAACAAATCGGCAGAAATATTGCACAACATCATTGTCGGCCTGGCCGTCAGCATAGTGATGTTAAATCTCGGCGCTGCACTGGGTATCCTGTCAGGGCGCGGCGCCTTTGCCGGAATGCTCTCGGCCGGAATGATTGCGCTGATCACCTCGGCCTTTGGCGGCACACGCATTCAGGGTTCCGGCACAACCGCACCCATGAGTACAGTGACAGCCGTCATCGTGGCCTACGCCGTTGAACAACTGCCAAATGAAGTTGCGGGCTATAACGCCGACCACTTCATTAACATCGTCCTTTTGATGACAGCCGCCCTTATGGTCATATTTGCCGTTCTGCGTCTCGGGCGTTTCATTGCGTACGTGCCCAATCTCGTCATTTCCGGCTTTATGTGCGGGATTGCCCTGATTATCTGGGTGTTGCAGGCGGAACTGCTCTTGGGCATTGGGCGTGATCCCATAAACGGCCCGATAGCAATAAACGTTCTGATTACGCTTTCAACACTGGCTATCGCATTTCTGGCCACGCCTGCGCTTAAGAAAATATCGCCGAAAATAGCGGCCTTCCTGCCGGGAACGCTGATTGCGCTGATCACGATCAGCGGTATAAGCAGCTTTTTAAACCTGCCGGTTGCCTTCCTGACCATCGAAAACAGCCTGCAAAGTCTTGGCGATTTTGGGAACGATATCGCCGCCCAGATCCCCACAGACGTAACGCCGCAAATCCTTCTGCTGGCGCTACCCTTCGCGCTCAAACTGGCGACGTTGTGTTATATCGATACGCTCCTGACCTCGCTTATCGTTGATAAAATGCGCGGCACACAAACCCGCCAGAATAAGGAGCTTTTCGCGCAAGGCCTGTCGACGGCAGCCGTGGGCTTTCTAGGCGGCGTCCCCGGCGCGCAATCGACCGTCCCGTCCGTCCTGACCGTTAAAGAGGGCGCGACCATGCGGCTCGCGGGCATCTGCGCCGGGCTGTTCGTGCTGATTGAAATGGCGCTGCTGTCCGATCTGATGAACCATATCCCGCAGGCTGTATTCGCCGGAATCCTGATCAAGGTCGGCTACGATGTTTTTGACTTTAAACCTATATGGGCTTACTTACGCACCCTGAGACGTAAGGCCCGGAAACGCCCAACCAAAATCCTGGGCCATAAGGAAATGACGATTCTCAGCGGCACCGCACTCATAACGGCCTTTCTAGACCTTATTCTGGCCGTAGGCATATTCACGCTCGGCTTCCACCTCATGAACAAAACTCTGGCCAAATCAAAGCCGATTCGTGATTTTGTTCCTGTTTAAAGGCGGCCCATCATACGCAACCCCTTGTACTCAGGCGCGATCACACGAACGTCTTGCAAAAACTGTTTTTTTTGAATATGCATAAAGGTGTCCGGGCCGCGCAAGCACGTTCGGACTGTGTGTGGAGGTTCATAGTTTTTTGTGTGTCTGCCCGCTTTTGGGGAAAAGCGCCGGCGTTTCTATGCACCTCTTGAAAGAGCAAACAAGAAAAACTTGCCTGCTTGGCTAGTGCAGGGAGCTATAGGTGCTACAACGATTTGTTGTCAACCGGTCTATAGATGATGGAACGTCAGGTCCCGGAAGTACTCTTTGCCGCCCGGATTTTGCCCGGGCCACGGCACCGTGCGCGCCCGATTCTGTCTCTCAACGGCCCCTCAAAGAGGGGCAGTTTTATATGGGACAGGACGACGAAACCATCTACCGCTTTCACCATGACCGGGAAGACACGCTGGTTATCGCCCGCAAAGACCAACCCGTGGCCGCCGCCAAAAAAGCCGACACCCGCCACAAACTTTACGAAAAGCTTTCTCCGCTAAAACGCCTGATCCGCATGCGGAACCTGGCACGCACGATTCTCGATCTGCAAACAGAATATGCCGATGATTCAATCGCCGAAGGAGAAGATCCTCCCTGGGCAGAGGCTCAACGCGATCTGGCCGATCAATACGATGTCTTTGTCAGCTCACACGGCCCGATCCAGAAGGTCGATATCCGCGAAACAGGACGGATAGGTGCAAACGGAGAAAGCGGCTCCACCAAAACAGAGCCGAATTTACGGCTTTTCCGTGCAGATCCGGATGCAAGCTTCGTACGCTCACTGGAGGAATATGACGAAATAACCGGCCACGCAAAAAAAGGTGCCATTTTCTCCGAGCGCATTGTTGCCGCGAAAGGCGAAAGCCGGGACGTCAACACGCCCGAAGAGGCCCTTGGCCTGTGCCTAAGCGACTACGGCACCGTTGACCTTGCCTACATCACGTCCCTTCTGGACAACTATGACGATGAGGCGGAAATAGAGGAAATCCTGTCCGGAGAAGGCCTGATCTTCCACAACCCGGACAACGACAAATGGGAATGCGCGGAAAACTACCTGTCCGGCAACGTACGGGAAAAACTGGAGCGCGCACAGGATGCCTTGGCAAAAGATGATAAATACAGGCTGAATATCCAGGCCCTCGAGGAAGTCATGCCCGCCGATCTCGGACCGGACGAAATCGACGTTTCCATCGGTGCGCCATGGATGCCTAAAGAAATCATCGAACAATTCGCCCGCGAAGAACTCCACATTGAAAAGGCTCAGGTTTTTTACTTCGGGAAAAACCACATATGGTACGTCAAAGGTCACTGTTCAGGAATGGAACGGCAGGATCATGAATACGCGACCACCCATATTGATCCAGAAAAAATGCTCTGCGCGGCGCTCAACGACAAACGCCCGCCACTTAGAAAAAGAAAAGACGAATACAAACAGGATATCGACAGGGTCGCCGAACTGACCCGCGCCGAAGAGCGCATTGCAAATATGAAAGAGCGCTTCAGGGAATGGCTGTGGGAAAACGACGAACGGAAAGAACAAATCTGCGCATATTACAACAGGCGCTTCAACGCCATCGTTCCGCCCAAATATGACGGCAACTATCTTCGCCTGCCGGGCGCAGCCGTCAATATCGATCTCAGGAAACACCAGAGAGACTTTGTCGCCCGCGCCCTCCATGCCAACACCAATACAATGGCCGCGCATTCCACCGGAGCAGGGAAAACCTGGGCTTCCAGCACCGCCTGCATGGAAATGAAACGCCTCGGACAGATAGAAAAGCCTATGTTTGTCCTGCCGCCTACCATGCGGGCGCAGTTCTCGCGGGATTTTATGAAGATTTACCCCAACGCCGATACGCTGGTGATCGATGACGACCGCCTGCGGGATGAAGACAGCGACCTGACCCCCGAACAGAAGACGGAAAAAATCATCGATATGATCCGCAATTTCAAGGGTGATGCCGTTTTCATCTCCCAGCCTCTTTTCGACCGGATCGGCACCTCACCCCAGACAAAGCTGCAAATGGCGCTGGATGAATTAAGGGAGCTCCGGGCTGAATATAACGGCCACTATGGCCGCGAAGACGCCCCCCACAAAATGCTGAAGGACATTGAAAAAAGCCTGACAGCACAAAAAAAGAAAATCATCCGCCTTCTGGAACTGAAAGAGCCAGAAAGCGCCGGAGAAGACGTCGAAACGGACGATGAGCCGGAAGAATGGGACGAATTCGAAATGCTCCTTGAGGAAGAAAACACCCAACGGGCATCCGGTAACGACTGGGAAATGAAACACTGGAACAGCCTGGAACTGGAAGAACTGGTCGATGAAAATGCCGACAGTGATGGCTGGCGCGCGCATCTCGAAAAACTGGAGAGCTTTGGCAAAAAACATTTCGAGGATATGGACGTTGATCACCTGCTGGTCGATGAGTTTCATGCCTATAAAAACCTGGAAATAAACTCCCGCCATATGAGCCTTGCCAGACAGGGAAGCGCCCGCGCCCAGAACATGGAGGCGGTTCTGCATTATATGAACAGGAAAAAACCCGGCAAAAACATCACACCGCTAACAGCAACGCCCGTATCCAACTCAATGTCCGAAATATACACCATGCAGCGCTATCTGCAGCCTGAGCTGTTGAAGGCGTACGGGATTGAATGTTTCGATGCCTGGGCGGCCATGTTCGGCGAAATGGTGGAATCGGTTGAAATGGCGCCGTCCGGCGATGAGTTCCGCCTCGTAAACCGCCTTGGCCGCTACAAAAACCTGCCCGAACTGCTGCGTATGTTCCACAGCTTTGCCGATGTCGTCCCGGAAGAAGATCTTGACCAGAAGAAGCCGGAACTCCAAAACGACGAACCGGAAAAAGTCTTCACCGAAATGAACGGACAGATAAAGGAATTTTACGCAGAACTGGCCAAGCGGTATGATGCCGTCTGCTCGGGATCGGTTCCATTGACTGAAGATAACGTCCTGAGCATATACACGGACTCCCGACTGGTAACCGTTCATCCGTCACTGGTCGGCCTGGAACCGGAACCGGGACAGCAGACAAAACTGGATGCGCTGGTTGAAACCGTTGCAAGGGTTTATCACGAAAACAAGGACAATGAATACACGGACACATTCGGCCAGCCCGATCCTGTAAAGGGCGGCATGCAGCAGATATTCTCGGATCTGGGCATTCCTGACGGGCTGGCGAAAGAGTCTGTTTATCACCTGATGAAAGAAAAACTTGTCAGCGCCGGTGTCCCGGAAGGCAAGATCCGTTTCGTTCATGAATTCGACACCGACCGCAAACAAGTAGAGCTATCGCAACTGGCTGACCGCGGCGACATTGCCGTCCTGATCGGAACGACGGAAAAACTGGGCACCGGCAAAAACCTGCAGAAAAGAACGGTTGCGCTGCATCATTTTGACGTGCCGTTCCTGCCGTTGAAAGTCATCCAGCGTAACGGACGGATACTAAGGCCGGGCAACCAGAACGACGTGGTCCGGATTTTCTATCATGTATTGGAAAAGTCAGCGGACGTTATCCTCTGGGGTCTGCAAAAATACAAATCCGCCTTTATTCACCCGATCATGAACCCGGATTATTCTATCAGGACCTATAAGGAAACCGACGACTTCACCACCATGTGCGGACAGATTATGGCTCTGGCCGCCAACAACCCCCTGATTTTTGAAAAACGGGAAGCAGAACAGGAAGTTGAAAGACTATTGAACCTGAAAACAGCACACGAACAGGACAGACAACGCGCACGCTTAGGCCTGAGACAGTTAAGACAAAAAATCGGGGAAACCGAGCGGGAAATCAGGCGCAAGAATAAAATGCTTGAAACAATGACGCTTGAGACGGGCGACAGCTATCCCCTTGCCCTGAACGATAAAAACTTCCCGGACGCACAAACAACCGGAGCGGCTTTAAAAGAAACGCTTCGTGATATGCGCAGCCAATTGCGTGATGCCGCCGAGGGAGCGGATGACACGAAAGAAATGAGCCTGAAACAGGATATCGGTGCGCTATACGGCCTGAATGTCCGCCTTAAAGCAAAAGTAAAGGTGACGGAAAAAAAAGCGCCCGGCAAACAGGGCAAACAGGCAAAAAACACGAAACCGGTTCGTACATATAAATACTGTTTTTCCCTGCAAATTGGCGATACCCCAAAAACGGAAATCATTGTTCCCGAAGAAAAAATCCGGGAAAAAAGAACCTGCGCCGCTGAAGATTTTGATGCCGCAACCAAAAATGCCGAGCTGGCAGAAATGATTGTTGGCCCCTTCCGGGAAATGGAAGAAACACTTATCAGAGATCAGGAAGCGCTGGAGGAAATGTCCGGTGAACGCGAACGCCTGACCGGCCTTATTGCCATACCTTTCGAACGCCAGGACGAACTGAACAAAGCGCGCAGGGAACTCAGGAAAATCGACAGACAACTGATGAAACTGGAAGGCCACGCAAACGACAACGCCGACCCGGAAGAAGGTTTATGCGAAAAGATGAAGCCTGAAGTTGCCTGATATCAATCGGGAGAAGGCGTTTTCGGTTTTTTACCGCCGTTATCGTTCACCCCGGCAGAAACAGCAATACCGGGACGAACAAAACCGTCCGGAAGCCGGTTGGGATCAATAGCCGCCAGCGCGCAGCCGCGATGCGGTTTTATAGCGCCCAAATCCAGAAGATCCCAGGGCATCAGATATTTCGGGTCTACCCCGCAATGCAAACCACGCTCTCTGGCCACATAATCCAGCAGGCGTTTGCGAAAACGGTAATTAGCCCCCCAGACAACCTCGTCCTCAACGTCCGGAAGAATCTTTCTGGTCGCATGCAGGAATACCCCGGCATCGGCTTCACTCTCCTGCCCGCCGGAATATTTCGCTCCGCAGCGCGTCCCGTATTCCCGGTTAAAATCGGCCAATGCAATCATCATCGGCAGGGCGACGAGGATATGCCCGACATCCTTGGAAACAAAATCGTTGTATGGCTGCTTGCCGGACTGTCCGGTCGAAGTCTTCACCTTCATGCCGGTATAGCCGTCCTCGATCGCTTTCCGAACCCCGTCGATCTCCACCGTGGCCCCGCATTCCAGGGCCATTTTTGTCATGTCGTAGACGCTTTTGAAGAAATCGTTCGGATAATTTTTATTCCCGCCATTTTCACCCATAAAGGGATGGACGGATACCATCATGATCGACTTCCAGAGAATCCCGTTTTCCCGGCAGGCCTTAGCTTCCGCTTCCATTGTTCTTCTGACGAGATCATGGTCACCGCGCATCCAGGCCTCGTAATTGGCGACCGTATCGACATGAAGCGGATTCTCGATCCCTTCCTTTTTCGCCCACTCTGCAAAGGCATGAATCTGCCGCGCCGACTCTTCCGGCGATAGCGAACCGTGCGGATAATTCAGCACAATAGCCACCGGCACATCGGGATGCTCCTTCAGCGTCTTGATCGCCGGATTCATTTTATCCAGATAGGTGATAAAACCGGCCATTTCGAAAGGCTCTGTAGCTTCAAAGGCAAGACGCTCGATAAAGGCACGATCTTCCGTCCGGTTGGGCAATAGCGTTGTCTGCTCGGTTTTGCCAAGCACTTCAAGCGCAATGTCCGGGTTGATCAGGTCATTGATTTCCGGCCTGTCCACACCTTCAATGCGCGCCCGATGAAAGAACCTGGCAAACTGCGAATCGGCTTCCCGCTGTTCCTGCGAAGCGGGTATGCCCTGCTCATCGAAATAGCGGTCATAGATATAGTAGGATTCAGCCAGAGTCTCGAGCGCAAACGCGCGCTGCTCGCGCAATTCGTCGTCCTTCAGCAGGCAATTCAGCATTGCCGGCGTAACAATAGGATAATGATGCGGTACTGGCGCTGTTGTCGCCATTTTACTGAAACCCCCACACATTCACACACCCCATCGGTTAACAGAGTAAATCCGGAAAAGCAAGGATCAAGATTCGGAAAATGACATAAAAACGATTCCGCCAACTTTTGACTTGACCTGTCTGGATATTCATTTAAGTTTGCCCCGTGTGTGGGGGAAGGTTTTGAGTCTGCCAGCAGGCTAAATAAACAAATCCCCAAAAGTATGTGTGAATTAGGACACGCGTGGCGTTTGCCGGGCGGTGATTTTTGTCACCCTCCTGAACACGGCCCGCGTCCTTCTGTGTGTCTGGGGACGTAAATGGAGACCGCGCTCTCATCAACGGGAACGAAATGGGCAACGGGGAGGCCTTTATACCCCGGCGACATCGGGAGAAATTTCGGCGCCTACTGGCCCCTTCCCGACTACAAAAAAGATTATTGGCTGCTCCAGGCCCTGTTCGCCGAAAAGCTTGTCTATAGCAGTTCGGAGGCCGGAGCCGGATACGACAACCAGATGTTTCGCTACGGCGCGGCGTCCAGCGGATGGGTTGTCTCGCGCCTGTTGCGCCAGTTCCCGGAACAGGTGCTGGAGAGAAGCCTGCGTTACGGTGTCGAAGGCGATGAAAAGTTTTTCAGCACGCGCCGCGCCGTCGATTTCATTGAACAGCACAAAATCCTCGCCGACGCCGTGCTGCTGAACCAGCGTAACGACCGCGATTCAACGCTTTTACTGGGAGAAAAAGCACAAAACCGCTACGTCATCTCACCCGCTTTTGCGGAGGCCGGACCGCGCGGCTGGAGTTCGCTTCATGCCGCATCCAAGAACACCGGGTTTCAGGACTCAACATGGGAGATCCATTACTGGTTGTTGCGCTGCCTGTTTCCGGATGTCACCACCGGCATCCTTGAGGCCGATCACGCCTGGTCGAATAACGCCCATCTCGAGGAAGCGCAGGGCAAGGCCGTCGAATACGGCATGGCCGTGCCCCTGACACTGCGACGCGGCAGAAGCTTTGATTTCGTCGACAGCGACCTCAAGCCAGTCCCGGTCTACGACCAGGCTCTGGGTATTGCGCAGCACCTCGTCTTTGAAGTCCTGAACCCGATACACCATAGAGGCGGAAAATATCAGGTCCGCTCGGAAAACGCCGCAGCGCACCTGCTCGTCATGTTCATGTATGACGATTTCTTTCTCTCAAACCGCCCGGCATCGGAAACCGGGATGGAGAAACAGTGGGCCGGCAATATTGTGCTTCAGCACTATAATTCACCGCAGGAAATGGAGAAGTACGCCAGGCTGAAGGAGGTCATGCTTCCCTTCCTGGCCGAACACTGCAACTGGCCGACTCTGCACAGGTTCTTCGAGTACGACCCTCACATGCAGGAATACTGGGAAGATAAGGTTTTGCGGTCGGGAAAACCGCTTCTTACCAATGAAAAGATCATCGCCGAAGTCATGTCCGAAACACCGATCGGCGGCCTGAGAAACAAGGAACTGGTGAAATTCCTGGAGGAAGGCAGCGCTCCGTCAACCGCAAAATACCAGTTCAACATCACTGGCAAACCAGACATGCCGGCTGGTTCCATCCCGGACCCGCAAGCACGGAAATGGGACAACAAAATATTCGGAAACTGGCTTTGGCAAAGGATGGGCGATGATGACCCGGATCACTGGACATCCGACCAGAATGCCGCATGGGTCGCCCTTCAGGCCTTTCTGGAAAAAGGCTCACGCCCCTTCAAAAACCCGAACCGACTGCTGTATCTTGACGATCCGTTCGGCGGCCTGCGGGCCTCATCCTTTCTGGAAGAACACAACATTGATCACCCGGAAGAACATCTTTCCGGCGCCTTTAGCGCACAGGCCAGCGGCAAAACCAAATACTGGATCCGTTACGGCGAGGAGCAGGCAGCCGATTTCCGGGACTGGATCCGTGCCCTGAACGGTGACAAGAACTTTAAAAAATGGCGTGAAAAAGAAAAGGTCGGCAATATCGACTCCCTCTCGGCCATCGCAAGAGCGCTCGACTATACCGGCCGCCGCGAGGCATTCGATACGGAGTGGCACAAGGCGCTGGGCGCCAAAGGTCCGATGCATATGTCCGGACTGGCCATGCAGTGGGTGGCTGAAAAAATCATCGGCATGCAGGACCAGGGCGTAATCCTGCCGGCCGGGCACACAACGGATCTTCAGTGCTGGCTGCTGGGGCAATCCCTGACGGCAGCCGTCGGCAAAACGCCGCGCACCTATTCCGGCGGAAAATACAAACAAAAGATCTTTATGGATTTCGACTATATCAAACCGGCAACGCACAAATATGAAGGTGAACCGGTGCAGATGGATCTGGCCGATATCATCATCCATCTTGGCAGCCAGCTCAAAGCCGAGCTGGAAAAGCCGAACCCGTCAAAACGAACCGGCCTTATCACAACGATGATCCGGGCACTGGACATCTATGAACGCCGCATGGACCCGATGCGACGCAACCAGGTCATCGAGCAGGAACCCCACAGCGGCGTCTGCTCCGAAGACTCCATTATTGACTTCGATCAGGTTGATAAGAGCCTGTTCGCGTTCTATTCGGAAGATCAGGGCATCTTCGATTTTGCCGATGACGAAGCGCCAATCGAGCGCATCAAGGACGGCCAGTACGATAAATACTTTAACAGCCCGGAATACCTCGCCTTCAAACAGCGGGAAAAAGACAAACCGTCGGATTATTACGCACGCGCCCTGACCGGCACCGACGGACAGGTCGATATGGTCAAGAAAGCCGCACTGGCCAAAATGTTCTGGGCGTGGATGTGCGCCGAAGCTGTAGAACTGGCGCCGGCACAGCCGGGCAAAGCGGCAAAATACGCGCCTGTCGCCGGACATCTGCGGGTTCGCGGCGCTCCGTTTATTGACCGCCAGTTCCTGCTTGACGTCAATTCGGAGAACAAGAAAGCCCATGACTGGTTCCACACGCTGAACCGGCATGAGCGTTCAAATATCTTCTGGCAGGGAACAAAGCGTGTCGAGCATCGCACTGCGGCTGTGCGCTAAAGATTTTATTTTTCCGCCCGTCCGCAAGCGGAAAGATGTGTGTTGTGCGTGGGGGAGTTAGAACCGTATGGCCCTTGTGGAACAGGGACAAGAAGGGATTTATGCGCTCGACAAGCTCTTGCGCAAAATCGGCATGTGGCCCGGCCCCCGTCTGGAAAACCTGAAAAAAGAAGAGCGCCGGGAACTTTACGACCGGATGGTCGAAAAAGGTGATTTTGACAAACCTTACGTCCTTGCCCGGTCCAGTTGTGATCCAGACAGCGGCCAGCTCTCCAGCATGATTTCCTATGTTTCCTACGATCCCGATCCTGACATGAGCGGCGACAGGAAATGGATTCACAAACTCATCTATTGGCGCCACATGCCGTGGGCAGATGGAGAACAAACCGAGGAAGAAGACGTACAGGTTGTCGAACTGCGCGGTCTGGCAAACCCGGAGCAAACCGGTGACACAGTACCGGACATCCTGCCGGAACAGGTCTGGTGGAACGGAAAGCAGATGTTCCAGGGCGGCGTCTATGGCGGCGGACACAACCCTTTCCGGCCTGAATTCCGGCGTTTCTTCGGGCGGGTCGTCGAAGTTTCAAAACGGTGCAATGAAATCCTGCGCAACCCGGCCCGTTCACTGGAACTCATCGGCAGGATATTCGAGCCTGCAAAAGAAGCTCTCGGCTCAGCCCCACAAATTCGCGGCATAACCTCTGACGGAAAATGGGATCCCGTAGAATCGACACTGAACAGTCTTTTTACCAACGCGATTACAAAGCCAGGAGATACTATCACACTGAATCTCCCGGCAGTCAGCGTGGATGAAAATCTCTTTGATCTGGATGAAGAACGCAAAAACAAACGCGAGCTGACCCCGCTCGACCGTCTGAAAATCGTCAACGGCTTTTTCTACAGTTCGCTGCCGAACGTTCACGGAATGATGGAAGACTGGGGAGAGCCGTCAACGGATTTTGATTCCGGCATGCCTTATCTGGCCTCGGCGCTCTACGAATATGATGAGGAAAGGAAGCGCCATATTTTCCGGCAATACATCATGCCCGAAGACCCGCCGGAAGATATGGACGCCCCCGAACCCTTCGACATGATCCGCCTGGAATACAGCCAGGACGGCGACCGTTTTACACTGGAAGATGCCAGCATGATGGATCTCCCGTCCGGTGAATTCGACGACCGGGCTTCCAAGTTGCGGCTTCTGGGCATGATGCAGGACTGCGCCAATGAACTGGCTCAGGGACGGTATCCGGACTACCGCAACCACCTCTTCCGCCATCGCCTTCAGGACAAATTCAGCGAATTCGGCCCGCCGCCCGGCGAAGATGTCGGCGGTGAGTTCAAATGGTATTCGATGAACGGCCGCAGCCTTGAGAAAAAAGCGGACGTCTTCGGCGGCAACAATGTGGGCGGCGGACAGGTTCTCATCAGCCGGGTGATGAAAACGGATCAGGACGACCGGAAACGTATTAGCGAAACCGCGATGATCCATGATTTTCCGCTCATCGTCAGCAAGCCGGAATCCGACTATGACGGCCTGAGCCCAGATGTTATGAGAGTTCTGAACGCCGTCCGCAACGGCGGCGCCATCATGATTTCGCACGATCACTTTGACCATGCCTCGCTTCAGTATCTCGCAAAAATGAAGGACGAAGACGGCAATGGCTGGCTGAAAGGCGTTAAAGTCGTCTGCCGCGAGGATATCGGTTACATCATCCGCAACCAGATGACACGGATAGGCGTCCGCCCCGAAGACTGGCCGGAATTCGTCTATTACGACCAGCCCGGCGGCCATCCGGACATCAAAGACATGGGTGACGGCCAGTACGCCTATTGCGCGCGCGACGAAGACGGCATTGCCCGGATCTGGACACAGATCTGCCGCAAGGGCTCGATGCACACGGCCGAAACCGACATGCACGCCTTTACCGGTTGTTACGGTGATGAACACTATCACGACACTTACGTCAGTGACGGTGATGCTTTCGGCATCTTCGAGCATGGCTGGCGCTTCCTGGAAAAAGGGCAGCTTGCGCTGGCCCGCCTGCCCGAGGTGACCTACGAAAAACTGACGGCAAAGATCAAGGATTTCAACAAACTCTACATAGGATGGGATGAGCCGACAGGCGTTACCCTGGACGGCAATGCGCCGAGAATTACCCAGTTTGAGGATACGTTCCGGCATTGCCTGCGCTCCCTGCCGGAAGGCTATATGGTTTCTCACCACTCCTTCAGCACCAATATTCTCGAACGCCGGGTCGTCCGCAAAATCTGTAACGAACCGGAAACCCTGCGCAATGTCACTGCCGCCGGCGCCAACAGCACAATCCGCGATAGCTGTATGAATATGTTCGGTGTCGGTCCGCACATTGATGATTCTGATCCGGACAAGGACGTCGTCTATGACGAAACAGATTTGCGTGAAGTGGATATCCCGCCTGAACTGCTGCCGCAAAGCGCCTATGACGCTGCTTTGGTGGCCGCAAATGACTTCCTGAAAACACGGATCGCCAAGGCAGAAAAAGCCCGCGAACGCAGCAAAAAGGCGAACCCGCCCAGCGTAGAAGAACTGCTGGAAAAGGATGTTCCCTACCTTGTTTTCAGGGAAATCCTCCGGCAGGCGGAAGAGGAGAAGAAAAACGGCAACAGCAAACCTCTGGCGTTATACGATGCCTTCTTCAGCGGCAATGAAAACGCCTTCGAAAAAATTGTCGATGAACTCAAACTTCCGAAAGCCGACACAACACGAAAAATGCCGCGCGTTGTCCGAAATGCGCTTGATAACGAACGAAAACGGCTCAGCGCAGAGTTGATCAATGAAGAAAAAGATCCGGAAGCCAACACCGAATTCTGGATGCTTCGCAACCTGGCCAAAAACGGCAGGATCAGGTTCAGCACAAAATGCTGCTGGAACGAACGAAACATGTATGACGCCATTATGCGCGAAGGCGGGCAGGAAACAGCTGCCAGGCACGGTGTCCGCAGTTCAAAAAGAGCCCTGAATTTCCGCAAAGACTTAGGCAACCTGCTGGTCTGCGCAACCGGCGCAACCGGATCTGTCGGCGAACAGCTCTCGATGCTCTCCAGCTATGCGGAAGGACGATCGCTCTATGATCATGACGAAATAGCGAGAAACACCGGTTATAAAATAGATTCGGAAAAAATGATCCTGTTCGTCACCCAGACCCCGTCCATGGGCGACGAAGCACGAAAAAATCAGGAAAGGATTGTCCAGGATATCGTCCGAAACCGGGGCAACACCGTATTCCTGTCCTTCCACGGAGGATTTCGGATCATCAACCCGAAAGAACATCGCGCCCACTTTGAAAACTATTACCGCTCACAGGGGTGGAACATCCGCTGGGACGGCCGAAACAACGAGCTTGTTGTCGAAGATCACCACCTTCATATCAAAGGCCACCGTTCCTACAACGACATGCTGAAGAAAATGCTGGATCCGCGCTACAAGGTCAAGCTGGTCGAGGCCATCCACATTCCGGGCTGGGAATCTTTGAATCGCTGGACCGAAATTGTCCTGCGGGCCGGGCGGCGAACCTCCATCGAAAAACCGGACGACTATCAGGCCATGGAATGCCGGGAAGATGAAAACGGCAATCCGTATATGAAGGTGACAGACTACCTGACACCCTCTTACTGGCTGTTCAAGCTGCGAAGAAAATATCCGCGCCAGTACGGCGGCTATCTCGAAATGCTGCGCCTCTTTATTATGCCGCGCGAAGGCAGGCGACGTATGGATGCGTTGGATGTCCGTTCCGATGGCGCGAGCAACATGTTTGAAGAAACAGTCGCCGCCATCACCTCGGGTGCTTTCCTGAAACCCTATTTCAAAGGCGTTGCCAGCGCCGCCCAGCATTACCTGGGCCCGGATCCTGCCAACGTCCGCCCGGAAGGCGACAACACAAGCGTCACTGCGTCGGCCATGGTGAGAATGGCCCGCACGGCGGCCAGACTGGCGACACAAAAAACCCGCTACGAGCGCCGTGCTGCGCGTCAGGAAAGAGGGGGACCCGATGTCAAATAACCCTGCCCCGCCGAAAGCCCGCATAGCCCGTAAATCCGCTGTCTGGTCCCGTATTAAAAACGGCCAGCTGATGAACTGTGTCATGGATCTGGAGACAGGCGGCATCGGACGCCAGGGCGTTCCCTACGCAACGCCGAAGGGAAATATCCTGATCCACGAAATCGGGATGTGCATTACCGACCTTGCCGGAAACCTGCCGGAAGATCCGCTCTACCAGATCCTGCTCCGCCGCCCGGAAGACAGGAATTTCGATCCGGCCGCCGCCCTGATTTCCCGCATCCAGAATCTCGGGCCGGAACTGTTTGACGAAGAAGGCCGAATGGAATACGGCACGGGCATGGCCGCCTCCGTATGGCTTGGCGAACAATCGGCCTTTGACTATCCGAAAATCGCGGAAAAGTTCGGTTACAAGAAAAAGCCGGTCTCCTTCATCGATATCAACAAACAGCTCAAGGACGGCCACGCCCATGCGGATGAAGACGTCTATGAAATCCCGCTGCTCGATGATAACGGCGAGGTTGTCTACGACGTACGCTATCACCCGGACAAAAGGATGGTTGCCTACCGCTTCACCCGCGATGGCAGAAACTGGAAATCACCGGAATATAGCGGCCACGACAATCTTTACTACAAAGACAAAAAAGATGACTCGATCTGGAAATTCGTTACGCCCCGCCCGCTCTTCAGTGGGTACAACTGGCTGCGCTACGACAACGCCGTCTATCGCGACAATCTCTATGAGGTCGGCTTCAGCTCGGCCAACAGCACTCTTATGTACGCACGCGGCACACCGACCAGCACACAAAGGCTGGCGCCGACTGTATGCGATGTAAGGGATCGCGCCTACCTCCAGCACCTGTTCGGCAACCAGGGTGATGAGGGCCTTGATCTCGGTGAAATCATCGACACGGCCACCGGCCATATCAGGCCCAGTGAAAGCCTGATGGCCTATATCGAAAAGAATATGACGTTCGGCAATGCGATCCGCCTGCAACGTCCCGGCCCGCTCGATCCGCACGACCATAGGTCCTTCATCGATCCAAAGCTGGCGCACGGCGCCGTTGCGGATGCGCTGGCCACGGTCGCGCTGATGAATTTCTGTGACGACCTGGACCCATGGCTTTCGGACATCTATGCCCGCCAGCGCGACCGCCAGCGGCTTACCGACTATCTGAGCGCAAAATCACCGAACGGCGACACACTGCCGCTCTTTTCCATGCCGGTGCGCATGGGCGGGCGGTTCCATTCAGAGCTTCCCTATTGGTTCGTCGGCACGGACGAACAGGCCGGCGACATGCGGGAAATGATTTTCTTCCGCGCAGACGGCAATTTCCACAAGGAACGGTTCGAAGGAAAGCTTATCAGGGATCTCTCTATTGATGAGATGATGCGTTTCCTCAAGAGTCTCCAGGAAAATCACGATCCTTTCGCGCCCATCCGCTTTGTCTCCAAAAACAAGTTTCAGGGAGCCCTTTCGGTCAAAGACGTTTTTCAGCAATCAACCCAGGCAAAACTCTACAGGGATCGCATCGATGATATGAAGGATGATTGCCGGTACTTCCTGGAAAATCCGGAAATGGCGGAACGGATTATCCAGGCGCTCGGCTACATCAATTACGAACGCCGGTTCCACCGCACATTGCCGCAGAACCCGTACCCGGAAGATTCGCTGCCGCAACGTTTTGCCGGCGAAGTGTCTTACCTGCAGGAAGAGCGCGCCGCAGAACGGCGTGAAATCTTCGAAGGCCTGTCCATGTACGGCAACGGCGCAAAAAAGCTGAGTGGCATTCTGGAAACAATCAATGCGGGCATGAACAACGATCACGGCTCGTTCATGAACCCGATCGACGAGGCAATGGGACAGCTCTCGCTGCTGACCCCGCATGTCGTCGATATGTACAGGGATCATGATTTTAAAGACTCACTCGATCCGAATGACCTGTTTGGCGCAAAAGCCCTCGAGGATTTTACAAAACTGGCGGAAAGGCTGCGGAAGAAGTTCAAGGAAAAAGAATGGCCCTATCAGGACGTGCTGGACTCGATCATAAACCCGTCCACCCAGGAGCCTTACTTAAAGGGCAACAAATTCAGGGCCGATACCCCGCAGCAGGCATTCAGGTTCCGTATGGAATTAGGGAAGAGAATGCTTCAGGCCCTGCATACGCTTATAAACAAGCAGAAGCTGACCCCGCAGGAAAAAGAATATATTGAGGACGGTTACGTCTCCATGGAATCCTGCCATTTCAAACATAAGGGCGTAACACTGCCAGTCTTTTTCGATGCTGATAACGGACAAAGCGGACGGACGCCACATGTCGTTGACGAGCACCGCGGTAAAATTCCGCTAAGAATTCTGAAGGGTCTCAACAGGCACATTGATTTCCGCCACGGCACCAGTCAAGCCATGGAGGAAATCCTGGACAACCTTGTCAACAAGGGCCGATGGAACTACCGCTTCCATAAGGACCCTTCCGAACCGGGCTGGCACCGCCTTGCCAAACGCTTTGTCGGGCTCGGCCTGCAGAACCATCTGCCTGAAAACATCCGGATTATGCTCGATGCGGACTTCGTAAACCGCAAAGCGGGCATGGCCAACGAAACAGAAACGACCGACCGCATCACCACACTGCGAACGATGAAGCGAGATTACGAAGATCTCCTGATCGCCGGCAGCCAGAAAGACCACATGCTGGAACGTCATCCCAATCCGCTGATGAGCCTTGCAGCAGCCGCACTCAAACATGATGAGGCCCGCCAGCGCCTGGCATGGATCGGCAAATGGATCGAACGTGAGTTTGAAAAGCTCAAAGGCGTTCAGGAAAGACTGGCCGGCTATATGCCCGAAGCTCCGGCGGCACGGCGCACCCATGAGGAATCGGGGCTTGTGTACGACCGTGCACCGCATGTCATTCCACGCAGATCATGGCTTCCGTTCGAAGATGACGAAAGCTTCCTGTACACGGACGTGCCGATCCGCCACCTGCATCACAGTAACGGAGAAAACAGTTGCAGGATCGCACAGCCGATTGAACAGGAAGACAACCGTTTCCGTCGCCAGTTGCTGATTGTCCCGAACCTGAAAGCTTCCTTCGTCAATGCCGTAAACAACGGAAAAAGGCCTGTTATCGTCCGCTGCTTTGAAACCGGTGAAATGTATGCCGCCGCCTATCCAAACCTCGTAAAATTCCCGCGCGGCGATACCAGCATGCAGTTGCTGGAGGAACGGACGCTGGCCGATTACAAACGCTCGGGAATAAATCTGGATGAAAAGGACAAACTCTGGGTTCTCGGCATGAGTGAACTGGTGCCCCTCGCACATACCCGTGAACTAGACCCGGACGTGCAGGGCATCAAACTGCCCCACGCCCAGTTTGTCGCCCTTCAGGCGCCGGAATTTGTCGGGCAGGACACCAGACTGACCAGCGCGATCTACCCCACCGATTACCTGCCCGCGCGGATCATCCCGGGTGAGCGCATCCGCCTGCGGCAAATGCTGGCCGACTCCTTTGACAATCTCAGGGGCGACACGGATGAGCCGGAAACCGGCATGACCTTCGAAACCGACGTGATAATGCCGGACGACAAAGAACTGCTGAGAAAAATCGGCTTTGATGAAAACGGCAACAAGGTCGGCGTATCCCGCCTTGAGTTCGAGCGCATGGCCGCGGCCAGCGAAATCCCGGAAAACTGGATCAAGGGCGCCAACATCCTCGGCGGCAGCATCGATCACCTGCGCGAACATCTCGACCGCCTGACAACCGGCCGCGGCGACATGGACCCGAACAACTTCAAATTGGTCCTGTTGCCGTGGGAAGAGGTAAACCGGGACTACAGGGCAAACGGCCGCCGGCAGGAGTTCAACACCTACGCCTTCGACCACCCCTACGAAGCCCCCCGCGCCGAAATGTGGAAAGACGGCATCAAACCCGGCCCGACAGCATCAAGACACGCAAAGCTGATTGTGGAGTGAGGGCGAAACTCCTGTCCGTAACGCTCGCCTTTGGCTCACTAACTGCGCAGGATGGCGGTGCATGTAGTCTACCGCTAACCGTTCTCATGTGTGAATCTATAACCAAAAGGAATCAATGCCTAGTTTATTCCGGGCAAAATTAATAATTTCATCCTCAACGAAACAATTGTCCGTCGTCAGAATATTTTGGACATCGGGCGTAAAAAATTAAGGTGTGCTTTT
>CAZKGT010000019.1:401-21830 GCA_964552285.1 uncultured Pseudobdellovibrionaceae bacterium | reverse complement strand
TGCTGGACGAGCCGACCAACCACCTCGACCTGGCGGCGATCGAGTGGCTCGAAACGTTTTTGAAAGGCTGGCGCGGGGCGCTTGTCTGTGTGAGCCACGACCGCACGTTCCTACGCAATATTTCGGACAAGGTGTTCTGGCTGGACCGGGGAAGCCTCAGGGTCTGCCCGCGGGGGTTCGCGCATTTCGACGACTGGGCGACGGAGCTTCTCGAACAGGAGGAACGGGAACTGAAGAACCGGGCCAAGTTCGTGCAGCAGGAAACCGAATGGGCCTCGCGCGGGGTCAAGGCGCGGGTCAAGCGCAATCAGGCACGGCTGGCGCGGGTGAGGGAGATGCGCGAAAAGCTGAGGTCCGACCAGAGTTCATACCGGCAGGCGGTGCGCAAGATCGAGATTGATCCGCTGGAGTTTGAAAAATCATCGAAAATCGTCACCGAGTTTTTTAACGCCTCGAAGGCTTTTGGTGAAACGGTGATACTGGATCACTACAGCCAGCGGATTATCCGGGGGGAGCGGATCGGGATTATCGGCAAGAACGGGTCGGGCAAGACAAGTTTTCTGCGGCTGCTGGTTGGCGACCTGGAGCCGGACAGCGGCAAGGTGAAACGGGCCAAGGATCTCGAATATTCTTACTTCGACCAGAAGCGCGAGGGGCTGAACCAGGACTTGTCGCTTTGGAAGACGCTTTGTCCCGGCGGCGGTGATTATCTCGAGGTGATGGGCAAGCGGCGCCATGTTTGCGGGTATTTGAAAGACTTCCTGTTCGATCCCTCGGATGCGCGGCGGCCTGTGGCGACGCTTTCGGGTGGGCAAAAAAACCGGCTGATGCTGGCCAAGGTGCTGGCCGACCCGGGCAGTTTTCTCATTCTGGATGAGCCGACGAACGATCTCGATATGGATACGCTCGATATGCTCGAGGAAATACTTATTAATTATAAAGGTACGCTCATTATTGTGAGCCACGATCGTGATTTTCTCGATCAGACGGTCACCCGCATCCTGGCGTTTGAGGGCGGCGGTGAGATCGAAAATGTCGTGGGCGGATACAGCGATTATCTGGCCTTCAAAAAGAAGCAGGGTGCGCCGGTGAAAAAGAGCGGGGCGGAGGATGTTGTCACTGAAAAGCCGGTGAGTGAGAAGAGTGTGAAAGCCAGGGGCAGGAAGCTTTCCTACAAGCTGCAATATGAGCTGGATCACCTGCCGGAGAAGATGACTGCTCTTGAAAAAGAGATAAAAGACCTTGGCAAGGCTCTTGCCGACCCGGAGTTATACAACAAGGACCCGGATGGTTTCACCGAAATGTCCAAAAGATATGCGAAGCTGAAATCGGACCTCGATGAGGCTGAGACAAGATGGCTGGAACTCAGTGAGATGGTTGAGTCCTGATTTGCGGATGTGCGCCGTCATTGCGAGCCTTCAGGCGAAGCAATCCAGAAGCCGTAGACTGGATCGCCGCACTTCTTTCAGTCGCTCGCGATGACGGCAATGAAAAAAGCCCGGAAGATCTCCTCCCGGGCTTTTCTTTAAATCCGGTTCAATTACTCAGCCGCCGCTGCCTGCTCATACGGCGGGACGAAGTCGAAGGTGCAGGTTTCGCCGACGCCGACTTCGTGGGTGATGCCGTCCACGCCGACTTTTAGCGAGCTGGCGCGCTGGTCGGCTTCGACCGTCACATGCAGCTTGTGGCCTTCGAGGTTGATTTTGAGCGGGGTTTCGCGGAAGGCCATGCGGAAGGTCAGGCCTTCCAGCGGGCCGGTGATTTTCGGGTTGATGTACAGGACATCGTCCCGGATCTCCGTGCCGAGGAAGCCGCGCTGCATCAGGTCCAGTGTTCCGGCCATTACGCCCATGTGGATACCTTCGCGGGTGGTGCCGCCCTGAATGTCCCCGACATCGCTTTCCAGCGCCTTGGTGAACATTTCCCAGGAAGCATCGGGGTCGATGTCCGAAAGAATGTTGGCGTGGACGATGTAGCTGAGCGTCGAGCCGTGCGAGGTGCGCTCAAGGTAGTAGTCGATGTTCTTGCGCTTCATTTCAGGCGTGTATTCGTAGCCCAGGCGTTCGAACATTTCCTTGAGGTCCTTGTCGCCGAACAGGAAGAACAGCATTAGCGTGTCGGCCTGCTTGGCAAGCTTGTACTCATCCGGATTGGAGCCTTCGGCTTTCATGATCCGGTCGAGGCGCTGGATGTTGCCGTATTTCTTGCGGTATCCCTCCCAGTCCAGTTCTTTCAGGGTTTCATAGCCCTCGAACTGGGTGATGATGCCGTCGTCATGGAACGGGATGAACATTTTGAAGCTCATATCCTGCCATTTATCGATTTCTTCTTCCGTCAGGCCGATAGCGTCGCACAGACGGGTGCGGCGGCGGTCGTGCATCAATTCGAGAACCTCATGTGCTGTTTTGAATATCCATGCCACCATGAAGTTGGTGTAGGCATTGTTTGGCAGGCCGTGCGTATCGCCGCCCGGCGGGAACTGCTCGTGATATTCGTCGGGGCCCATGACGCCGTGGATTTCATAGCGGTTGCGCTCTTTGTTGAAGTGGGTGATGGATGCCCAGAAACGGGCGATCTCCAGCATCATCCGCGCGCCATAGTTCCAGAGAAAGTCAATGTCGCCGGTTGTCTGGTAGTAGGACCAGATGTTGTAGAAAATGGCGGCGTTGACGTGGCGCTGGTTATGCGAGAGGTCCGGGTGCCATTTGCCGTCCTTCGGATTGAGGTGAACGACCTGTGTTTCCTCACGCCCGTTGGAGCCACTCTGCCACGGGTACATCGCACCTTCATAGCCGTGCTCGCGGGCCAGTTCCCTGGCTTCGTCCATGCGGCGGTAACGGTATAGCAGCAGCGAGCGGGTGATTTCCGGCAGGCGGAAGTTCAGGAACGGGTAAATATACAACTCGTCCCAGAAGATGTGGCCGCGGTACGGTTCGCCCGTCAGCCCCCGTGCCGGAACGCCGGCGTCAAGGTCACCCGTATGCGGCGAGCAGCACATCAGGATATGACAGATGTGGAAGCGCAGCAGACGCTGGGCCTTGTCGTCATTGGGAACCTTGAAGTCACAAAGGGTCCAGAGATTGGCCCAGGCATATGTGTGCCGTTCCAGCGCCTCATCAAAATGGCAGAAACGGGTGACGGCGGTCTGGGCGTCAACCAGCGGTTCGCTGATGGCGTTGTCGTTCGAGGTGTAGAACGCGACCATTTTTTCAACGCGGAAGGTTTCACCCTTTTTCGCTTTGAAGGTAATAGTTTGCTGGATGTAGTCGTCCTGACGGTAAATTTCGCGTTCTGTTTCGACTTTTTTGTCATTCACAAAAATATCCGTGCGGGCTGCCTGGGCAATGTAGATCCGGGACTGCGAGGTGCGGACAACCAGCGAAATGCCTTCATCACCGACAAGCGCCGTACGGATCGGGCGCAGGTGACGGCTTTCAAGCTGGCGGTAGCGCGGGACGCCCCAGTTGACGACACGGCCGTCAAGACCGCTGATGATGCTGACGGTGCCGGACCAGTTCTCCGGGGTGACCGTCCATTCAATGGCGCCGAGGTGCATTTTCTGCATGCTGACGAAACGGCGGCTGCGCAGGCTCGTTTCGTTGCCGGCCTTGTCCTTGAACCGCAGGGTGCGGATCAGCAGGGAACGCTTGATATCGAATTCATGGTGGTAAGAGAGCAGTTCGACATTCTCGAGCGTAAAGGGCTCGTCTCCGTTGATGCTCATCTTGAGCGGCAGCCAGTTCGGCGCGTTCACCAAATCTTCATTGACGACCGGACGTCCCGCCATGATGGTAACGGCGCGGTTAAAGCCGCCGTGGAAATAGGTGCCGGGGTAATGGGTATCATCGTCGGCGTCAGACCATTCGGCTGCGCCGCGTGTGCAGAAGTAACCGTTGCCGGTGGAGCTTAGCGCTTCTCTCAGTTGCTCGTTGTCCGGGTCGTATGCGTCATAGGACAGGACCCAGGTCGGTTCGTTGGCAGCTGTAAATGTATCCTTACTCATTTTCTCACTTTCCCTTCATTACGCAGATTATGAGTGTTTGTCTGGTTAATTCGCGTCCTAAAAAAATGGCGGAAAAAACCCGCGGTTTTCCGGACAAGCCCGATTGAGGCTTTCTGGCTATGTTTCCTGCTTTTTCGAGCTTGGCTCCTTCTTTTGTTAATCGAGCTTTTGTTAATCCAGCAATTCACCAAGGTCACTGACCACGAGATCAGCGCCGTTTTCCTTTAGCTGCGCGGCTTCTCCGTGGCGGTCGACGCCCAGTGTCAGACCGAAGCCGCCTGCGCGTCCGGCCTGTACGCCGGAAATTGCGTCCTCAATGACAACGGCTCTTTCTGCCGGTGTATCTAGCATACGTGCGGCCTCAAGGAAAGTGTCAGGTTTTGGTTTGCCGGCGATTTTGTTCTCCGCGGCATAGATGCCGTCGACCTGTGCCTCGAAAACACCCTCGAGGTTGGCGGCTTTCAGGACCGTGTTGCAGTTTTTGCTTGAAGTGACGACGGCGATTTTCTTGCCGCGGGCCTTTAGTTCGTTGATCAGGTCAACAGAGCGTTCAAAGACGAAGACGCCGTCTTTTTCGAGCGTTTCGTTGAAGGCGATGTTTTTCCGGTTGCCGATGCCGCAGACGGTTTCGTTCTCCGGCCCGTCGGTGGGATCGCCCCATTCCAGTTCGATATTGCGGGAACGCAGGAAGCTGTCGACGCCCTCATAGCGCGGCTTGCCGTCGACATAGGTGTGATAGTCTCCTTCGATCGAGAATTCCTGAAAATCTTCTCCGTCACGGCTTTTCAGGTAATCATCGAAAGCGGCTTTCCAGGCCACGGCGTGAAGCTTTGCGGTGTCGGTGATGACGCCGTCGAGATCAAAAAGCCAGGCATCGAAGTTTTCGAGAATATCAGGGTTATCAGCCGGCAAGGCGTACGACATTGGTTCCGTCCTTTTCAGATTTTTCAATGATGATGTCTTCCTCGCGCCCGTAATAGGCTTTGAGGTAAAGCTGTTTGATTTCGTCGATCAGCGGGTAGCGGGCGTTGCCGCCGGTGCACTGGTCGTCGAAGGCCTGTTCGCACATATCGTCGAGCTTTTCCAGGAAGATCGATTCCGGCACGCCCGCCTCGCGGATCGTGGCCGGGATTTCCAGGTCCTTCTTGAGGCTTTCGATGGCCTCGATCAGGCGTGCGACTTTTTTATCGCGGACTTTCGGGTCCTGCTCGTCGCCCTTGATGTCTTCGGTCAGGCGCAAATGGTCGGCGATTTTGGCGTAACGCCCCTTCACGAACGGATAGCGATAAACGGGGAGCAGGCCCTGTTTGGTCGGGTTGTCCGTGGCGTTGTATTTGATGACGCGGGAGATCAGCAGGGCGTTGGCCAGGCCGTGCGGCATGTCGAAGGCCGCGCCCATCTTGTGCGCCATTGAGTGACAGACGCCGAGGAACGCATTGGCGAAAGCCATGCCGGCGATGGTGGCGGCGTAGTGCATTTTCTCGCGAGCGCGCGGGTTATGCTGGCCGTCATGATAGCTGGTCGGCAGGTATTTGAAGATCAGGCGGATGGCTTCCAGCGCCATACCGTCTGTGTAGTTGTTCGCAAATACCGATGTGTAGGCTTCAACGGCGTGGGTGAGCGCGTCAAGGCCGGTGTGGCTGACCAGCATTTTCGGCAGCGTCATCACCAGTTCGGGATCGACGATCGCCATATCCGGCGTCAGCGCATAGTCGGCGATCGGGTATTTCACGCCGGTGCGGTCGTCGGTGATGACGGTAAAGGGCGTCACTTCCGAGCCGGAACCCGATGTGGTCGGCACGGCAACCATCAGCGCCTTGCGGCCGAGATCGGGAAACTCGGTGATACGCTTGCGGATATCCATGAAGCGCATGGCAATATCCTCGAATTTCTGGTCCGGGTTTTCGTAGAGCAGCCAGATGAATTTGGCCGCATCCATCGGCGAACCGCCGCCAAGGGCGATGAACAGGTCCGGTTCGAACGGTTCGACCTGGGCCAGCGCCGCGTTGACGTTGCTGATGTCCGGGTCCGGCTTGACCTGGCTGAAGACGCGGTGGCGCACGCCAATGCTGTCCAGCACATCGGTAACCTTCTGGACGTAGCCGATCTGTTCCATCGTTTTGTCGGTGACGATGAAGGCGCGTTTGCGGTCTTTGAGTTCAGTGAGCGCAAGCCCCAGCGCACCCTGTTTGAAGTAAATTTTCGGCGGCACTTTGACCCACTGCATGTTCTCCCTCCGCTCTGCGACCTGTTTGAGGTTGATGAGGTGTTTGACCCCAATATTTTCCGATATCGAGTTGCCGCCCCATGAGCCGCAACCCAACGTCAGGGAAGGAGCAAGGCGGAAATTGTAGACGTCGCCAATGGCGCCCTGGCTGGCCGGCATGTTGACGAGGCAGCGGCCGACGCGGGCGCGCAACTCGAACTGCTCGACATGGTTGTGGCCTGCGGCCGGGTCGGTATAAAGGACAGCCGTGTGGCCTGCGCCGCCATATTCGATCAGCGAGATCGCCATGTCGAGTGCGCCGGTAAAGCGTTCTGTTTTATAGATCGCCAGAACGGGCGAGAGTTTTTCCATCGAGTAAGGCTCGCTATCACCGATTTCCTTACATTCGGCCAGCAACACTTTCGTGTTTTTGGGCACCTTGATCCCGGCCATTTCGGCGATCGTGGAGGCCGGTTGGCCGACGATCTTCGAATTGATGTGGCCGTCTTTTCCAACGAGAATTTCCTGAAGCTGGTCTTTTTCCTTTTTCGTCAGGATGTGGGCGCCACGGCGCTGGAATTCGGCCATGACTTCTTTATAGATCTTGTTGGTGATGACTACGGATTGCTCGGACGCGCAGATCACGCCGTTATCGAACGTCTTGGACATCAGGATCGAGGACACCGCCATTTTAAGGTCGGCGGTCGAGTCGATGATCACCGGGGTGTTGCCCGCGCCAACGCCGATGGCCGGTTTGCCGGAGCTGTAGGCGGCTTTCACCATGCCTGGGCCGCCGGTGGCAAGAATCAGGTTGATGTCCTGGTGTTTCATCAGGCCGCCGGTGCTATCTAATGTCGGCTCTTCAATGCAGGCCAGGATGTCTTCCGGGGCGCCTGCCTTGACGGCGGCATCCAGCAAAATTTTGACGGCCAGCGCCGTGCATTTCTTGGCGCGCGGGTGTGGCGAGAAAACCATGCCGTTGCGTGTTTTTAGTGCCAGCAGGCCCTTGAAGATGGCTGTGGAGGTCGGGTTTGTCGTCGGCAGGACAGCGGTGATCAGGCCGATCGGTTCTGCTACGCGGGCAAATCCGTTCGTCGGGTCGTCTTCGACGATGCCGCAGGTCTGGTCATTCTTGTATCTGTTATAGATGTATTCGGCGGAAAAGTGGTTTTTGATAACCTTGTCCTCCATCACGCCCATGCGGGTTTCCTCAACGGCGAGCTTGGATAGTTCTATTCGTGCGGAGGATGCGGCAAGCGCCGCGGCCTTGAAGATCGAATCGACCTGTTCCTGGGAGTAGCGGGCGTATCTGGCCTGAGCGGCCTTTACCCGTGCAACAATGTCTTCCAGATTTTCGGCGTCGCCGCCGACAATCCGGGGTGTCTTTTCGCTGGCCATGTATTCCCCCTTCGCGCCATTACGTTTTCGCTTACCATACTTATATATGGCGAACAGCCGGGTAATTTCTAGCGAAATCGGGACGCGTATCAAAGAAAAATCTAATATTGAAGCTATGTTTCAAATTGCCGCATATCCCGCAGTATGTATAGCCTTACGGGGATTGTGGGTATTGTATTTTTACCGGGCGCCGGTTGAGCCGAATCCGCCCGCACCGCGATCCGATCCCTCGAGGTCCTCGACGACTTTCCAGCTGACGGTTTCATGCTTGGCGATGACCATCTGGGCGATGCGCATGCCGCGCTCGATGGTGAAAGGGTCCTGGCCGAGATTGATCAGGATAACCTTGATTTCGCCGCGATAGTCGGCGTCGATGGTGCCGGGCGTGTTAAGGACTGTGACACCATGTTTCAGGGCCAAGCCTGAGCGCGGACGGATCTGTGCTTCGTAGCTTGCGGGAAGCGCAATCGACAAGCCTGTGGGCACGAGGGCGCGCTCACCCGGGCCAAGCTCGATGGCTTCTTCCAGCGCAGCGGACAAGTCCATGCCTGCGGACTGGGATGTTGCATATGTGGGAAGATTGAGGCCGACCGCGTGCTCGTGCGGGTGCAGGGCAATTTCTATTGTATCTTCACTCGGCGGCTTCAGGTCTTTGTTCATGGTGTTTCAGAAACTCTGTAATTCTGTCTGTTAGCGTGTCGGCAATTTTCTGCTTGGTGGCGCGCGGCCATTCCTCCTCGCCATTTTCGCTTACCAGATATACATGATTCTCTTCTTCGCCAAAGACCTTTTCAGAAACATTGTTGGCCATGATCCACTCGCAGCCTTTGCGCAGGCGCTTTTCCCGGGCGGCCTCCAGCAGGTTTTCCGTCTCGGCGGCAAAGCCGATGACAAGGGCGGGGCGTTGCGGCGATTTCGACAGCGATGTCAGGATATCCGGGTTTTCGGTCAGGTTGATTTGAGGCGGGCTTTTATCGCCGCGTTTTTTAATTTTGCCGTTATGCGGCTTTGCCGGGGCCCAGTCCGCCACGGCGGCGGCACAGACGGCAATATCGGCGGGCAGGGATTTTTGTGCGGCATCCATCATTTCATTTGCAGTTTCCACATGTATGACGGTGCAGCCCGGCGGGTCTGGCAAGGCGACGGGGCCTGTTATCAAAGTTACCTGCGCCCCGGAAGCGGCCAGGGAGGCGGCGATCGCGTGGCCCTGCCTGCCGGAGGAGCGGTTTCCGATGAAGCGGACGGGGTCGATCGGCTCATAGGTGGGGCCGCTGGTGACGATGGCTTTATATCCAAACAGAGAATCATTCTGGAAGTGGCTGATAATAGTATCGAATATTTTTTCCGGTTCAGCCATCCTTCCCGTCCCGGTTTCGCCGCAGGCTGTGTCGCCGTCGGCGGGGCCGATGCGTTTGATGCCGCGTTTTTCAAGTGTGTGTATATTTTCCTGAACGGCAGGATTATTCCACATATGCGGGTTCATGGCCGGGGCGATCAGGATGGGGCCGTCAGCGGCCAGCAAGGTTGTGGAGGCCAGGTCGTCGCCCAGTCCGTGGGCCATTTTACCGATCATGTTGGCGCTGGCCGGGGCGATGACGATGAGGTCTGCCTCTCGGCCCAATCGAATATGGCCCATCTCGCTTTCATCGGTCAGGGACCAGAGGTCGGTATAGACTTTTTCTTCAGACAGGGAGGAGACACTGAGCGGGGTAACAAACTGCTCTCCGCCTTTGGTCAGGATGCAGCGGACCTGCGCGCCGCTTTTTTTCAGCAGGCGGATCAACTCAAGCGATTTATAGGCGGCAATGCCGCCCGATATGATCAGCAATATGTTTTTGCCGGTCAGAGCCTGCATAATGTCCTCTTGTTCAAATGAAAAGCCCCGTACATATAGCACGGGGCTTTCCTGAATTCAAAAGAACCGGTGTTTAGTGAGCCGGGTCCGGTGCGATTTCGCCTGCAGCCGGAGCAGATTCTGTTGCTTCTTCTGTGGCGTCTTCAACGGTTTCTTCGGCTTCTTCTGTGGCGTCTTCAACAGCTTCCGTTGCTTCTTCAGCCATTTCGGTTGCCTCCTCGGCAGCCTCTTCGGCTTCTTCAGCAGCTGTTTCCGTTTCCATGGCTTCTTCAGTTTCCTCGATCATCATTTCCGCTTCCCTGATGACCGTTCCGGTGGCTTCTTCCATCGTTTCGGCAGCGGATTCTACGGCTTCCGTCGTTGCTTCCATGGCTTCGCCAGCGGCGGCTTCGATGTCAGCGAACATATCGGCGCCTTCCACCGAGTTGCCTGCGGCAGGCTCGATATTGATAACCTTGCTCGTGGAGGCCGTGTCGCTGACATAGGCCTGAATAGCAATTGCGGCCGCGATGATAACGACGGCGGCGAAAATTGCGGTTTTAACTGTGTTATTCATGTTCGTCTTTCTCCTTCTAGGCGATACACACGTTATTTTTATGTTCCCAATCGGTAAACTTTGTTTATGAGAAATGCAATCAAAACAAAAACGGGAGGTAATGCAAGCATTATTTATGGGGTCTTTGTATTCCCTATAGCTTCCAGCCCCTGTGGATGGCGGCAATACCGTTTGAAAGCGTTGTGCAGACTGGCTTTGACAGTCCTGCCTGTTCCATGCGTTTCATCAGTAATTTTCTCTCGGGAAACTTGCGGATGCTTTCGGCCAGGTACTGGTAGCTTTCGCGGTCATGTGCGACGACTTCCCCGATCTTCGGCAAAATCCGGAAAGAATAGGCATCGTAGATTTTTGAGAAGACAGGGTTTTTGACCTGGCTGAATTCAAGACAGAAAAACTGCCCGCCTGGTTTCAGGACGCGGGAGGCTTCTTCTAAAGCCGTGTCGATATGCGTGACGTTGCGCAGGCCGAAGGCGATGGTATAGACGTCAAAGCTGTTGTCCGGGAACGGCAGACTTTCCGCATTGCCCGTGATCCACTCGATATCAAGCCAGCCGTGGTCGATTGCGCGATCCCGGCCCACCTCCAGCATGTTGTCGTTGAGGTCGCAGACGGTGATCTGTGCGTCCGGCCCGGCTTTTTTACGGATGCGGAAGGCAATATCGCCGGTGCCGCCGGCAACGTCCAGATATTTGAGGCCGGCGCGCGGGCGGATCATGCGGACGAAGCGGTCCTTCCAGATGCGGTGGATTCCGCCGGACATCAGGTCGTTCATCAGGTCGTAACGCGTGGCGACGGAGTCAAACACATCAATGACCAGCCCGGTTTTTTCATCGGGGCTGACAGGTTTTTCGCCGAACCACTGGCTTTCGGGGTTTTGGGTCATGAAGATTTTTTAACCACTAAGGGCACAAAGGTCACTAAGAAAGTTGCTTCTCTTCTTTGCGGCATCACTTCTGCGGAGGCACGAAGTCACGAAGATTTCCTGGCAATCAGGCAGAGTTTCCCGAAGGCGAGTTCTTCCGGACATTCTGACTCTCTTTCAAATATCTCCAGAATTTGGAACCCTGTTTGTGTGAGAAGCGTTATAATCTCTTCTGGTTCATAGATATTCAGGAATATCTGCAGGCCGGGATGGAGAGGCTCATCGATGTATGTTTCTTCGGATGGCCCTGTCTGCAGTCCGAGCATGAGGACGCCACCTTTCTTCAGGAGGACAAAAAAATCCTCAAGGACGCCCGGCGTTTCTTTTTTCTCAAGATGGATCAGCGAATAAGAAGCAATGATGCCATCAAATGTTCCGGCGGGGAAATCAATTTGACGCAGATCGGATTCATGGAAATCTGTGTGCGGACTGTTGTTGCGGGCGATGGCCAGCATTTCGTGAGAAAAATCCAGCCCTGTAACGCTGAAGCCAAGCCGGGACATATAGGCGCTATCGATACCGGGACCGCATCCGGCATCAAGAATTCCGGCTCCGGCTGGAAGCCGGTTAAGGAAGGAGTCGATGTGGTCGGACGGCTCGCGGAATTTTTGTGCGTAGGGTTCGGCGATTTTTTTATACAGGGATTTCACGGTTGTTTCAGCTTGTCTTCCGGGACGATGATGATTTCGCCGTTATAGATTTGTTCGAGCGTATCCAGGCTGTTATAGCCCAGTTTTTCAGCCTTTTTCGTGAAGCTGTCCCGTTTTTCGAAATTTCCGGCGTAATGGTAGGCAACGGCGAGGTTGGCGGCGACGACCGGGTCGTAATGATCGTTTTTCCAGGCGCGCTCGCCGTATGTGACGGCCTTGCCGATTTCGCCGTTCAGCAGGGCAACGACCAGAACGCTGGTCAGGGCCTGCGCGTAGTCTGGGTCAATTTCCAGGGCCTGTTCGTAGTAACGGACGGCCTGATCGTAATCTTCGGTGATGCGGTAATACACGCCCATGGCAACCAGCGTATCGACATTGTCCGGCTCCTTGCGCAGGGCGTGCTCGATCAGCGGCTTTGCTTCCTCCTCACGGTCCAGCTTCATCAGGCACCAGGCCTTCAGTGTGGTGGCCTGAAGGGATTTGGGGGCGTGTTTCAGGTGGTTCTCCGCGCCTTTCAGGGCCGCCTCGTAATTGCCCTCCCGGAACAATTTTTCGGCGGCGTCGAGCTCAGCCTGCGGCTCGTCCAGAAAATGTTCGGCCAGTTTCGTGAAGATGCTTTTTGCCTGTGCGGTCCCGGGGGTGGCACAGCAGAGAAGGACGAGTGTCAAAACGAGAAGGTGTTTCATGATCTTACTTTTAACCACGAATGGACACGAATTTACACGACTATTTTTTGCGCGAAGATCCGGAGGAATCCACCCCCGCCGTTGTCATCCCGACCAAGGTGGAGGGATCCTGGATGTTGCAATCGGGGAAGATCCTTCGGCTTCGCTCAGGATGACAATAAAGGCCGGATGTCCTCTGCGTAAAAAAATTCGTGTTTATTCATGTCCATTCGTGGTTCAGAATAAACCTTATGAAACTTATCAAAGCCATGGCCACGGTGGCCGGTCTGACAGGGCTTTCGCGCATTGCCGGATTTGTGCGGGATATATTGACAGCGTCCATTCTGGGCGCGGGGCCGGTGGCGGATGCGTTTTTTGTGGCGCTGAAGCTGCCGAACCTGTTCCGGCGGATCACGGCGGAAGGAGCGTTCAGCGTTTCTTTCGTGCCGGTCTATTCCGAGACGCTCGAAAAGGACGGGCGGGAAGAAGCGGACTTGTTCGCTTGCCGGGCCTTTTCAGTGATGCTGGGTATTCTCTCCGTATTTACGCTGCTGGCGATTGCCGTGATGCCGTGGGTGATCCGGGGGATCGCACCGGGCTTTTACGGGGACGATCTTCGCTACGATCTGGCGGTGGAGCTTTCAAGGACGACCTTTCCCTATCTGCTGCTGATGTCGCTGACGGCGCTGATGGGGGCGGTGCTGAACGCGCTTGACAGGTTCGGGCCGTTTGCGTTTGCGCCGGTGCTGTTCAACCTGACCCTGATTGCAGCGCTGTTCCTGAGTGGTTTTGCGGAAACGGCGGGGCATGCGATGGCTTGCGGCGTTCTGGCGGCCGGGTTTATCCAGTTCATCTGGTTGTTTGTGAGTGCGCGCAGGCACGGGTTTCGGGTGCGGCTGGTCAGGCCGGAATTCAGCCCGCGGATCAGGAAGGTTTTCCGGCTGATGGGGCCGGGGCTGATCGGGGCGGGGGTCATGCAGATCAACCTGTTCGCCGATATGATTATCGGCTCGCTGCTGGGGACGGGGGCGATTTCGTCGCTTTACTACGCGGACCGGTTGAACCAGTTGCCGCTCGGGATGGTCGGGATCGCCGTGGGTACGGCGCTGCTGCCGATGCTTTCCCGGACGATCGCGGCGGAAAAGATGGAGGAGGCGCGCGATCTTTTTAACCGGGCGCTCGAATATTGCCTGTTGCTGGCGCTACCGGCGGCGGTGGGGCTGTTCGTTATTTCATGGCCGATTGTGATGACGTTGTTCCATCACGGGGCGTTCAGCCTGACGGCGGCCTATAATACGACGGCGGCGATTACGGCCTATGCGCTGGGGCTGCCCGCTTATATCGCGGTGAAGGTTTTCTCGACGGCGTTCTGGGCAAAGCACGATACGGCAACGCCGGTGAAGATCGTGAGCGTGGCCACTGCCTTTAACATCCTGCTCAGCCTGTGGCTGGTGCTGGAGGTTGGCACAGGGGTGGTCGGAATTGCGGTGGCGACATCGCTCGCCGGGTGGCTTCAGATATTCCTGTTCCGTCTTGCATTGTTGAAACGGGAGGATACGAAAACCGACGAGCGGTTCCGGCGCAATGCCTGGAAGATCGTCATAAGCTGCATCGTCATGGGCGCGTTTTTGTATGCAGCCAAGGCGCCGCTTTTTGATCTTGTGTATCATCCGGAGCAGGAAGCGGTGCGCTTCATACAGATCCTGACGCTGCTGGGCCTTGTTCTCGGCGGGATGATTATCTATGGTGCGGGCGTTGTGCTGGGCGGTGTCGTAAGGCTTCAGGAGATTGGGAAATATTTCAAGATAAAAACCTGAACCACGAATGGACACGAATTTTTTACCGCGAAGGAGCGAAGGAGCGAAGAAAGCGCATATTTACTCACCACAGAGCACACAGAGATCACAGAGAAAGTCTCCGTGTGCTCTGTGGTGAAATAACATTGTTGCACGCTCCGCGTGCTTTTATTCATCGCTCCTTCGCTCCTTCGCGGTAAAAAATTCGTGTGAATTCGTGTCCATTCGTGGTTAAAAAAGACCGGCAAAAAAGAAAGGCAGAAAATGAAACGCATCTTGTCATGCATGCAGCCGACCAGCCATTTGCATCTGGGGAATTATCTCGGGGCGCTTCGGAACTGGGTGAAGTTGCAGGATGAGCCGGATAGTGAGTGTCTGTACGGCGTCGTAGACCTGCATGCGATTACGCTGCCCTATGATAATGCGGGGCTGGTGAATGCGACGCGGGAGATTGCGGCGGCTTATATCGCCGGGGGGATTGATCCCGGCAAGTCGGCGATTTTCGCGCAGTCCGCCGTTCCGGCTCATTCGCAGCTGATGTGGCTGCTGGCGACGATGGCCCAGATGGGAAAGCTGGAACGCATGACCCAGTTTAAGGACAAGGCCGGGAAGGACAAGGAGCGGGCGGGGCTTGGACTGTTTGCCTATCCGGTGCTGATGGCCGCCGATATCCTGATTTACAGGGCCACGCACGTGCCCGTCGGCGAGGATCAGAAACAGCATCTGGAGCTGGCGCGGGATCTGGCGGCAACGTTCAATACACGCTACGGTGCCGAGTTTTTCCCGCAACCTGAGCCGGTGATTACGGGAGAGGCGACGCGGGTTATGAGCTTGCGTGACGGCTCGCAGAAGATGAGCAAATCCGCCGAATCCGATCTCAGCCGGATCAACCTGACTGACGATCCCGACATGATTGCCAAGAAGATCAAGAAGGCGAAGACCGATCCCGAGCCGCTGCCCGAAGATGTCAAAGGCTTCGAAGGGCGGCCGGAGGCGGAGAATCTGGTGAATATCTACGCGGCGCTGTCCGACGGGACGAAGGAAACTGTGCTGGCCGACTTTGGCGGCAAGCCGTTCTCCGAATTTAAACCGGCGCTCTCCGAGCTATGCGTTGAAAAACTGGCCCCGATTACGGCCCGCATGCGCGAGTTGATGGCTGATCCGGCGGAAATCGACCGGATTTTGGCGTCGGGCGCTGAAAAGGCAAACGGGATTGCCGAACCTGTCATTGCAGAGACAATGGATATTATGGGGTTCTGGAAGGGGTAGTTCCTTTTTCTGCACATGCATCCCGGACCTGATCCGGGATCCGGTAACTCAAGCCAGTGTTTCTGGATCCAGGCTTTCGCCGGGATGCTATATAAGGTGTGGAGAGGAGGGCGAGCATGTTGCATTTTCTTTGCTCTGTCGGCACAATGATCCTCTAAGGAGTCTGCCATGCGAATTTTCTCTGTTCTTGCTTTTGTTGCCATTCTGGCGCTGTCGGTTCCGGCGTTTGCCGATATTTATGTCTGGGAAGATCAGAAGACGGGCGTGAGTGCCTCTTTCCCGGATACCTGGCGGGTGCTGGTTGATACGGATGAGGATGTTATTTTGCTGGTGGCAGCGCCTTCGCAGGGAGAGGAAGCGCGCTGCAAGATCAGTGCGCGCCGTGACGGACGGTTCCTGATTTATCCGGTGCGTTATGATTCTTCGATTCAGAAAGTCGCCTATGGCCAGGATTTCTGGGATGATTACCTGAATGGCGAGTACGACGATGTCGCTTTCCATGAAGCTGAGGATTCGGCAGGGCTTGGGCGCGGAACGGCCAGCTATGTTGCCGCTTCCTATACCGTTCCGGGTACGGATGTGCGCAAGCAGGGGATTATGCTGGCTTCGCTGTATCACGATACGGCCTACATAGCGGAATGCTCTGTGGAAGCCGGGTCGTATGCGAAATGGAGCCGTATGTTCTGGAGTTTCATGAAGTCCGTCGATTTCCGCAAAGGTCCGCATGAAGTGCCGAGCGGGGAATACCGCAACTTCACACAGGATGGCGAGATCAGGATCTTTCCGGACCCTGAGGCGCAACGGCCCTGATCCTTCTTGCATTGCCGCCGGGCATCCGGCATTCTGAGAGGGCTTAAGGCCCTCTTTTCTTACAAGTAACTTGATGCAGGTCTATTTGCCCATTGCCGAGATGACTGTTCCTGCAGAATCGATTCTGCTGCTGGGGACGTTTGTCGGTTTTCTTTCGGGCGTGTTCGGCGTGGGCGGGGGATTCCTGACGACGCCTTTCCTGATTTTCATGGGGCTGCCGCCCGCGATTGCCGTGGGGACGCAGGCCAACCAGCTGGTCGCCGCGGGCGTGACCGGGGTGCTCGGCCATATCCGCAAGGGTAACGTCGATGTGAAGATGGGGCTGGTGATGCTGGCGGGAAGCGCCGTCGGTTCGTTGTTGGGCGTGTTGATCTTCCGGATGCTCCAGCATTTCGGTCAGATCGATATCGTGATTGCGCTGCTCTATATTTTCCTGCTGGGTGCGATCGGTATCATGATGCTGGTGGAAAGCGTCAGCGCCATAATAAAAAAAGGCCCGGGGCCGGAGCGCGGGCTCGGTTTGCTCCAGAGTCCGCTGATGCGCAGCCTTCCCTACAAGATGCGCTTTCCCCGTTCGCGGCTTTATATCAGCGCGCTGTTGCCGGCGGGGATCGGTTTTATCGGCGGGTTGCTGGTGTCGATCATGGGGATCGGCGGCGGGTTCCTGCTGGTTCCGGCGATGATTTATATTCTCGGGATGCCGACATTGCTGGTGGCCGGAACGTCGCTTTTTCAGATTATGTTTACGACGGCCTTTGCGACGATCCTGCATGCCGTGGCCAACCATACGGTCGATATGGTGCTGGCGGTGCTGCTTATTCTCGGCGGCGTGGTCGGTGCGCAGGCAGGCGTCTGGGCGGCCAGAAAAATCAAGGGTGCTTCGGCGCGGGTCATTCTGGCGCTGCTGGTTCTGTTTGTAAGCATCGAGCTTGCCGGGGATTTGCTGATCCGGCCGGTTGAGCTTTACTCAACGACGGTACGTGATTGATGATCAGGATTGTCTTCATTGCATGTCTGTTTTTTTTGCTGCCGCTGTCTTTCGCGCAGGCGCAGGAAGGAGAGGCGCTGGTTGTAGATCTGGCGCAGGATCATGTCGATATCACGACCGGGTTTAACGGTGCGCGGCTTGTCCTGTTCGGGGTTAAGAAGGCCGGCGGCGATATTGCCGTTGTTATTTCCGGGCCGAAGAAGCGGATGGTTGTCCGGCGCAAAGACAGGGTGGCCGGGGCATGGATGAACCGCCAATCGGTCGAGTTTCGCGATGCGCTGAGCTACTACGATTATGCGCTGGGCGCTTCCGAAGAAACGCTGGCGCCGACGGATGTTCTGGACGAGCACGGGATCGGGCTTGATTCCCTGTCTTTTACAACCGTGTCGAAGGAAAAGCCGGAGGTCGCAGGCCGGTTCCACGAAGCGCTGATCCGCAACCAGCAGTCCGAGGGGCTGTATCCGCTTTCGCCCAATGATATTGTTTATCTGAGTGACACCTTTTTCCGGACCTCGCTTGACCTGCCGTCAAACGTGCCGATGGGTGAATATACGATCCGCACGTTCTATATCAGGGATCAGAAAATAGAAGACATCCAGACGACCTCGCTGAAGGTGGCGCAGGTCGGGCTGGGGTCGCAAATTTATTTATTCGCCCACGGGCACAGCCTTGCCTACGGGCTGCTGGCTGTGGCCATTGCCGTATTTGCGGGCTGGGCGGCCAATACATTTTTAAGAAGGGAATAGGCCCATGGACGAAATTCAGGACGCAGAAATTATCAGCGAAGCGCCCAAGAAAAGAGGGCGGCGCGGCGATGGCGGCGTTTATCTCGTGGTATCCGACGAGACGGAAGAATTTGCAACGGCCCTGCGTTACGGGGCGCGGCTCGCCCATGCCAATCGCGGGCATCTGGCCATTTTGCAGGTAACCGATATCCAGGACTTCCAGCACTGGAGCAATGTTGAAACCCGTATGCGGGCGGAAATGCGCGAGCAGGCGGAGAAATTTATCTGGAACACGGCCAAGAAGGTTAACGACCTGAACGGTATTACGCCGGTTCTTTATGTCCGCGAGGGCAACAAGAACGATGTGCTGGTCGATGTGATCAACGAGGATTTTACCATCAAGATGCTGATCCTTGGCGCCGGGACGGGACCGACGGGACCGGGGCCGCTGGTTTCCTATTTTACGGGCGGTAAAGGGATCGGTCGTCTTCGGGTTCCGGTTGTTGTCGTGCCCGGACATCTCGAACCGCAAAAAATCGACGCAATCACCTAAATTTATTATTGCTTTATCCTGTGCGGTTTTTCTAGTATAAACCGTACGGGACTGGTTCGATTTCAAGGGTGTTAATCTATGTTTATCCAGACGGAAAAAACGCCGAATCCGGCGACGCTGAAATTTATTCCCGGTGAAACGGTTCTGGAGTCCGGCACGGCCGAATTCAAGGGCCCGGAGGAGGCAACGCGTTCGCCGCTGGCCAAGAAGCTTTTCTCTGTTGAGGGCGTGACCGGGATTTTCTTCGGGGCCGATTTTGTTTCCGTTACCAAGGATGCAGCCAATGACTGGGAGCAACTGAAGGCGCCCATCCTTGCCGTCATCATGGAGCATTTTACGACCGGGGAGCCTGTTCTTGAAGAGGAGGCTCCGGCGGTTTCTGTGAGCGAGGAAGAGGACGAGATAATCGCGCAAATCCGTGAGTTGCTGGATACCCGCGTGCGTCCGGCTGTGGCGCAGGATGGCGGGGATATCGAGTTTCACGGCTTTGAGCAGGGGATTGTTTACCTCAAGATGCGCGGCGCCTGCTCCGGGTGCCCAAGCTCCACCGCCACGCTCAAAATGGGTGTAGAAAATATGCTCCGCCATTACGTGCCGGAAGTTATTGAAGTGCGCCCAGTTCAGGATTGATTGCCTCTTATGTCATTGCGAGGTGCGTAGCAACCCAGATAGTCGCCATACTGGATTGCTTCGCTTCCGTTGGTTGCTCGCAATGACGGATTAAGTTTCACTCAAACTGCACCGCAGGCTTCGTCAGCAGCATGCCGAACCAGCGCCAGCGGGCGGGTTCGCCGGGGTCGGAGACGGGGCCGGGCATGGTGCAGTTGACGCGGGTGCGGTCTTCCTCGATCGGATAGTTGAGGCGCAGTTCGATGCGCGAGTCACCGATTTTTTCCATGGCCGGTTTTCCATGGCCGGAGATAAAGCAGGAGAGTTTATCGAGGCCTTCCTTGAGATCAGGGCTCACCGTAAAACCGATGGCAGGTGTGTCACCGGAAAGATGCGGGTCTTTGGGCTGAACGTCCCGGACCGGCAGCGGCATGGCATGGGCGGTCAGGCGGAAACGCTCCAGCCCGCCATAGCTTTCCGTCATGGCAAAGCGGGGCAGGGCGAGGAAATCGGCCTCGCTGTGAATGACACCCGAATGCTGGCCGAAGGCGCCGAGGAAGTTTTGCGAGGCGATGATTTCGTGGTACGCGGCGCTGTATTCGCCAAAGGGGTAGGCGAAGAGTTTCGGGTCTTCGCCCAGTTCTTCGCGGTAGCGGCTGCGGGCCTTGTTGATCTGGCGCAGGATTTCCTCACGCGGGGCGTCGGTCAGGCGTGTGTAGGCGGCTGGGTGAATGCCGATGCTGACGTTCTTATGGCGCTTTAGTTTGCGCAGGTCGTCCCAGTTGAGATAGTTGGGCGAATTCCAGTCGGCCTTGTCTGTAGCGACGAAAACCGTAAAGGGAATCTCGTTTTCCAGCAGCAGCGGCAGGGCGCGATCAAGCACGGAGCGGTGGCCGCCTTCGAATGTCAGGGCAACGGTTTTTGGCGCCAGCACTATCCCGTCCTTGACGGCATTCAGGATATCCGGCAGTGCCATGACCGTGTACGAGCCTTCGAGAAGTTCGGTCACGTGGGATTCGAATTGTGCGATGCGCAGGTTGGTGTCAGGGTAGGCGTCCTCGCCGATGCGGTGATAGGCGAAGGTGACGGCAGAGGATTGATCAAACGGGTAGAGTGCCTGCGCATGTATGCTTCCGGCCGGGCTGCAGAGCAATAACAGCAACCCCGTGAGAGCTGAAAGAATGTTCCCGATACGCGCCATAAGCCGCACTATAGAGCAATGGGGGGAAATGGCCAGAAAAATAGGGGCGTCGCCCTCTCATAAGGGAGGGGGGATGTGTTCGTTGCTATTGATCTTTCCAGTGGCAAGTATAGGTTGGTGATATCTGTAATATCCTGACCGGAGTTTTTTCATGCCTGATGACGACCGCATCCTGAGTGACGAATCCCTTGATATCCTGTTTCGCGGGGCACGTACCTATAACGGCTGGGAGGACAGGGACGTCAGTGAAGTGCTGCTTCAGGCGGTTTACGACCTGATGAAATGGGGGCCGACCAGCGCAAATTGCTGCCCGGCGCGGTTTTTGTTCGTGAAGACGCCGGAGGCCAAGGAACGGCTACGGCCACATCTGATGGAAGGCAATATGGTCAAGACGATGTCGGCGCCGGTGACGGCGATCATCACCTATGACCTGAAATTCTACGAGAAGCTCGATTTCCTGTTCCCCCACACCAACGCGGGAAGCTGGTTCGAGGGCAAGCACCGGACGATTTACGACACATCCTTTCGCAACGGCACGCTTCAGGGGGCTTACCTGATGATTGCTGCAAGGGCGCTGGGGCTCGATTGCGGGCCGATGTCCGGGTTCGATCCCGAAGGGGTGAAGGATGAATTTTTCCCGGACGAGGAGGTCACCGTCAATTTCCTGTGCAATATAGGATACGGGGACGAGCGCTCTCTTCATCCGCGCAGCCCGCGCTTTGGGTTTGACGAGGTTTGCAAGATTATCTGATGGCGGACGATCCGGTCATACTGGCCCTTGATACGGCGATGAACGGTTGTTCAGTGGCTGTGCGCGGGACGGACGGCGCATGCGTCAGCGAGACAATCCCGATGGCCCGCGGACAGGCGGAACGGCTGGTGCCGATGATTGATGCGGTGCTCGCAAAGGCCGGAATCTCTTACACCGATATAGAAGGAGTTGCCACGACAGTCGGGCCGGGGGCGTTTACGGGCCTGCGGATCGGGCTGGCGACGGCAAGGGCGCTGGGGCTCGCACTAAGCAGGCCGGTATACGGTTTGACAACGCTGGATATTCTGGCGGCGGCGTTTTTTGAAGATCACCAGTTGGCGGAGACGGAAACGCTGCTGGTTGTTATCGAGAGCAAACGCAGCGATTTTTACATGCGCGCCTATGATGCCGGTGGGCAGGGACTTGCCGAGCCTTCCTGCGCTGCGGCGGAGGAGTTGCGGGAGATGGCCGA
>CAZKGT010000019.1:0-391 GCA_964552285.1 uncultured Pseudobdellovibrionaceae bacterium | reverse complement strand
CGAAAGTTCTGTTATAATCGGCGACGGTGCCGGGCGTCTCGTTTCCGAGCTTGGTATTTCCGAAGAGGCCGTGAGCGCCGGGTATGAACTGCCGGATCCGCAAATACTGGCCGGGCTGGCAGGCGGTGGAGACAGCCGTTTTGCCGTGCTTGCGCCGGAGCCGCTTTATTTGAGAGAGGCTGACGTGTCGGCGCCAAAGAAACCGGCCAGACAAATTGTTGAAGTATAGGACGTCTTTTTCTTTTCTTTGTTCTGAAATATATGTGCTATAAAGACCATACTCGAAAAGTAGTTATTCTTATATTTTTTCCACACTACCGGACTCTGCATCAGAACACATTAGACCTGTTGCAAAAGTAGGGTAATTTTGTAGCAGGTGCAATTTGTCCTT
>CAZKGT010000018.1:12805-22493 GCA_964552285.1 uncultured Pseudobdellovibrionaceae bacterium | reverse complement strand
CCGCCGCCGCCGACAACGATGACATCATAGGTATGGTCGATGATTTCGTAGGAGTCCGTCATTACACTGTCCTAGTTCATAGTTTTTGGCGCTACCGGAACCTTACGCTCCGCCCGGAACATGGCCTTGCGCAGGTCCGGGGCGTGGAAGTTGATAAGATGCGCCTTGTTTGCGCCGGAATGGCGCATGTAGTTGCGCAGGAGGTCCTTTTCCTGGCCGGTTTCCGGCTGGGTCAGAACAAACACAGCCTCCTCCCCGGCCATCAGGTCAATCACAAGACCGCCTTCGATTTCCTGGCCGCGGTATTTGATGTTCACCGGAACGTCTTTGCGCACACCCAGATTCCAGTTTTTCAGTTCCGTTTCCAGCGCCGCAACATAGGCCTGTTTTGGCAGGCCGGGCCCCAGTTCGGTATGCACGCGCACGGCAGCATGGATAATGGCCGCACTGACATCAATTCCGTCGGGAACGCGCTTTAGATCCTCTTCCGATGGCTCGACAATTTTCAAAAGACCGAGTTTGGCCATTTATACCCCCGCCAATGCAATTTTCAGGACGCAGAACAGGCACACGACCGCGGCGGCAAAGAAGAACAGATACATGCCAACCAGCTTCATGAGCCTGAACCATTCGAGATGGATGTAATCCTCGACGATCTCCCGGCAGCCCAGCAGCGCATGCCAGAAGACAGAGACGATAAACAGGATCATCGCTACCGCATTCCATGGCTGGGCCAGCAGGGCCGTAAATTCGGCATGCGGCAGACCGACGGACTGCTTCACAAACCAGACAAACCAGATCACAAGCGGGATATTGGCAATCGCCGTTACCCGCAGACGGACCCAGCTATCGGAACCGCTCTTTGCGCTGCCAAGCCCCTGCACGCGGGCCATCGGCGTTTTCAGGCCGGTATTTTCCCATTTCAGGCTCATAATACAATCTCTCCTTTTGACAGGACGCACATCCAGACAGCACCGGTTGCTACCGCCGTAAACAGCAGAACCAGCCAGCCGCCGATATTGGCGTTTTTCTTTTCAAACAGGAAACCGCTGTCCCAGACCAGGTGGCGGATGCCGTTGCCCAGGTGATAGAACATGCAGAGCGTCCAGCCAAACAGCATCAGCAGGCCAAGCGGCGTACCGCAGAACCATGCGAAGACAGCGTAAGCCTCCGGCCCCAGCGCCGCCGCAACCAGCCACCAGATAAAAAACAATACGCCGACAGACAGCGCCGCGCCGGTCATGCGGTGCAGGATCGACATCGCCATATTCATAGGCCAGCGGTAAATCTGCAAATGCGGCGAAAGGGGACGGCCGGACATTCCCGCGCTCCTGTTTGTCAGAGGAAAAACTGACACATCATAGGCAAGAGATCCCCGGTTTTAAAGCCCAAATAACTGTTTTAAGAGAAACTACTCGGCGGACTCGGCGGCCTGCTCAAGGGAGACGACATTGTCTTCGGTCGTAAATTTACGACTGATTTCAACACGATTGCGACCGTTTCTCTTGGCCCTGTACAGCGCTTCATCAGCGCAGTTGATAACCGAGTCAAGGTTGTGCGCCTTCGGATTGGCTTCTGCCAACCCAATGCTGACGGTAATAAACAGGTCATCCGTCTCATTGTAGCGAATTGGCGTTGTTTCAACGGTTTTACGAATTCGTTCCGCCACGACAAGCGCGCCGGAAAGTTTCGTGTGCGGCAGCAAGACGCCAAATTCCTCACCGCCAAGACGTCCAAACTCATCCTCGATCCGCTTGGCCTGCTCCACCAGTTCTGAAAACCGCTTAAGAACCAGATCGCCGACATGGTGGCCGTATTGGTCGTTTATGGACTTGAAATGATCGAGATCAAGCATGCAAACGCATAATGGTTTGCCAAGACGCAGCGCCCGTCTTAGCTCTCGCACACCTTTTTGCATAAAGGAACGATAATTATCGATCCCGGTCAGGCCATCGGTGTGCGCCAGTTTTTCAAGCTGGGCGGCATAAGTATCTACCCGCTTTACAAGTGGGCGGAATATCAGGAACGCCTCCCCGACAAGGGTCGCAAATATAACAAACAACGCCAGAAGCTGATAGGACTGCAGGCGAATAATCCGTGAGTTACTATCCGATTCAAAGGCTATCAGGGCTGCATCGAGAGCCGCCAGCAAAGGGCCGTCCGTTGCCTCCATGATGTAAACGTAATGCCTGTTCTCAGGGTTAAGCTGGTCCGGCGGCACTTCCAGCAAGAGCTTGGATTGCTCAAAAAAATCTTTCATCCGCAAATCAAGCTTGTACGGGATGAGAAAAAATATCTCGTGGGCCATTTCCCCAAAATTACTGTCCGTGTCCATTTCCCGAACATCCGCGACAAGCCTGGCATGCGTAAGCCGCATCTGTTCCAGCGTTTCATCAAACGCCTGCGCGTTAACCTGCGAAGGCTCGTGCACGTACTTGCTCGCATACAACGCCGCTCTCTGGGAGAATTTTGCCTGCCGCGCACTGACGGCAATAACCGAGTTGTTTTGCTCAGCGATAACCTGATCCAGAAAAACGTGGATGCACATCGACATCCCGGCAATAATCGTCAGGGCTATAATATAACCGGCCGTCAACAGCCTTACTGGCCTTCGATCAGGCGCTGAAACCTCTGTCATTTAATAAACGCTTCCCCAAAAGTATTTTTCTTACGATATTACACCATAAAAAAGATAATATCAGGTAAAAAGAATCGCTTAACCTGTTAATAAAACACTAATTTTTGACATATACATTCAGGCTTCAGCCGGTTTGAAAGACAGTGCAACGCCGTTGATGCAATAGCGTTTTCCGGTCGGCCGGGGACCGTCGTCGAAAACATGCCCCAGATGACCGCCGCAGTTAGCACAATGTACTTCGGTGCGCGTATAGATAAGCCTGTTATCCGTTGACAGACCTACGGATTTCTCGTTCAGGGGCTGGTAGAAGGAAGGCCAGCCGGTGCCGCTATCAAATTTGTGAGCCGAGGAAAACAGCGGGTGGTCGCATCCGGCACAGTGAAAGACACCGTCCCGTTTTTCCTTGTTCAGGGGCGAGGTGAAAGCGCGTTCTGTCGCTTCATGGCGCAAAACCTTATACGCCTGCGGCGATAAACGCTTTTTCCATTCCTCGTCCGAAAGCCGGAAGGCAAAAATTTCCTGGTCCTTTTTCTTTCCGCCAAACAAATCAATCGCTCCCGCCGGGGAAACAACTACCACCCCGGCTGTTAACAACAATCCCTGAAGAAATATTCGTCTGTTCATATACCTTCATTCGTGCGGAAAACAAAAAAGTTACATTCAGGCAGCCGCTTTCATGTGATCGCGGACCAGCGTTTCTGCGATCTGCACGGCGTTAAGCGCCGCGCCTTTGCGCAGATTGTCGGCAACGCACCAGAAATTAAGGCCGTTTTCAACGCTGACATCCTCGCGCACGCGGGAAATGAAGACATCGTCCTCGCCGGCAATTTCTGCGGGCGTGACATAGGACATCTCGCTGTCCAGATCGATAACGGTAACGCCTTCAAAATCGCGCCAGGCTTTCAGGGCGTCTTTGGCGGAAATATCCTTTTCAAACTCGACATTGACCATCTCGGCATGGCCGATAAAGACCGGCACGCGCACGCAGTTGGCGCAGAGCTTGATTTTGGGATCGAGGATTTTCTTGGTCTCGGCCACCATCTTCCATTCTTCCTTGGTCATACCGTCATCCATGAATTTGTCGATATGAGGAATGCAGTTGAAGGCAATTTCCTTGGTAAATTTTTCCGGCTCGGGGCTTTCGTTCATATAAAACTTGCGGGTGTGATCGAATAGTTCGTCCATCGCTTCCTTGCCTGCGCCGGAAACGGACTGATATGTGGAGACCACCACGCGGCGGATTCCGGCCAGATCGTGCAAAGGCTTCAGGGCAACGACCATCTGGATGGTCGAGCAGTTCGGGTTGGCGATGATGCCTTTTTTCGTGTGCCCGGCAATCGCCTCCGGGTTCACTTCCGGCACAACCAGCGGAACGTCCGGGTCCATGCGCCAGTAGCTGGTGTTGTCAATCACGACCGCTCCGGCGGCTGCGGCCTTTGGCGAATACTCGGCCGACACCGAAGCGCCCGGCGAGGACAGAACAATATCCGTGCCCTTGAAGTCGAATTTGGCCAGATCCTGGACCTTCAGGTCCTTGTCGCCAAAAGATATCTCGCGACCGGCCGAACGCGCCGAGGCCAGCGCCACGCATTCATCCACCGGAAACCCGCGCTCATCAAGAATTTGAAGCATTTCGCGCCCGACATTGCCCGTGGCGCCTACTACCGCAACTTTGTAACCCATTTTATCCTCTAACAAGTTTATTAAAACACCAAGGCTACTAAGGAACACAAAGTCATGGAAAGAATCAAGAAACCTTTGTGCGGCATACTGTCCTTTATGCTTTAATGGGTTGGCCTATGACTGACTTCATAAAATTCTACGATCAGGTTCCTATCGGCGTTTGCGTTGTACGGCGCGACCGGAAGTCTATGGATGTTCTCTATGCCAACCCCGCAGGTAAGCCACTGGCTGATGCATGGGAGGGCAAGGAATGCGAAGACCTGATCCGCAAGCTGAAATCGCCAACACCGCCACACAGCGACATTATCAGGCTGGGGCAACGATGGCTGAAGCTGACGATTGTCCCGGAAAAATTCGGAAACGAAGACGCGATTGTGCTCTGGGCAACGGATATTTCCGCCAGTAAGGAAGCGGAAGAACAGCTCAAACAACAGGTTGAAGAAGCCGATGCCACGGCTGAGCTTAAGGCCAACTTCCTTGCCACGATGAGCCATGAAATCCGCACGCCGATGCAGTCTGTCTACGGCCTGCTGGAGTTGATCGGCGAGGAAAGGCCGCCGGAGAATATTACGGCCATGTTGAACACGGCCAAAACGTCGGCCAGCGGACTTTTAGAGATCCTCGACGATATTCTGGATTTTGCCAAAATGGATGCGGACAGGATGGAGCTTGACGTGTTCGAGGTGCCGGTAAGGACCCTTGTCCGCGGCACGATCGAGGCGCTCGCGGTCAAAGTCCACGGCAAGAATGTCGCGCTGCTGGACGATATCGAGGAAAGCGTGCCGTTCGTGATTATCGGCGATCCCAAACGCCTGCGCCAGATCCTGATGAATTTGATGGGCAACGCCATGAAATTCACCAGCGAGGGATCGGTGACGGTGCACGTCACAACGGATGTGAAGGAAATCGAGGCTCCAAAACACGGGCTTGCCCTGCGTTTCGAGATCAGGGACACAGGGATCGGGATGAGCGACGAGGTGGCCGGCCGCCTGTTCAGCCCCTTCACGCAGGCCGACAGCTCAACCTCGCGCAAGTTCGGCGGCACGGGGCTCGGGCTTTCGATCTGCCGCAAGCTGGTGGAACTGATGGGCGGCAGAATTGGCGCAAGCGGCGTTGAAGGCAAGGGCTCGACCTTCTGGTTTGAAATTCCGACCGAGGAGGTCGGCACCGACACCAACACCATCGAACTGCCGGATCTCGACGGCATATCGGTGCTCTCAGTCGAGGACCACCCGCAAGGGGCGAAAGAAATCGTCCGCTCCCTACAATCGATGGGCGCCAAGGTAGAAAGCGTGCCGACCTATAAAGAAGGGCTGGAGCTTGTTAAACGGCGGCCCTTTGATGTCGGGATTATAGACCAGGGTCTGCCTGACGGGCTCGGGATAGACCTTATCCGGGAAATCATGAAAATCCGCTCCTTCATGGGGCTGGTGATGTATACGGTGCGCGACGATGTGGGGCTCCAGCACACGCTGCAATCGCTTGGCGTGACGTATCTGACCAAACCGGCCAGCCGCGCCGGCCTCGGCGAGTCTGTCAAGGCTGCTGCCGCGCAGGTCGTCAAGATGGACCTTGAGGGACCGAAGAAACTCCTGATCGCCGAGGATACAGACTCGGTAAGAGACGTATTGCAACGCCAACTCGACAAACTCGGCGTCGAGGCAGATTTTGTTGAAGATGGGAAATCCGCCCTGGAATCGCTCAGAACCGGAGAATACGGCATTTTGTTTACCGACCTGCATATGCCGGAAATGGACGGTTACGCCGTGATTGAAACCATTCGCGAAAAAGAGGAGAAAACGGCAAAGCACTTCCCGGTGATCGTCCTCACCGCCGATGTTCACATGGCCCAGCGTCACGTCTATATGGGTTACGGCTTTGATGAATGCCTGTTGAAACCGGTGACGCTCGGCCAGTTCCGCAGGCTTCTTATCCGCTGGGGCCTGTTGCAGGAAGAAGAAATCATCACCGAAACGGATGATACCGAGAATGACAGCACCGGCGACCTGCGCCCCGCCGTCGACAAGCAGGCCATTATCGAACAAATGGGCGCGCTGGACGAGGGAACGATTGAAATGCTCGGCATGTTCGCAGAAATGACGGAGCCGCTGCTGGAAACCCTCCGTGCCGCCCACGAACATAACGACTTCCCCGTTATGCGCGAAGCCGCGCACAGCCTTAAGGGCGGGTCACGCTCGGCGTGCTGCAACGTGCTGGGCGATATCGCCGCGCAGCTTCAGGACGATGCAGACGCCGAAAAAGACGGCTGCGGCGCGCTGGTGGAACAGATTGAAGCTGAGTTCAAGCGGGTGAAGGAAGAGATTAAAGACCTGAAGCCGGAATAGGGCCGTTTTTTACCGCGAAGACGCGAAGGGGCGAAGAAAAAACGCCGAAGGCAAAAAACCATAGATGAACAAAAATACACACGGATATTTTTAGATAACCTATCTGCGTCAATCTGTGTTTATCTACTGTAAAAGTAACACGCTTCGCGTTCTTTTACCCTTCGCTCCTTCGCGTCTTCGCGGTGAAAAAATTAAGGACAGCCCGCTTCCTGAAATTCCGTAGCTGTGACGCCGCCGACTTTCATCCAGACACGGAAACAGGTTGTGCCGTCATCGCATACGGCGAGCGGTGAAGCGTTGCTGTCCATGTCGAAGTCGGAGCCGCTGGCGGTGATGATATCGGACTCACAGGGAGCAAACTGCTCGTCCAGCTTTTGCAGGGCCGAAGTGAGAAACGCATCCGACTTGGTGGTATGGGTCCAGAAGAAGACACCGTCCTCGCTATTATACCACTCCCATTCCTCGAACAGGTCCGGCGGTGGCGGCAGGAATTTCTGGGAGGAGCCGGTAAAAATCAGCTCATGGTTCTGGTTATCCCCCGGATTGCCGGGACAGCGCAGATTGCGCACCTCATGATCGCCCGACGCCCCGATGGTCGCACCGCTGAAATGTGAGGAATTGGGATCGAGCGGAAAGGGATGGTTGTAGCCTTCCTCGTCTGCGCCGGGCGTGGTGTCGATCGTATCGTCGCCGCCTGGATAGAGCAGAATGCATTCCTGCACGGAGGTGCGGATCATGTCGATCTGGGCCTTGAGGTCAGAGACGGCCTTGAAAGTGTTCTGGCTGCTGGTCTGCTGGCTGGATGGCTCCATGAAGGTCGCGGTCAGGGCCGCCAGAAGCGCAATGGCAATCAGGATGTAGACGAGGGCGCTGCCTCTTTCGGCGTTTCGTACGCTCGTTATCCCGTTATCTCGTGAGGTCACGAACCCGTATTTCCCGGAATCAACGCAAGCAGGCTTACGAGAAAACGAGAAAGCGAGATAACGAACCCCCATCCTTACCGTTCCACCAGAACGTGGTAGTAAATGAGATCTCCCGCTGCCGTGCCTGCTGTTGCATCATCGGCGTCAAAACAACCAAACGGCTGTCCGGCAAACGGGCCGCCGATCACGCGCCCTGCAGCATAGCCTCCGATCCCGGGGGCGCCGGCATCCTGGTTCATTGCCGCCGTCGGAATGTCCGCAATCACGACGCCGGACGTCGGAACGCCATTGGTGTCGGCATCCGTACCGCCGGTAATACCCAACTCAGCATTCATGCGAACACAAACGGCCGTCGCCATCCCCGGCAAAAAGGCAATGAGATCATTGGCCGTATTCGCGGCGGTCGTTGTGCCGATATTTGTAATCTGGTAATTGCTGTTAAACAGCCATGTTCCCTGGGCGCCGCCAGACATAACCTCAGGCGGCGCATTGACGAAGGTTGCCCCGCCGCCGCTCGGGTGAAAAACGCCAAAAGAGTCATCGCTCAAAGACGCGAAATCCGCAGGTGGATCGAATTCGAGCTGGTCGACGCCGACGCCGCCGATAATCATCCGCACGATCGCCGTCCGGACCGAAGCCGGGTACTGGGTGACCTGCGCGCTGTTGATGAGGTTCGACTCCCCGTCGGCCGTTCCCGATCCCGACCGGCTCGACTGCGTCACGGCATATGACAGCGCCGCAAACAGGGCCACCGCAATCAGGATAAGGAACAAGACGTTCCCGCGCTCGCCTTTCCTTGTGCCTTGATAATTCATGTTCGCTCTCTCCATTTTCCTGCTTACTGTTAATCCTGCTACTGGGTCGGGTTAATGACCGAAACCTTGTTGATTTTCAGGGTCGCGCCCAACGGCGCTCCCTTACATTCGCGCCCCACGCACAATCTGTCAATATTCACCCGCCAGCCGACCCCGCCGTTTTGCACATGACCGATCGCCTCGCGGAACTCGGCATAGGACCCCGTCGCACTTGCTGTAATCACCACAGCAGAGCCGTTTGCCTTGATATCCAGTCCCCTGTATATCTCGCGCGCTCCTTCAACGAAAGACTCAACTTCGTTTCTATTCACAGGAACGTCCTGAATTTTCGGCACGGGCGGCTGCACGGCTCTGGCCTCCTGCAACTCCGCACGCATGGTGGTCATGTTCTGGACCTGCACCGTGGTATACAGCCCGAAAGCACCGGCGGCGGCCCAGGCAATGCCTGCTGCGATCAACACCTGCTGGCCGACAATCTTCGGCATCTTCTCGAGGAAGGCATTCAAATCGTCTGCGGCCTGCGGATTCGCAAGCTTTTGAAGTGCCGTCCAGTCGAAGTTCTTAAAATCGATCACAGGGTTTTCTTTCGCACCACGCGGTTATCAACATTTTATTTTAAATTATATATTTAAAACCTTAATAGTTTTTTATTTTTTATTAACTCTTTTGGACAGGGTTACCGACTCCCCTTGATCCGGACACGCCCGTCCTTTTCAAGCTGCATGGTTTCAACCCGGCCAAATTCCTTCTTGTTTTCGAAACTTTTCGGGACGAGAGCCTCCCACTCGACGGCAGAACCCTTGACCTCGTAACGGACCAGCGTGCCGTCAATCGTTCGCAATATATCAAGCAGCTCCTGCACGCGCACCATGTGCTTGAGCGTGTCGCTCTGCATCACGTTCCGGGCATTATTCATAAGCTGGCCGGACGCCATTTGCGTGTCCATCGTGACCTTTTCAAGGTCGCGCTTAACAATGTTGGTTATAACCATCTGGAACAACAGGACAATAACAGCAACAAAATTGACAATGAGGCCCGCAAACAAAAGCGTGCGCGCCGTCGCCCGGGCCAGTTTTTCGGTCCTGAGCGCCAGATTTTTCCAGGGCACAACCTCCGCCACATCCGGGTTGATAGTCACAAAATTGGCATCCATGCTCTGGATCCGCGGCAGGATCGTCCGGGCCGCGCCCAGAAAAACCTGCATCCGGCCTGTTTCCGGGTCCCAGCGCAGGGCCGAGGCCACACCTTCCTGTTCGTAGAGGTAAACCGTTTCCTTGTCCCAGT
>CAZKGT010000018.1:0-12795 GCA_964552285.1 uncultured Pseudobdellovibrionaceae bacterium | reverse complement strand
GCTGTTCCCGGGCAGAGCGGCTGCCAGCGGGCACCAGCTGTCCGGATTGGACGCCAGAGCGGCAGAAGGGCAGGCCAGATACCAGATCCTTTTTCCCTCAACCGAATAAAGAAAATGCACTTTTTCCGTGGCGCATGCCTGCGAGGCGGCGTTCCAGACAGCTTCGTCTTCAGTTCCGGGCACATAAGGCAAAGAGCCGCCAATCAGCTCCATCGGCAAGTGCGGCGAAAGCTTGCCAACGAACGACCCGGCCTCCCCGGCCAACTGGTCCGCCAGCCCGGGACTGAGGCGCGTCACACCGCGGTTATCCGTTTTCCCCGGTGCGGGCTTGCCCTTTTCAAGAACGTCTTCTTTGTCCTTTGATGACAGAGCCAAGTTACATCGCTCCCTGCAAGAGGCCGCCCATCATGCTGTCCATCGACATATTCATAACAGTCAGGGCGTAAATGGCGCTACCAAAAGCGATAGCCAGATAGACGCCGGTCAGGCCGAAGGCGATCCAGACGATCAGCGAGTGTTTCGTCTTGGCCGCCGCCGAACGCATCTCGGCGATAGACTCCATTACTGTAGCAACTTGCCCGAGGTCAGACAAGCTCGCCAGTTCAAGGCGCTCGCTTCTTGTCAGCGGCGGGCGATCAAGGGCCGCGCCGAGATTCACGCCGCGTGAAAGATCCGTACCCGACTCGTTCCAGTAGCGGGAAACCTCCGGCGCGGTTGTCGCTTCGGCGGATTGCTCGAGCGTATCGGCGATCGGCACAAGGCCGCGCAGCATCCGCGCGGCCGCCATCATGGAGTCGGCAAAACCAAGGTCCCGCAAATAAGCGCCAATCAGCGGGATTTTTCGCACCATTCTTGAGGTCGGCCAGTCGGTCTTACCCTTGTTGTACCAGAAGGAGAAAATACACCAGGCCAAAAAGGCACCGGCGGCAAAACAGCTCCAGATCAGGATGTCCCAAGTCAGTTCAAGCTGGCCAACCACGCGTTCGTATTTTTCCAGTTCGTTCGGGTCCGTCGGCGCGTTGCCCCGGAACCACTCCAGCACCATATCCTTCCCCCAGAACAGGGACTGGGTAATCATGAGCACATCGATACCGAGCCATGACATGGTGGCGGCGATGGCCCGCGTATTCTTCCTCTTCTGTGTAATGGAATGAATGGCGTGCGGAATCCCCTCGGCCAGCCGGTTGGCGCGCTCACTGGCGGCCAGAATGGCGATGGTGCCGTGATCGAAAATCCGCAGGGCCTTCAGGGCGTCAATAACGCTCAGCCCCCGTGAAAGCGCTTCCCGGGCCGGCGCCAGGATATTCTGGCGCCGCGGGTTGGTTTCGGACTCAATAATTTTCCAGAATGCAACGCCGGGCGATGTAGAGGTCGAACGGAACTGGATACCGCGCAAAAGCTGGACCTGCCACCATGTGGAGCGCGCAAGAAGCCTCTCGATCGGCGAACGCTCGTGCGGACGGATGGTCAGCACATAACCGCCCGCCTTGGATACCGCGTCGCGTACATCGTCCATGGACGGCACATAGTAAGACTCCGTAACCTTTTTAGGCCCGGATGTCGTTTCGTAGGCGACCTCGGCAATCCATTGTCTCATGGCAAAAATGCCTGCTTAAAATCACTCTTCAAGGTAGGAGAGCGCAGATTTGGGATCCACCAGTCCGGTCAGGACCAGATCGATAAGACCTTCGCGGCGGGTGTGCACAATCACGCCTTCCTGGCCTATTATATCATTAACATTCTTAATTAATGCTTCGTAAACGGCGTTTCTCTGTCCCGGCCCCAGCGTGATCATCAGCGCATCCAGAAGCAGTGTCCGGCCCTGAATACCGGTCCGGTTGCACAGATCGCACCCGCTTGTATTGTGACGGCGCACCGTGGACTTCTCTTCCAGCCCCAGCATCTCGATTTCATGAGCCTGAAGCGCCTCGCCTGCCGTTGATTTATGGGCGCAGCCCTGACACAGAGTCCGAACAAGCCTTTGGTTCATAACGGCTTTCACCTGCTGGGCCAGCGTATAGGTTGAAGAACGCTCACGCTCGGAAGGCATCAGGGAACGCAGGCGTTCAAAAGTCTGAAGCGCCGTATCGGCGTGAATGGTGGAAATAACGGTGTGGCCCGATTCCGCCGCCCGCAGCGACGTTTCCACCGTATCGCCGTCCCGCATTTCACCGATGATGATGTAATCGGGGTCGTGACGCATCGCGGCGCGGATCAGATCGGCAAATTCACCGCCCGGCATACCGGGCCTCACCTGCCACTGCGTGGCGTAGCGCATTTCATATTCGATCGGGTCTTCAATCGTCAGGACGTGCTTGCGGCGCCGGTCTATCTGCTGCACGCAGGCATAGAGCGTCGTTGTCTTACCGGAACCGGTCGGCCCGGAAAGCAGGATCAGACCGCCGCCGCCCTTGATCTCCGGCGACAAAAGCTTGGCCAGATAATCGCCGACATCCTCGTGGCGACGAAAAAGCTCATCAAAACCTTTCAGCGAAGCCCGGTCGAGCAGACGCAATGTGATCTTCTCACCGTCCTGGCCCTGCGGCCCGGCGGCAACACGGACGTCGATGCTCCGGCCCTGCCAGGTAAAGCCGAAACGGCCGTCTTTCGGGGTCACGCGGTCACCGAAGTTGAGGGCAGCATCCCGTTTCAGGAGAGTTGTCAGACGGGCCATGGCATCGGCAGGCAAAAGGTGCATCGGGATCAGATCGCCGTCGATCCGGTATTTGATCCAGTTCGGCGCATCCGGGTTGTTGTCCTGAATAAGGTGAATATCCGATGCCCGCTGCTGGAGCGCCTCGGCCATCAGGTCGCGCTGGAACTGATTCAGCAGCAGGCCGTTATCGACGTCATCCAGCCACATCGCCAGCGTCTTTTCGCAGCGGTCGGCGGACAGATCGTGCACGGAGCGCAGTGTGTCGATCAGTTCTTTCCGGTCCCAGACCTCGACCTCGATCTTTTCGACGTGCAGGCCGCTTCGGTTTGCCGTGGAAAGCAGGGTTTCAATCTGGCGGTCGTTCAGTTCGTGCAGCGGCGCAATCCGCATAATACCGTCACGCAGGCCAACCATGTGAATACTCAAAGGCAGCCATGACTGCACCGGCAGGATCGCCCTTAACTGGTCACCGGAGGCACGGTCGCGGATCGTTTCATCCTCAAGATCCGATGGCATGGCGGCGCCAGCCATATCCAGGAGCTGCTCGGTGGAACGCGCAACGCCCTGCTCCAGAAGCAGGGCCCGTTCACGCTGGACCATATCCAGATAACGTTCGCGACCTTCGGCCGAGCGGGCCTTACGGCGGTCGTGCCAACTGCGGCGCTCCAAACCGCCCGGCGGCTCCGCCTCTTCATGGCGGCGCTCATCACCGGCCCGCCTTTCCTCAGATAAAGGCTGGTCGCTTGTGGTTGGTTCTTCCTGTCCGCCTGGCGGCGTTTCCTGATCGCTCATAGGGCATCGTCAGTTTGACGTCGTTGTTGTGCTCGCAGAACTGCCCGAACCTGTTGAAGATCCAGAGCTGGAACTTGAGCCACTACTTCCTGATTGTCCCGTAGTCCGGTTAACAGAAGATAAAGACCGGTCGAACAGAAGCAGTACCTTGTCCTTGCCGTTGCGAAACTCAACACCGCTTGAGCGGATGGCTACGCGCCAGACAACCCCGCCGATTACGACCTCTTCCTTGTGGAAGACAACCCGGCTACCGCCCGGCCCGGCGATAATCGCGCGGGTCGGCGCAAAAGAGGTCACGACATAACCATCCAGCGTCTTTGCCTTGTTCGCGCCAGCAGGCTGCTGAAGTCCTGCAAATTCATCATCTTCCAGTTCACCCGCATCGAGTTGCAGACCCGGCGCATCGCTCAACAGGATCGCCTGAGAGTCCTGACTGACGGCCGTTTCCGCCTCACCGCGCACGGGTATCACCAGAATGCCGCGGGTGCCGTTATGAATGACCTGGATATCGTCCAGTAATGAGCCTTCGCGCACAGGCGCCCAGCTTAACGTCAGAGGACAGGCCTGTATCGGCTCCAGCAGTGCACCGACCAGGCACCCCGTCTCCTCAATCGTCAGGCCGTTATCCTTGCTGGCAAGACGAATATCTTCGAGCACGAGAGCATCATCACCGACATTGACCAGCGAAACCGTGATGGCGGACTTGCTGGCAATGCCGGAGCCAAAGTCAATTTCTTCCTGAGAGGACACCAGAAGCCCCTGCCCCGGAACCGCCTCGGGGAAAATCTCCGCTTTTCCAACTTCTTCCGGCTGATAGTCGCCATCAAGGAGAACACTGGCAATACCCGTCGGACCGTTGTGGTTTACAACCATAACCCCTGACGCCGGCCCCTTTTGCACCGGCGCCCATGTCACCGTCACGATACAGGCCTGCCCGGCCTCCAGCTTTGTGCAGTCCGTGCGCAACGAATAACCGGCCTGAGGCACCGCCTCGACGGTTATCGACTCAATTTCGATCGGGTTCGAGGTAATGTTGCGCAGAATAATGGAACGTACGAGCGTGCGGCTGGATTTGAGTGTTTCAAAGTCAAGCTCAGACGGAATCGCCTCAATGTCGCTGGCCAGTTCGCTCGCCCCCTCACCGGCAGCATCCACAGTGCCTGATAAAGTTGCCGTCACGAGACGCGTCCTTCCATCGTGACGCATAAGCATTTCAACCCGCCACGGCCCTGCCTGCAACCCCTTCACATTGAGCGCAATCGCACACTCCGCGCCAGCCGTCAGTTCTTCCTGCGCACACTGGTTGAGAGCAATGGATGCCGACACGTTGGAAGACGGATAAAGATTAATCTCCCCGACCTTTACCGGACGTGCGCCCTCGTTACGGAACAACACCACAACATTTGACGACGCACCGATCTGGATCGCCCCGCCATCAACCGAGGGGCTCACAGGAACAAGACCGCCCGCCGCATTTCCGACCGACCTCGAGCCGGGATCATCAAAGGCAGATTGCGCAAAAACGCCCCCTCCCGAAAACTGGGAAAGAACAATAACTGCAATCAAAACCAAAAACCTGACGAAATGTCGGAACATGGGAGTCTGAAAATTGAGGATCATGATCTCATGCAAAACCATGCAATAGCTTAGCATATTGCACCAAGCATACCATGAAAAGACTTTATCACTCAGATAAATAATGAAATTCATCCCCAGAAAGTCGCAGACAATCGGCGAAAATCTCTAACGAACGTAGCGCATATAGGGATTGTAGTCGTCAATGCCGATAACCTGACGACGGGGCTTCTCGCGACCGGGCAGATTTTCGCGGTATTTGAAAGGCTTGCCAAACACCGAGACCGGCTCTCCATTGGCATTCACTTCCATCTCAACAACCTCAATATCGGAATCCGCACCGAAACCGCCCTCACCCCCCACTGCCGTGGCGGCTGACGTATCCTCCAGCACCTCATGCACCGCCCCGGAAGTTGCAGGATCAAACACATCTGAAGACACGGCTCCGAGCTGCACATCAGGAGACGGCTCTTCCTCAAACATGGTCACCTCATCCACAATGGGCGGCAATTCATAGGCATCCTCAGGACCGAGACCCAATGGCTCTTGCCGCTCGTACCGTGGAGAATACAACTCACCTTCCGAAGCAGGCCTTGATACCTCGCCGGGCGCAATTGCCCTACTCCTGCGTGGCGGGGCCTCGTAATCATCTGCCGAACTGATCGGCTCCGGCAACGGCGAAGGAGCCAGATCATATTCCGGCTCATAGGAAGAAGCCGGCACGAGATGCTCCTCCCCGCTCGATAGAACCGGCTCGACAAAACCATATGTGATATCCGTATCAGGACTCAGATCAAAGTCGGGGTTGTAATTGAAGTCCTTCTCGTAACCCGAACCGCCGCCCGTACCGGTCCTGTACACAACAACCCGGGGACGCAGAAGAAAAACAAGCTCAACATTATTGGTTGTTGCCTCACGGCTCGTCGATGTAAATGGCTGCATAAAGCCTGGACCGGACGAGTTGAACTCGTCATTTTCACGCACCAGCCCAGCAATCAGGAGCGAGTCACCGGGGCGGATCCTGACCTGTGTCTGAAGCTCGCGCTCTGTTGTCTCCGGAAGCTGAAGCGTTGTGCCATCCGCATCAAACTCCTGGAAGCGCCGGAACTCCTGAAGATTAATCTCGATCGAGCCATAGATGGTTGCATTATCCCATGCACTGCCAATGGTCAGCGTAAAGCCCGTATCAACCGAATCCGTCTGCGTCGACACGCTGGTTTCTCCATTATCAACGGTGCGCTCCAGCGAGGATACATAGTTCACCGTATCGGCAACCCGCAGACTGGCCTCGGAGCTGGAGAGCATGGCAACCTGCGGCTGGGATATGGTTTTTACCGCACCGTAATCGGAGATGAACTCCAGGATATCATCACTACCGAAGGCCGGTGAGCCCGTTGTCGGCAAGCCTATACTGATCGGCGTAAAGTCAGCCGATGCGCCGCCTGGAATCGATACGCCGGCATTGAACTTTCCAAACGTATCAATCTTCTCCCAGTCGATCCCGGTTGAATTCCCGGCATTCAGCGAAACTTCCCAGATATAAATCTCGAAAACAATCAGCGCCGTGCTTCTGCGCATCCTCTGGAAGTAACGCTCGGCCAGTTCAGCCGTCCTTTGGGTTGCCGTATAGATCAGCGTCCGGGTTCCTGAATCAATAATCGGCGATTCCCCGGTGATCGCACTCAACCCCGATGAAATCGTATCAATAATATCGTTGTCACCGCCGACGGGCGGAATACTCACCGTAAATGTCTGGGTCTCCTTGACCACAAGAACACCGTCCTCAAAAGCGCAATACAGATCCGCCAGCCCGCAAACCCGTTTCACAACCCGGTCAAGCGGGCCGCGCAGGTTTGCCACCGTAATGGTGCGCGTTAACCCCTCTTCGGTTTCGAACGCCAGCGGAACCTCATAATCAGCCAGAATCAGCTGGAGCGCCCCGGCCAGCGTTTCCGAGCGCAACTCAAACGGTCCGATAATTTCCGTGGGAAGAGAACCCTCCGAATTGGTTTCGGGAACCAGCACATCATCGCCAAGCGGCAGATAAAGCACACTGTCGGGGCGTTCGTTAATAGCGCGCTGGCGCTCCTCAGCAGCCACCGGGCTTGGAATATTGACATTTCGGGTGCCGGGCACATTTACATCCGCGCACCCCAACAGAAAAACAGCCATAAACCCAAGCAGGAACACACTCGCAAGAATACCGAAGGATGACCCCCTCCGGTTATTCGATGCTATGTGGCGCTCAACTAACATTCCTAAGACGTGCGCTTTCTGAGCTGTATGGTCCTTGCGACCGTTTTTACCAATCTGTCCTTCTGAACGGGCTTCATCAGAACAGCACTCACACCCCATTTCCCCGCCTCATTCAACAAATCCGGGTTCTGGTCCCCGGTCATCAGGACCACCGGCGTTTCCAGATCAATCCCGCGAATGGAGCGTATAAACTCAAACCCGTCTATCGGCTCCATCCTGACATCGACGATTGCGAGCGTGACACTCTCATCGATTACCTCCAGCGCAAGATCGCCGCGCGCAGCCTCAAGAACCTCGTACCCCGCATCACTCAGGTAACGCGCGGTCTGCATTCTCACGAAGTCGTTGTCTTCCACAACGAGTATCTTGGCGCTTTCAGTCATAGAACACCGGATCCGGTTCGATAGAGGAGAATCCCTGGAACGGGAAAGATATACCTCCAATTTCGAGTTTATGGGGCACACCAGCCATATGCAACGCGCAGACGTCATTTCCCCAAAACTATCCACAGGGAACTATTTGCTGCTTGATCTCCTGAATCCAGTGGCTTAGCCTGAATATCCCAAGGAGTTTTCCCATGCCCAACATGCTTCCCGACATTCTCGCCCTGCTCTGCCTGATCGGTGCGGTCGGGTTGTTGATTGCCCTGTCGGTGATCGATCTCAGGACGTTCCTGCTCCCCAATGTTCTGGTGCTGCCGTTTGCGCTGCTGGCCCCTGTTTATCATTACTGCACGGGGTTTTCCTATCTCGGGCCGTGGGCGATCGTAATCGGCGGTGTCATCGGCTTCGGTTTCATGTTCGGCATGCGCGCTGCAGCCAACGCCTATTATAAAGACGATGCGCTTGGGCTTGGCGATGTCAAGCTGATGGGCGCGGGCGGGCTGTGGCTCGGGGGCGAAGGAACGTTGCTCGCGATTACGGGCGGCGCGTTCGCGGGGCTCATTATCGGCCTGCTTTATGCCGTGGTCATGGCGAAGAAAGAAGGCAAAGAACTGAACCTCAACAAAATGGCCGTGCCCGCAGGCCCCGGCTTTGCCGTAGGCATTATCGGCGTCGGCATCTGGATGTTCCACGATTTCAGATTGTTTTGACAGGGCCGAATGCGCTCGCTAGTCTTCGCAGCGATATTTTGCGGAGGCAGACTTGCTGTATATTCCCGTCGTTTTTATTGTTGGCTATCTTTTTGGCTCGGTACCCTTTGGCCTGCTGCTTACAAAATGGGCAGGATATGGGGATATCCGTGAAATCGGCTCCGGCAATATCGGTGCCACCAATGTGCTGCGAACAGGGAACAGAGCACTGGCCGCATTAACGCTCCTTTTTGATGGCGGTAAGGGTGCATTTGCCATCCTTGCCAGTTTTTACATTATTGCCCCGCTTTTTTTTCCCTCCTGCATGGCCATTGATTGTGTACCAGGCTTTGCCTGTACCTGTTATCCCGATAATATTCCTGTGCTTTTTTCTGCCATGGCAGGATTTGGTGCCGTAACGGGCCATTGCCTCCCTGTCTGGCTGAAATTCAAGGGTGGCAAAGGCGTCGCCACAACGCTTGGCACCCTGCTAGCCGCCGTACCGTTTGCCGGGCTTGCCGCCTGTGCGACTTGGCTTGCAATGGCTTTTATCTTCCGGATTTCCTCGCTGTCTGCCCTTACAGCGCTGGCAATTGCACCGATTGTAACCGGCTTTGTTTACGGCTGGGTTCCGGCCGGCATTTGCCTGCTTATTTCAGCACTGGTGTGGTACCGGCACAAAGACAACATCAAGCGCCTGTTAAAGGGTGAAGAACCGAAGATAGGTAAGAAGAAAGAGCAGGAGGAAGCCCGGAGTGCCTGATCTTTTTTCCTCGATGCGTCCTAATGCGAATACCCCGGAAAGCGGGCTTTCCACAGATGAAAAACTCGCTTGGCTGAGGTTGTCGCGCACCGAAAATGTCGGGCCGGTAACGTTTTACCGTTTGCTGGAAAGCTGCGGGACGGCGGAAAAAGCGCTTGAGATGCTGCCGGAATTTTCCCGCCGGGGCGGGCGCAAGAAGCCGCTTACCGCGCCGCCTGCATCTGATGCGGAGCGTGAACTTAAGGCACTGCAAAAACGCGGCGGCGAGATTATCTGCGCCTGTGAGCCTGCCTATCCGCTGGCGCTCGGCGCGACGGAAGATGCGCCGCCGGTACTCTCGGTGATCGGTGATACCGCGCTGATGCAGCATAGCTGCATCGGTATGGTCGGGGCGCGCAATGCCTCGCTGAACGGGCGCAAGTTTGCCGAAAAGCTGGCGCGTGATCTGGGACGGGCGGAACAGGTGGTCGTCTCCGGCCTTGCCCGCGGGATTGATACGGCGGCCCATACGGGCAGTCTTGAGACCGGTGCCATCGCCGTGGTCGCAGGCGGGATTGACGTTATTTATCCAGAGGAAAACCGCGGGCTTTACGAGCAGATCGCCGACAAAGGCCTGATCGTCGCCGAGAGCCCGCTTGGCCGTCAGCCGATAGCCCAGAGCTTTCCAAGACGTAACCGCATTGTCTCCGGCCTGTCGCTCGGCGTGGTGGTGGTCGAAGCCACGCTGCGCTCCGGTTCACTCATCACGGCGCGCCTTGCCGGGGAACAGGGCCGCGATGTTTATGCCGTACCGGGCTTTCCGGGCGATCCGCGCGCACAGGGGCCCAACAGCCTGATCCGTGACGGGGCGACCCTGATCCAGAGCGCACAGGACATTCTCGACCATCTCGACAATTTCACGGGCCGGAGCTTTGAAGAGCCGCAAGAGCGGAATTACAGCCCGGATCCTTATCTGGAGAGCGTTGCAAACGATGCCGGAACGCTGGAAGAGGCGCGCACGCTCCTGCTGGAAAATTTGTCTCATACACCCGTCAGTGTTGACGAATTGATCCGTTCGTGTCAGTTCTCTATCCCGATGCTGCAGACCGTCCTGCTGGAATTCGAGCTTGGGGGGAAGGTCCGGCGGCATCCGGGGAACCGGGTTAGTTTATTGAATTAGCTTAAGAAATAAGCATGGCAGCACCGAATATTGTCATTGTTGAATCGCCCGCCAAGGCCAAGACGATCGAGAAATATCTCGGTCCGGGGTATGAGGTGTTGGCCTCTTACGGGCACGTGCGCGACCTTGTGAACAAGGACGGCTCGGTCGTTCCCGATGACGATTTTGCGATGAAATGGCAACTCGGCGAGCGCTCGGACAAGCAGGTCAAAGAGATCACCAAGGCCGTGAAGGGTGCGAGCGCCGTCTGGCTCGCAACCGACCCCGACCGCGAGGGGGAAGCCATTTCCTGGCACGTGCGCGAATTGCTGCAGGAGAAAAAACTGCTGGACGATGTTCAGCTTTACCGTGTGACCTTCAACGAGATTACCAAGAAGGCCGTTCAGGAAGCCTTTGATAATGCGCGTGATCTGGACGAGCACCTGATCGAAGCCTATCTGGCGCGCCGGGCACTGGATTATCTGGTGGGCTTTAATCTCTCGCCGGTGCTGTGGCGCAAACTGCCGGGCTCCCGCTCGGCGGGCCGCGTGCAGTCGGTGGCGCTGCGCCTGATCTGCGAGCGCGAAGCGGAGATTGAAAAATTCACCGCGCAGGAATACTGGTCCATCGAGGCCAAACTGCATACGCCGGACGGCGCGCCGTTTATTGCGCGCCTGACGCACCTGGCCGGGAACAAGCTCGACAAGCTGGATATCGGCACCGAAGGCGATGCCACTCATGCCGCCGAGCGCATCCGCCAGAAAAGCCTGTCGGTCACTAAGCTTGAGAAGAAACAGGCGCGGCGCAATCCGTCTCCGCCTTTCATCACCTCGACGCTCCAGATGGATGCCTCCAGGAAATTACGCCTTTCCGCCGCGCAGACCATGCGCCTTGCCCAGAAGCTTTACGAAGGGGTGAGCCTTGGCGGGGAGACGGTGGGTCTTATCACCTATATGAGAACGGACGGCACGACCCTGTCCGAAGAAGCCGTATCACAGGCGCGCTCTGTCATCGGTGACCGGTTCGGCGCGAACTATGTTCCGGACGCGCCGCGCCTGTATAAATCCAAGGCCAAGAACGCGCAGGAAGCCCACGAAGCCATCCGCCCGACCGACCTTTCACGTCTGCCGGATGACGTGCGTAAGTATGTCGATGATGAAATGGCCAAGCTCTATGAACTGATCTGGAACCGCACCATGGCCTCGCAAATGGCCAGCGCCGTCCTCGACCAGGTCACGGCCGATCTCTCGGACGGCACGGATGACGTCATCCTGCGGGCAAACGGTTCGGTGATTACCTTCGATGGCTTCCTTACTCTTTATCAGGAAACGAAGGAAGAATCAGCCGAGGAAGAAAACGAGCAGGACCGCCGCCTGCCGCCGATGAAAGAAGGCGATGCGACGAAACTGATCGATGTGATGCCCGAGCAGCACTTCACCCAGCCGCCGCCGCGCTATTCCGAGGCCTCGCTGGTGAAGAAAATGGAAGAGCTTGGCATCGGGCGTCCCTCGACTTACGCCTCGATCCTTCAGGTCCTGCGCGATCGTGACTATGTGACCATGGACCGGCGGCGCTTTATCCCGGAAGACCGGGGCCGGATCGTCACCTCCTTCCTGACGAAATTCTTCGAGCGCTATGTCGATTACGGCTTTACCGCCGAGATGGAGGAAGAACTGGACGCCATCGCCGGCGGACATGTCTACTGGAAGGAAGCGCTGCGCCTGTTCTGGAGCGATTTCAAAACCGCCGTGGACGATACGCAGGGACTGACGATCACGGAAGTGATCGACGAGCTTGATAAAGAGCTTGGCCCGCACTTCTTCCCGGCACCGGAAGACGGCAAGGATCCGCGCGACTGTCCGTCCTGTGACAGCGGACGGCTGTCCCTGAAGCTCGGCAAGTTCGGCGCCTTTATCGGCTGCTCGAACTATCCCGAATGCCGCTATACGCGCCCTCTGGTAGTGCAAAACGGTGATGATGAGGAATCCGCCGAGGCGGCAAAACTCAGCAATGAACCCAAAGAGCTCGGCACCGATCCCGGCACCGGCAGAACGGTATCGCTCCGCCGCGGCCCTTACGGCCCTTATGTGCAGATTGACCCGCCGCCCGAATCAAAGGACAAACCCAAGCGTCAGGGCATTCCGCGCGGCACCAATATCGAAGATATAGACCTTGAGGCAGCGCTTAAACTGCTCGCCCTGCCCCGCGATGTCGGCAACCACCCGGAGACCGGCAAGATGATCCAGGCCGGGATCGGGCGTTTCGGACCGTTCCTCAAGCATGACGGAACCTATTCCTCGATTCCCAAAGGGTCAGGCGAAGATGTCCTGACCATCGGCATCAACCGCGCCGTCGACCTGATCGCCGAAGCGGCAGAGAAGAGAGCGGCGCGGGAAGCAAAGGGCGGCGGCAAGAAAGCGCCGGCAAAAAAAACCGCCAAAAAGAAAACAACCAAGAAGAAGACAACCAGCAAAAAGAAAAAGGCCGGTTGATCGCCCACCCGCAGTGTCATCCCGGCTTTGGCCGGGATGACACTTAGTCTT
>CAZKGT010000017.1:0-22733 GCA_964552285.1 uncultured Pseudobdellovibrionaceae bacterium | reverse complement strand
AACATCGCCACAGCCGTCTTTTCCAACCCGCCGGTGGGCACGGTCGGACTGACGGAAACGCAGGCCCGGGAACAAGGATACGATATCTCCCTGTTTAAAACAGACTTCCGCCAGATGCGGCACACTGTGTCAGGACGGGACGAGCGGACGATGATGAAGCTGATCGTCGACAAGAAAACAGACAAGGTTCTCGGGGTCCATATGGTGGGGGCTGATGCTCCGGAAATCATCCAGATGGCCGCCGTGGCTCTAAACGCCGGCGCGACAAAGAAAATCTTCGACCGCACCATGCCCGTCCACCCGACAGCCGCCGAGGAATTCGTGACATTGCGGACTCCGGTTTCTTAAGTCGTCTGGATCGCTCCCTGCCCGGACGGGTCGTGATTTGTGAGAAACGGGCCTTTTTCACGGTCCATGATGGCAAGGAAATCGAGATATCTGCGCTGGGCCTGCACAATAATCCCTTGCATATTCTCGTCATAAAGCGCCTGTCCGGCGCGGGTCAGCATGGTGTTATTGCAAACCCGGTCCAGGAAGAACTGCACGAATTTGGAATCAGGCGAGTCCTGCCCTTTAAGCTCAAGAGAAAGCATCCGGCTTTCATGCATGGTCATGCGCGGCGTCAGGCCCGCGGAGGTTGCTATATCGGATTCATGCAGCAGCATCGCCATCAGAACCAGCTTCCTATTCTCTTTCAGTACCGCAAAACGCTCCTCCAGCACATTGTCCAGATCAATCCAGCGCTTGCGCCGGAAATGGTAGCGATAGGCGGTCTTTAACTGCTGTACGGGGCTCAACTGTACGGGGTCGTCCAGCGGCGTTACTTCCGTCAACAGGATCATCGTCCGCAATGTCTGTATTTCCGCCTCCGTCAGCCCTGCTGCTTTCAACAGATTTTCCGCCATATCGACGGACTGCGCCTCAAGGCGCGCCGGATAGTAGCTGTCGCCCAGAATATTGCCCAGCCCGTCATGCCCCAGATCATGAATACAGGATGCCGTCATCATCAGCGCCATATCGGCCTTACCCAGCTTATGCTCGGAAGCGGCGTAAATCCGGTTGTGCGCATCCAGCATGCGGATCATGTGGAGCAGGACTTTTCGAAAATGCACGTTGTTGTGGTAGGGCTGCTTGTTCTCAACCTCGCCCAGAACACTGCCCATCAGCGCCGCCCGCACCTGCGGGCTGGTCTCATCCAGTTCCATTGCCTCAGCGGCGTGAACCACAAGCGCCGTCAGCGAAGGATTATATTCAGGCGATGTTTCCCAGTTCAAAAAGATGTCCGTCAGGGTTTCTCCGTCCGTTCCAAGCCCCTGATCGTACAGGAAAGAATTGCAGGTATGTTCTATGGTCAGCAGGTCGCGATCCAGGTTTTTCGCCAGCACCCGCAGCGTGTTTAGAAGCTGCGCTTTCGGGAACGGCAAATCGTACGATTCCGCAGAGCGCAGAAGATCGCTTACGTCTTCCAGCGGATTTTGTTTATCCGGATAGCCGTTCAAATCAGAGGATTGCCCGTTACTCATTTATTTTAGCCCGCAAATACCAATTATCTATTGTCCTATGAAGCAAACCCTTAGCGCAAATTTCCTGGGGGAATCCCGGAAAGCTTGCTTTGTAGACGAATATTGCCTACTTAAGTGATCAGCTTACACGGATATGGTTGCGGAGAGATTAATGAGCAAAGACTGGAGCCCGGAAAACTGGAGAAACAAGCCTGCAAAGCAGTTGCCGACCTATACGGACGAGGCAGCGCTTGCGGCTGTTGAAAAAGAGCTGGCCGCTTTGCCGCCGCTGGTTTTTGCGGGCGAGGCACGCAAACTGAAGCGCGAACTGGCGGAAGCCTGCGAAGGGCGGGCCTTCGTCCTTCAGGGCGGGGACTGTGCAGAAAGCTTTGCAGAGTTCGGCTCCACGAAAATTCGCGACACCCTGCGCGCCATCCTGCAGATGGCCATTGTCCTGACCTATGCGGGCTCCGTGCCGGTGGTCAAGATCGGGCGCATGGCCGGACAGTTCGCCAAGCCGCGCTCAGACGATTTCGAGGAAAGAGACGGGCAGAAGCTTCCCAGCTACCGCGGTGACATTGTCAATGCACTGGATTTCACACCGGAATCCCGCATTCCCGACCCGCAGCGCATACTGAAATCCTACCATCAGGCCGCCGCGACACTGAACCTGCTGCGCGCCTTTACGAAGGGCGGTTATGCCGACCTTAACCGCGTGCACAAGTGGAACCTTGACTTCGTCAAGGACAGCCCGCTTGGCGAGCGTTACGAAGAACTCGCCCAGCAGATCGACGATGCGCTGGCCTTTATGGCAGCCTGCGGCGTGACCAGCGATAACGTGCCAAGCCTGCGCGAAACGAATTTCTACACCTCGCATGAGGCGCTGTTGCTTCCCTACGAGGAAGCTATGACACGTACGGACAGCCTGACCGGGGACTGGTACGATTGTTCGGCCCACTTCCTGTGGATCGGTGCCCGGACCAATCAGGCCGACCACGCGCAGATCGAATTTGTGCGCGGCATCCACAACCCGATCGGCCTGAAAGTGCCGCCGGGCGTAAGCGCTGACGATTTGCTGCATCTGATCGACATCCTGAACCCGGAAAACGAACCCGGCCGTCTGACCCTGATCACACGCTTCGGCAATAAAAAGGTCGAAGATATGCTGCCGCCGTTGCTGAAGGCTGTGAAGAAGGAAGGCCGCAATGTCGTCTGGTCCTGCGATCCGATGCACGGCAATATTGAAAAGTCTTCCACAGGCTACAAAACCCGCAACTTCGAAAACATTCTGGGCGAGGTCAAAGGGTTCTTTGCCGCCCATGCGCAGGAAGGCACACATCCCGGCGGCGTCCATTTCGAGCTGACCGGTCAGGACGTCACGGAATGCACCGGCGGGGCCTATAAAATCAGCGATGAAGACCTGTCGAGCCGCTACCACACCGCCTGCGATCCGCGCCTGAACGCCAACCAGTCCCTGGAGCTTGCTTTCCTGCTGGCAGAAGAGTTGAAGGCCTTACGCGGCAACCTGCCTGTGGAGTCTGCGGAGGAGATTGCAGCGGAATAGAAGAGCTTCCCTCCTCCTGTGGGGGAGGAGGAAAAGAGAGCACTATGATTTTCCTCTGGCATATGGGCCGTTCTTGGTGCTTAAATACCTCACATGACTGCAAAACTTCATATTACGCTGGCGCAGATTAATCCGGTTGTCGGGGATATCAGGTTTAACATTAAAAAAATATCTGATGTCATTGAAAAAGAATCAAAAATATCGGATTTAATTGTGTTTCCGGAGATGGCCTTGTGCGGCTATCCGCCGGAAGACCTTGTCCTGAAGCCCTTTTTTCTGGACCGCGTTGAGGACGCCATTCAGGAAATCGCCGATCTTACAAAAGGGATGCGGCCTGCTGTCCTGCTGCCGACGCCGCTGCGGATAAAAGGCAAGACCTATAACGGCTGCGCCCTGATTAAAGACGGGCAGATTACCGGCCAGACAACCAAGCACCACCTGCCAAATTACGGCGTTTTCGACGAACAGCGCATTTTTGCGCAAGGGCCCCTGCCCGTGCCTATGGCGCTCGGCGATTTTTCGCCCGGTGTCATGATCTGCGAGGATATGTGGCATCCGGATTTGCCGTCGGCGTTAAAGAAAAAAGGCGCAGATATCCTGATCGTCATCAACGGCTCGCCCTTTGAAGCTGAGAAAAATGACGTACGCCTGCATTTTGCCGAACAGCGGGTGCGGGAAACCGGCCTGCCGCTGGTCTACGTCAATCTTGTCGGCGGGCAGGACGAACTTGTCTTTGACGGCGCGTCCTTTGTGCTGAGTGCCAGCGGCGATCTGGTGTTGCAGGCAGAGGAGTTTGTCGAGGATATCCGGCATATCGTGCTGGAGAAAACGGCCGAGGGAGACTGGCTTCAGGAAATCGAGGAGATCACACCCACGCACGAAGACGAGGATGCGATCTATCAGGCGCTTGTGATCGGCCTGCGCGACTATGTGACCAAAAACGGTTTCCCTGGCGTATTGCTGGGGGTTTCCGGCGGAATCGACAGTGCCCTCTGCGCGGCCATTGCCGTGGATGCGCTGGGGCCGGAGGCCGTGCATTGCGTGATGATGCCCTCGCCCTACACCTCGCAGGACAGTCTCGACGATGCCGCTGAACTGGCCAAAAACCTTGACGTTCACCTTGATATGATCGCCATTGATCCGGCGATGGAAGCTTTTGACGCGATGCTAAAGCCGCACGTCCATGATGACGCGCCGGGCATTACGTTTGAAAACATCCAGTCGCGCTCGCGCGGGCTTATATTAATGGCTTTATCGAACGCCAGCGGACGCATGGTGCTCTCGACCGGCAACAAATCGGAAATGGCGGTTGGCTACGCGACGCTCTATGGCGACATGTGCGGCGGCTTTAACCCGCTCAAGGACATTTACAAAACGCAGGCCTATACACTGGCGAAATGGCGCAACGAAAACAAACCGGACCATGCGTTCGGCCCCGAAAAGGCTGTCATCCCGGAACGGATTATCACGAAAGAGCCCAGCGCGGAGTTGAAGGAAGACCAGACGGATCAGGACACCCTGCCCCCGTACGAGGAACTGGACGACATCCTGATGTGCCTGATCGAACGGGACATGGGCCTACCGACCATTGTCGAGCGCGGCCATAAACGGGAAACGGTTGAAAAAGTCTGGAGCATGCTGGACAACGCCGAATATAAGCGGCGTCAGGCACCGCCCGGCATCAAGATCACCTCCCGCGCCTTCGGACGGGACCGGCGCTATCCGATCACAAACCATTTCCTGAAGAGTGTAGACAAGTAACGGCCAAGCTATTGGGAAACCTTCCCAAATATGCTACATATGTGTGTTGAATTTTTTCTGTGACTTTCCGTTAACACCATTGAAGGGGGATTTTTCATGATTGACGGTCTTATCAAAGACAAGGATTTTTATCTTTCGCCGCAAGGGCGGGTCTGCCGTAAGGATTTCTGGCTGTCGTGGGTTCTGCCCGCTTTTGTCGCGTCTTTTATCGTGAGCCTGATTGACGGCTTTCTGACGGGCGGCATCATTGCCCTGCTTTTCTCTTTGGCCCTGATCTGGCCCGGACTGGTTATCGGCATCAAGCGCTGCCACGACCGCGGCAAATCAGGCTGGTTCCTGCTGATTGGTATCATTCCGATTATCGGATGGATCTGGCTGTTTGTTGAACTGTACTGCCTGAAAGGACAGGACGGCGAGAACCAGTATGGTCCCGATCCGCTGGCCGGCGGCGCTGCGGCACCGGCTGCGGCTGAATAATCAGCTTTTTTTAAACCCGCGCATTGCTATAGGGCAGTGCGCGGGTTTATTATGCCTCGCCCCTTGTGAAGTCATCCCCGCGCAGGCGGAAATCCACCAGACAGCTTTCGTGATGGTGGATAAGTAGATCCCTGCCTGCGCAGAGATGACTTCCAATAAGTAGAGAAAGAACGATTAAAAATGTCCGTACGCGTCCGCTTCGCTCCCTCGCCCACAGGCATGCTGCATGTCGGCAATGCCCGCACGGCCCTGATTACCTGGCTGTTCGCCCGTGCGAACAAGGGGCATTTCCTGCTTCGCATTGACGATACGGACACCGAGCGTTCCAAGGCCGAGTATGAAGAAGCCATTGAGACAAGCCTTGTCTGGCTGCACATGGAATGGGATGAAAAGACCCGCCAGCGTGACCGGTCGGCCCGTTACGAAGAAGTCATCGAACAACTGAAAAAAGACGAGTGCCTTTATCCCTGTTACGAAACGCCGGAAGAACTGGCCCTGAAGCGCAAGGCCCTTTTGTCCCGCGGCCTGCCGCCGATTTACGACCGCTCGGCCCTGAAACTGACGAATGCCCAGAAGGCAAAATACGAAGAGGAAGGCCGGGCGCCGCACTGGCGCTTCAAGCTGGAGCACGAACAAATCGAGTGGGATGATATGGTGCGCGGCCCCGTCAAATTCGACGGCTCCACCATGGCCGACCCCGTGGTCATCCGCGAAGACGGACGCCCGCTCTATCACCTTTGCTCGGTCATTGACGATGCCGATTACGACATGACGCATGTGGTACGCGGCGAGGACCACGTCTCCAATACCGCCACCCATATCCAGATGTTCGAGGCGATCGGCAAGACCCCCCCGGTCTTTGCCCACCTGCCGCTGATTTCCGATATCGAAGGCGGCAAGCTTTCCAAACGACTTGGCGCAATGAGCGTCAAGGATCTGCGCGAGGAATACGGCCTTGAGCCGATGGCCGTTGTCAGCCTGCTGGCCCGGCTCGGCACCTCGGATCCGATTGAACCGTATACGGACATCCAGCCCCTGATCGACAGTTTCGACTTTTCCAAATTTTCAAAAGGCGCACCGAAATTCGATACGGAGGAACTGTTCCGCCTCAACGCCAAGATCCTGCACGCCACGGAGTTTGACGATGCCAATGTAAGGCTGGCGCATCTTGGCGTGGCGGAACTGGATGAGACTTTCTGGCTGGCCGTGCGGCCGAACCTTGAAAAACTTTCGGATGCCGCCGAATGGTGGAAGGTTGCCAACGGCCCCGTCGAGCCGGTTATCGAGGAGCCGGACTATATCGAACAGGCCGCCGCCCTCCTCCCGCCTGCGCCGTGGGATGAAAGCACATGGAAAATCTGGACCGACAAGGTCAAGGAAGCCACGGGCCGCAAAGGAAAGGCTCTCTTCATGCCCCTGCGCCAGGCCCTCACAGGCATGGATCACGGCCCGGAACTGGCCGTCCTGCTGCCGCTGATCGGGGAAGAAAAGGCAAAAGCGCGGTTGCAGCATAGACAAGCTGCCTGATCCCCTTTTTACTTACCCGTCATGCCCGCGAAGGCGGGCATCCGGACATGTACCAGCATCTCATTTGTTGAAAACTGACCAGACCCCCGCCTTCGCGGGGATGACGACATGCCAGGTGCGGCATTATGTCAGATTATATTAGCGCATTAGAATAAGGTAGTTATCTCCCGTTGAACAATGAACTGGAGATAACATCATGAACAAAGTTCAGAGATTTGCTGCTGCCGGAGCCGCTATTTTAGCTGTTCCAAATCTACCACTTCTGGCGCCTGCTATAGCTGCAATTTGCATGGATCTTCCTGAAAAGGAAAACAGGGAGGCCTTCAGCATGCCAGCACCGGAGAGAGAGCCGATTAATGTCGCGGCTCTTGCGCCATACAGGTTAACCTTCGACAAACAATGAATCCTTGCATCTCCGGCCGGATTTAAGCCATTGTGCTCCCCATGACCGGAGAACGCATTTACCTGTTTGATACAACCCTTCGCGACGGCGCCCAGACCGCCGGCGTGGATTTTTCTGTGGCTGAGAAAACCGCTATTGCCAAGGCGCTCGACACGTTCGGCATTGATTATATAGAAGGTGGCTGGCCGGGAGCGAACCCGACAGACGACCAGTTTTTTGAACATCCGCCTGAACTGAAGCACAGCACCTTCACAGCCTTCGGCATGACCAAGAAGGCAGGACGCAGCGCGGCCAACGATCCGGCGCTGTCCGCCGTTCTGAATTCCACGGCAAAAGCTTTTTGCCTTGTCGGCAAGACATGGGATTTTCATGTCGATGTGGCGCTGAATATTTCCAACGATGAGAACCTTGAAAATATCCGTGAGAGTGTCGCTGCTGCCGCTGAAAAGGGCGAAGCGCTGTTCGATGCGGAGCATTTCTTCGACGGCTACAAGGCCAATCCGGAATATGCCCTGCAATGCCTGAGGGCCGCCAATGACGGCGGTGCACGCTGGATCGTGTTGTGTGATACCAATGGTGGCGTCCTGCCGCATGAGATTGAAGAGATCGTCGGCGAAATCGCAAAAACGATCCCGGGCGAAAAGATCGGCATTCACTGCCACGACGATACGGGCAACGCCATCGCCAATTCTCTGGCCGCCGTGCGTGCGGGCGCGCGTATGGTGCAGGGAACGCTGAACGGACTGGGCGAGCGCTGCGGTAACGCCAATCTGGTTTCCCTGATCCCGACGCTGATGGTCAAGATGGGCTATGACATCGGGCTGGATGAGAGCAAATTAAAGGGCCTGCGTACGCTTAGCCGGTCGATGGACGAAATTCTGAACCGCGCCCCGGCCACGCACGCCCCTTATGTCGGCGACCGGGCCTTTGCGCACAAGGGCGGGCTGCACGCCTCGGCCATCAACAAAAATCCGCGCTGTTACGAGCATATCGAGCCGGAACTTGTCGGCAACCGGCGCAACGTTCTGGTTTCCGATCAGGCCGGACGCTCCAACATGATCGCCCGCCTCAAGGAGCTGAAGATCGACGTCGATCCGAAAGATCCGCTTATTCAAAAGCTGGTCGATGAAGTGAAGCAACGGGAGTCGGAAGGTTATGCCTATGACGGCGCGGAAGCTTCGTTTGAAGTGCTGGCACGAAGGATGCTTGGGCAGGTGCCGGATTATTTCCGGGTCGAGCGCTTCCGTGTCACGGACGAGCGCCGCTTCAATGCCAACGGTGATCTGGTCACAGAATCCGAGGCCAGCATCAAGGTCAGGATTGGCGACAAGCTGGTACACACGGTCGCCGAAGGGAAAGGCCCGGTGAACGCGATCGACGTCGCCCTGCGAAAAGCACTGGAGCCGGTCTACCCCAAACTGAAGGATATGAGCCTGGCCGATTTCCGCGTCCGTATCCTTCAGGCTCAGGACGCCTCTGCCGCCATGCCGCGCGTCCTGATCGAAAGCTCTTCCACGAAAAACCCTGACCATCGCTGGCTGACGGTGGGCGTATCGAGCAACATTATCGAGGCTTCGTTCGACGCACTGAAGGACAGTTATATTTACAAGCTGCTCAGGAATAACGTTACCACGTAGCGCCTCTACTGCCTGACGGAGAGAATGTAACGCCGGGCGTATCTATTTTATGTTGAACAGGTATGGCCGGTATGTCCGCAAGAAGCTTACGCACATGCCCAAGCCTGTCGCAGAACATCAGGCCATAGCATTTGGCAATATTATGCGGATTCACAGAAAAACTTAGCTGTACCCTGTCCTCGAGCGCCTGTAGGGCCAGAATCTGCTTCACGGACGGGTAACACCCGTGGATCTTTGCCTGTCCCACAAGCCGCGTGTTCAGCTTTGCCATCCAGGTCGGCAGCCCCTCTTCTTTTTCGAGATGGGATAAAAGACCGGAAAACCCGCTCACAACAGCGTAGGCCCCGGCAGATAGATGCTTATCGCGCGTTTTCCCTATGACCGTTGAAACAGCGGCATCCAGCGCTTCCGTGTAACTATCCCCGTCATGCGCAGCGACCCATAACTTTCCATGATCGGCAATCCCGGCGGCGGCAAAGAACCTTGGTTTGAATTCATGGACCAGCCTGATTTTCGCATCACGAAGCCGCGCATAATCAATGTCTTTCTCGCGCGCCACAACTTTACGCGTACGGACAGTTCGTTGATTTTGTTGATAATCTTCGACATAGAGCTTGAGACAATGCAACGCCCGGAACAGCATAGCATCCCTGTGCCAGAGAGATCCGTGCTCAGGCTTACTACGCAGAGTCTCCGGACTCCCGGTATGCAAATCCTCCCCCGACATAAGGACTTACCAGCATCTTATTATCGCTAATGAGTTGAGCCCGTTATATATTAGAATGCGGAAATGATCAAATGCTTTTATCCTTTAACACGTCTTGCACAGCCCCCTTTATCAGGGTCATAGTAAAGCGCGATGAAAAAAGACCTGCACGAACAGCTGATCACGGAAATCCTCCAGGCCCGGGAACGGGTCTATAAAATCGGGCAGCCGACACCGCTTGAGCTTCTGCCCGTCAGCGACCGGTTCGAGACCTATATTAAGCGTGAGGATTTATCGCCGATCAACGCCTATAAATGGCGCGGCGCTTATAACTGCACAGCAATCCTGACGGCGGGCAAACCCGGCGCAACGGTGGTTGCGGCTTCGGCCGGGAACCATGCGCAAGGCGTGGCGCTTGCGGCGCGTGAGCTTGGCATTCAGGCAAAAATCTTCATGCCGCTTTCCACACCGCTAATGAAGCAGACTGCCGTGAAGTCCCATGGCGGCGATAATGTCGAAATCGTTCTGGAGGGCGACAATTACAATGTCGCCGGTGACGCGGCTAAAAAATATGCCAAAGAACACGACCTTATTTACGTGCACCCGTTTGACGATCTTTACACCATCGCCGGGCAGGCCACGATCGCCGACGAGATCATTCTTTCCGGCAAGGGACCGTTCGATTTCCTTTTCGTCCAGATCGGCGGCGGCGGCATGGCGGCCGGCGTGGCGACCTGGCTGAAGGTTCATTACCCGGACATCAAAATCATCGGCGTGGAAGGCGTCGACCAGGCAAGCATGAAGGCCTCTCTTGAGGCCGGCAAGCCGGTGACGCTGGACAGCGTTGATACGTTCTGCGATGGTACGGCCGTCACGCGCCCCGGTGACCTGACTTTCGAACTTTGCTCCCGCTACGTGGACGAAATTGTCACCGTAACCAACGAGGAGGTTAGCGCAGCCATCCAGAAAATGTGGGAGCTGCGCCGGGTTATTCCGGAACCGTCCGGGGCGATGGGGCTGGCCGCGCTCGCCAATTATACGGAAGAGCACCCGGACAGGCTGGCGGACAAACGCATCGGCCTCATCCTGTGCGGGGCCAATATGGATTTCGGCAAACTCACCCTGATTGCCAGCAACTCCGCCGTCGGCGCACACAGAAAACGCTTTTTCCGGTTTCATATCGGCGAGGAAAGCGGCGGCCTGCTCGGCCTGCTCGACAATATCTTCGTCGACGTCAATATCACCGAATTCCAGTACGGCAAGGTGGATGAAAAAGACGCCTGGCCGATCCTTGCCTTTGAAGCCGACCCCAAAAAAATGGAGCAGATCCACAAGGCCTTTGCCGAACAAAACCTGGCGTTCGAGGACGTGACCGGGCAGCCGGATGTGCGCTACCGGATTATTCCTTACAGCCCGTCTCTGTTCAAAGATCCTGTCCTGTTGCACGTTCACTTCCCCGAACGCCGCGGCGCGCTGCGCGATTTCCTGAAACAGGTTTCAGAGGTCAGCAATATCTGCTATTTCAACTACGCCTATTCCGGCGAGGCGATCGGCCGGGCGATCATGGGCTTTGAATTCGATACGCCGGAAAACAAAAAGAAATTCCTGGAGCTGATCGAACACAGCGTTGTCGACTGCCGCCCGGTCGAAGAAAGCACCGCAGCACGCATTCTGGAGAAACAGGCATGAGCGATAAAACCCCCATCACCAACCGCCGCGGCCAGACCATGTATGTGCGTTTTGAGAAAACGCCGGGCGAGCAACGCGGGCTGGCAATTTACCAGCACGGCTATTCCGGCGGGGCGGACGATCCGCGCGCGCTCAATATCACGAAGGTTTTCAGAAATAACGGTTTCGATACGCTGACACTCGACTGCACGCACACTTTTAATGAAAGCGACGGGGAACTTGAAGGCAACACGATTGAAACGCACCTGCATGACTTATACGACGCGATCGAGTGGGCGAAGGAGCAGGAATGGTTTTCCGCGCCGTTCGCGCTGGCCGGGCATTCGCTCGGCGGATTTACGACCCTGCATTACGCCGAGAACCATCCGGAAGATGTCTCTCTGCTCTGCCCTTTGGCTGCCGTGATTTCCGGCAAGCATCTTTACGAGGCTTACGAACGTAACATGCCTGAAAGCGAATTTGCCGCCTGGCGTGACAATGGGGAGCAGGTGCGCGAGTGCACGTGGAAAGAGACTGAACCCAGCAAGCAACCGTTTTCATGGCTTTCCTGCATGGCGCCTTACACCATTCTGGAGGACACGGACAAACTCACCATGCCGGTGCTCATGATCGTCGGCGAACACGATATCCCTACCCCGCCGGATCACCAGAGGGTCCTGTTTGATCTTCTGAACTGCGAGCGGGAGATGCATATTATTGCAGGTTCCGACCACCCCTTTACGGCCCCGGAGCATAGTGAAGAGATGGCGTTCCTGCTGGATGGGTGGTTGAAGAGATACTGAGTTTTACCGCGAAGACGCGAAGGAGCGAAGAAAGCGGAGAAGAAGTGCCGCAGGCAAAATAAAATTCTTTAAACCGCAGATAAACACAGATGGACTCAGATAAAACATCCGTGTGTATCTGTGTTCATCTGTGGTTTTTAATATCTATATGCCTGCGGCGCTTTCTTCGCTCCTTCGCGTCTTCGCGGTAAAAAATTCGTGTCCATTCGTGTCCATTCGTGGTTAAAAACAAGCACTCTGAATATTATTCCGGCCTTAACAATAGCGCGAACAAACATGCCTCAACCCGCCATTATCCTTGCAGACCCGCAGATGGGCGAGAATATCGGCGCCGCCGCGCGGGCGATGCTGAATTGCGGGCTGACGGATTTAAGGCTGGTGCGCCCGCGGGACGGCTGGCCGAACGAGCGGGCGGATGCCATGTCGTCCGGTGCGCTTTCGAAAATGCCGCCTGTGCGGGTTTATGAGAGCGTTACGGATGCCGTGGCCGAATGCCGGTTTGTGCTAGCCACCACGGCGCGGTCAAGGGATCAGATCAAGCCGGTCTATACCGCCCGTTCTGCGGCTGAAGAAATTCACAAACAGGAAAATGCAGGACGTCCCTGCGCTATCCTGTTCGGCGCGGAACGAACGGGCCTGACCAATGACGATGTGGCGCTGGCCGATGCGGTGATGACTCTGCCGCTCAATCCGGACTTTTCCTCGCTCAACCTGGCGCAGGCTGTTTTGCTGCTCTGTTACGAATGGTGGATGATTGCCTGCGATCCGCCGGATTTTGACCTTCCGACCGGGGACAGTGTTCCCGTAGAGCACAGGGACCTTGAGGAAATGTTAGAGAGGCTGGAAACCGAGCTTGCCGCGCACCATTTCTTCCGCAACGAGGATATGCGCCCGACCATGGTCCGCAATATCCGCAACATGCTGACCCGCTCACAAATGACAGATCAGGAAGTGCGGACCTTTCACGGCATTATCTCGGCCCTGATTGGCAAGAAGGAACCTCCCTCATAAGCGGCAACGCAACCTGCGGATCTGCCGGCCTGTGATATGCCTCTGTCTTTGCAAACGCTTTGGTTACGTGAGCAAGAGATGGATTCATCGAACGCGGCTTTGCCTGCGGCAACGGCCCAGGTTCAGATTTCTTCTCAGCGCAATCTACAGGCCGGTGCGCTTCTTTTATGGCATTCCCAACGGCATGCTTGTAATCCGCCTGGTCCTGCCGGTGCATGTGACGCATGACATTGTAGCTTGCCCATATTGCCAGCCCCTGCCCAAACATCATCATGCCTGCACTCGCTGCGGCTATAGGCGTTGTTGCCGCCGCCAGCATGCCGCCTATACAGGCAAATGTCGCTACACCGAAAACCTGGAAGACGCCGCGTGCCAGCGTCATATCCGAAACATGGCCAGGCTCTCTCTTTCGGCTTATTGTTCTGTATAGCTTTCTGTGAAGATTTCCGGCCGGGCCGGTTATATCCTTTCCGGTCAGGTCTGAAGCCTTGTTAAACAGCGCCGTGATCGTCCGGCGGTAGGCAGGCTTTGTCCGGCTCGGGTCATGCGCAACGCTAAGGGCCGTGCACACGGCCACCGTCGGAAGCGTCAGCGCCCACGGCATTCCTGCCGCCGATGCAAAAAAGAGCAGCCCTACCCCGGCCCAGAACTCCGAGCCCATCAAAAGCCTGCCCGCCCATTTGGATGGTTTGGCCACCCACCCTTTCGGATGATTTCCAAGCCGTTCGAAACCTCTCTTGATTGCCTTCAGGCCACGTTCCGGCAAATCCCAGGGGTGGGTTTCGTGATTATTCAGTTCAAGACAACCCTTTATCGACATCACACTGCCAAACCCAAAGGACATACCGGCAACGCCGTAATTGCCCGTTGCAAGCGCAAGCGGGATCAGGACAAACCACTGCCAGTAACCGTTTGCCTTATAGGTCACCGTATCCCTGTGCAGGTGCTCAGAAAGCGAAGACTTCTTCTTATCCGGCTGGAAATGCCGATAGAAATTGACGCCGCCTGCAATTCCCGTATTGGCTAACGCGGCGGCCAGCAACAGGACAGGCCCTGCGCCTGAAACGGAATTCAATACTATCTGGCTGGTATAAGCGGTTGTCTGCGTGAGCGGGAATATAAAACCCGGATCACGCAGCATATCCTTCAGGGCCCGCCCTGTTTTTCTGAACGCATCGTTTTTCATTTTCCGTATATCTAACAGAGACACAAAAAGAAAGCCACACAAAGGTGCGGCTTTCTTCATAAATCTTTTTGGATGCCTTAACGGCTGTAGAATTCGACCACGAGATGCGGTTCCATTTGCGTGGCGTATGGCACGTCTTCCAGCTTCGGTGTGCTGAGGAAGGTTACCTTCATCGCCTTTTCATCAACAGTGATGTATTCAGGCACATCGCGTTCCGGGGATTGCATGGCAACCAGAACCAGCGGCAGTTCGCGGGATTTCTCGCGAACCTCGACCACGTCGCCTTCCTTGATCATGTAAGACGGGACCGTCACGCGCTTGCCGTTCACCAGGATGTGGCCGTGGTTTACGAACTGGCGGGCGGCGAAAACGGTCGGCACAAATTTGGCGCGGTAGACAACCGCATCGAGGCGGCGCTCCAGCAGGCCGATCAGGTTTTGACCCGTATCGCCGCGCAGGCGCACAGCTTCCTTATAATAACGGCGGAACTGTTTTTCACCGATATTGCCGTAATGGCCTTTCAGCTTTTGCTTGGCAAAGAGCTGGATACCGTAATCTGTCGGCTTGCTGCGGCGTGCGCCGTGCATACCGGGGCTGGTCTGGCGAATGTTGTAAGGTGATTTTGCACGGCCCCAGAGGTTACATCCGAGGCGACGGTCGATTTTATGCTTTGCAGCATGGCGCTTGCCACTCATGGCTTTCGTCCTTTCTTCTTGTTGTCCCGGCGGGCCGACTACGGCTTGATGCTTTTTACATCAACGTCCCCCTTATGAGGGATCTTTCCCGGGAATGGCCGCAACAAGTAAAGGTTTCCGGCCGGAATGTCAAGCGTTTGCAGGGGGATGACCGTGCCAGGACGGCTCCAGCGACAATGCCTTGCGCAGCCCCGTGGCGAGCAGGCGGCAAAAATCCCCCCTTCCCGTCTCGAACAGATCCGCCAGCCTGTCGGCCAGAACGGTTTCTACGGGTACGCGCAGGCCAAGCGCCAGACGCTGCCCGGACCGCGGACGGCACAGCGGCAGGATTTCGCCGAGCGGCATATGGATACGGCTCACGAGATGATACTGGCCGTCATAAATGGCGATCTCAATAACCGGGTCTTTGCCGGGCCTGACCTGAATACCCGCCTGAACGGTATGCGCACCTGCGCTCGGCAGGTTCAGTACGCATTGTTCGTACCGGAAATTTCCGTCATAGGTATAATCGACGCAGTTACCTTCCCGGTCGAACACAGGCAGCGGGGCCTGCGGGAAATCGAGATCATTAAAACGCAAAGTCTTCACGTAAGCAGTCATCCGGCACCCTCCATTTTTTGCTTCTTTTTATATTCGGACGGTAGCACGAAGCGGGAGAATCGCTCAAAAATTCGATAGTTTTTATTGTGTTATCAGTGCGTTAAGCAAAACAATCTTTTCAGGAGCCCGAAAGAATCACTCTTTCTTACCCGTAAGGCCGATATTGAACCCCATATCCTTTAAAGCCTTGGCCAGACCTTCCGCAAAGATATCAACGAATTGCTCGTTCAGATCCTCGGTGTACATCCATTTTGAAAGGCGCTCTTTCAGGAAGCGGATGCAGCCCGCTTTGGGCCTGGTGCCGATATACATGGCGACCTCGACCAGCGAGACAACGATCCTGTCCGTGCTCTGGTAGTACGGGTCGAGCATCGAGAGTACCAGTGCGCCCGCCGTATGCCGGTCGTGGGCGAGGTCCACCTGAAGCTTGTAGGGCCCGGTGCCCATCACGCGGATCGGAAGGTAGTCGGTTGGAAAGTTAATGGCATAGGTATGCTCGGTGTCGCCCGGCAGCCGCAATGGCGGCTCCTTAAAATCAAGCTCGTTAAAGCTCAATGTCCGGATATAGGCTCCCATATTCTTTCCGCTGCACGTTCATTAGGACGGATGAATATTATATATCATTTTCAGTGCCCGGTGCGAGTGCATTACCTGCCTTATGCCTCATACCCAAAGCGTTCCATGTATGGCTGCAGGTCTTTCAGGAAGGGTTCGAAGTGAGAGCAATCGTGAAAAGCGTGAAGAGCGTCCTCAAGACAAGGCGCCCCTTTCTCCATCTTTTCTTCCATCAGTCCTCACGGATGTAGGTTGCGGCAGGGAACTGGATTTGCTGGATGAAGGCTTTGGTGCGGCCGCCGTCAGGGGCGCCGTTGGTATCGAACTCAAAGGCCACGCCCTGCAGGGGCGGAGCCTCGAAGCCGAAATATTCCCGGAACGCCTCTTTCAGATCGAAGCGCGTTTGCACGACCTCTCCCGGCTCGGGATGGGCCACACAAACAAAACGCCCGCCTTTGTGATAGTAATTTCCCAGTTCCGGTTTGTTGATCGTATCGTTCTGGCACAGGCGGATGGCGATGAAGTACGGCAGGTCGGGAATGAACAGGGAGCCGCTGCTGATCTTTTCCTCGCCGAAGAAGACAAAGAGCATCACGGCCTCATTGTGCCGGGCGCCCTCTTTTTCGTAGGACGCGCCTTCCGGGAATTTATCAACGCCCCATGAAATCTCGACATCGCGGTAATTCTCCAGATAGCCCTTCCTCAGCGCAAAAATCGCCTGCGCATGGTCGAGCGCTTCCAGCACAAGGCCCTTTTCTTCCGAGAAATAGATATTGGTTTCGCTCTTGTCATCGGCCGCGCGCTCGAAAGAAAAACTCCTACCCTCAAGCCATTCCCAGGCATCCTGCCCCGAGGCCGTACGAAAGTCAGCGCCCGGGTTCTCTATCACTTCCGCGTAGACCGGAAAGGCCAGAAAAAGGAATACGAGCAGAAGGACAAACTGTTTCATATAAGTACCCCCATCCGGCAATGCGTGATTCACCGGTGCGGATTATACCACTTCAAATGTATATTGTATGAACGTTGATGATTAGGCGAATACGTCGACGGAGCCGCCGGACTCCTGTTTGGCGCTATCCAGGGATTCTGCCTTGAGAAAGGCCTGAAAGCGGTCATCGAGGTCGCGCGTCTCTTCTTCCTCTTTCTTTTTCCTGCGGGCTTCGGCGAGGCGTTCCTCTTCCTCTTTTTTGGCAACGCGCTCTTCTTCCCCGCGGTCGCTTACGTCCTCGCTGACCCCGAAGGCCTTGTCAACCGGTCTTTTGTTGAAATCGTTGCGGTTGCTTTCCTGCGTGGAAAGGCCGGAGGGGCGCTCGTTGAGCGATTTTATCGCGTCCTCTTCCTCACGTTTTTGGAACGCAGGTCCGCGCAGCGTGGAATCTTCGTTCGATCCCGGCTTCGAAACAGGCTGCGTAAATGAAAAACCCGATACCTCCATCTTATAATTATAGCATTTTTGGGGTTATTTTTTCCATAAAACTATCGTTTATTTTGCGTACCCCCATTGATCTCGGTGAGTGCGATACGCACGAAAAAATCCTCGGCTGGGTGCTCCGCGCGCAACTTTGTTTTTGATTCTATCCTTAAAAACATACGGGATTGGGCGGCATAGCGCCCGATATACAGCTTGATCTCGTCTCTGGTCAGGGTTTTCATGCGATCCAAATTTTCAAAAAGCGTATGAACAGCCGGTAAAACACGTACACAACGGCTCTTGGCTTCATGATAGCATTTTGTTTTTAAAGAGTAAGTCAGTTCCTTACGCGCCAGCACAGGCGTAAATTTCGCAGGCACTGCCATACGGAAATAATAATGCCCGTTCCGATTCAAAAGATGTGCAACCTTCGCCATTTCTGTAACAAACTTCTGTAACAAATTGTCAGAAGCGGCAAACTCTTGAAGGCTAAGGCGTTGAATATAAACGGAACTTAAGGGTCATGGTGGGCCCGGAGGGACTTGAACCCCCGACCTATCCGTTATGAGCGGACAGCTCTAACCAGCTGAGCTACAGGCCCTTGCCCAACACTCATAACAGGAAAGTCCCTGCAAGATCAATTCCGAACGGTCATGGATGTTGACGTGGCGCTGTACGTTCTGTTAAGTAACCACAAAACAGGTTATGACAATGAAGCGTATTTACCTCGACACCGAATTCCTGCGCACCAGCCATTCAAACGGGGTTGGGCGTTGTCCTGCTTATGCCTCCCGGCCCCTCACCTTGGCGGCATACCGGTTCGCGGCGAATAAATGCAATTGAGGCCCCTTGTGCTGGAAACAATGAATTTGTCAGACTTGATACTTCATCATCCTTCAGTCGAACGCCTCCGACCGGCTCAAAATGTCTTAATTCAAACGTCCTGGGATCCAGACCTATCGGACAGAGCATGTAAAACTCATTCACTGATGAAAGCGGGTGCGCAAAAACTTCCGGGTAATGGATAGATGCGCCATAGAATGTATCTTTACGGATTACACCTGTGAGCAACCCCAACCGCTCAGCCAGTGCGTTTACTGCTTCGGTGTTGCGTTCCTGCTTAGGCTTTTCATTTAGCGCTATTGTTTCTATGACCGCCTGAAGAGAATCCCCCTCCAGCCTGAACCATACAGACTGTTGCGTTGCAATTGTTTCCGGCAGTGCCTCAAAGGCTGCTTTCAAGTCCGGCATGTTCTACGTGTCGAGGAAACTGCGCAGCTTCCTGCTCCTGCTCGGGTGCTTGAGCTTCCTGAGGGCCTTGGCTTCGATCTGGCGGATACGTTCGCGGGTGACGTTGAATTGCTGGCCGACTTCCTCAAGGGTGTGGTCGGTGTTCATGCCGATGCCGAAGCGCATGCGCAAGACGCGCTCTTCCCGCGGCGTGAGGGACGCCAGCACGCGGGTTGTGGTTTCGCGCAGGTTGGAGTGGATCGCGCTTTCGACCGGGAGGATGGCGTTTTTGTCCTCGATGAAATCGCCGAGGGAGGAGTCTTCCTCGTCGCCGATGGGGGTTTCGAGAGAAACCGGTTCCTTGGCGATTTTCAATACCTTACGAACCTTATCTAAAGGCATATGCAAGCGCTCTGCCAGCTCTTCCGGCGTGGGTTCGCGGCCAATCTCGTGCATCATCTGGCGGGAGGTCCGCACCAGCTTGTTGATGGTTTCGATCATGTGGACCGGGATACGGATCGTACGGGCCTGGTCGGCGATGGAACGGGTGATGGCCTGACGGATCCACCATGTCGCATAGGTTGAGAATTTATAGCCGCGGCGGTACTCGAACTTGTCGACCGCTTTCATGAGGCCGATATTCCCCTCCTGAATGAGATCGAGGAACTGCAGGCCGCGGTTCGTGTATTTCTTGGCGATAGAAATCACAAGGCGCAGGTTTGCCTCAACCATTTCCTTTTTGGCACGCCCGGCCTCGCGCTCGCCCTTTTGCACCGTACCGACGATGCGGCGGAACTCCTTCAGAGGCAGCATGGCCTCTTCGGCGATAACATTGATCTGATCACGAATAGCGCCGACTTCCTCGACGTGTTTTTCGGTAAACTTGTCCCAGCCCTTGCCCTTCAGCTTGCTGACCTTGGCCAGCCATTTCGGGTCAAGCTCGGAGCCGAAATACTGCTCCATGAACTCCTCGCGCTTGACACCGCAGTTGGTGGCCATACGCAACAGGCGGCCCTCAAGACCAACCAGTTCACGGTTCATCTTGTACAGGCGTTCGATAAGCTGTTCGATCCGGGCATTGTTGAGGCGGACCTCATCCATCAGGACGACCATGTCGTGCTTAAGCGCCTCGTATTTCCTGTTGGTGGCCTCGGCAGGCTCCTTACCCTTTTGCAGGGCATCAAGGCGCTCCTGCTGAACCTTGCCCATCTTCTTGTAGGTCTTCTTGATTTTGTCGAAGGTTTCGTAGACCTGCGGGGCCAGCTCCTCTTCCATCGCAGACAGGGAGATGTTGCTTTCCTCATCCCCGTCATCGTCGCCTTCACCCTCGCTGTCTTCCGACTCATCGTCGTCATCCGACATATCTTCTTCGGACTCATCGCTTTCAGCATCCGGGCCATCGCTGTAGGTGGCGTCGAGGTCGATGACCTCGCGCAGGAGAATATCCCCTTTCTGGAGAGCCTCGTGCCAGGCAATGATCGATTCGATGGCCAGCGGGCTTTCACAGATGCCGCCGATCATCAGTTCGCGCCCGGCCTCAATCCTCTTGGCAATGGCGATCTCGCCCTCGCGGGAGAGCAGTTCGACGGAGCCCATTTCGCGCAGGTACATGCGCACCGGGTCGTCCGTGCGCCCCATATCGTCGTCGGCGATATTGCCGCCCGATTCGTAATCGCCGCCCTTTTCTTCCTCTTCCTCGGTAACGTCGTCCTCGCTCTCGACAAGCTGCACGCCAATATCCGAAAGAGCCGCCATGGCGTCTTCGATCTGCTCGGATGAATATTCCTCGGCAGGCAGCGCCTTGTTCAGTTCGTCATACGTGACGAAGCCGCGCTCCTTACCCTTGGCCACCAGTTTTTTGACGATAGCCGCCAGCGAGCCGCCTGAGGACTCTCTGCTTTCTTCTTGTTCTTTTTCGCTCACAGCAAGATTACCAACAGTATTTTTAGATGCCATACCCTATGCCCATTCGTGCGATTAAACCGTATTTTGCTAAAGAATCAAAGTGTTTCCTCATCAGGGATTACTTTCTGTCCCCTCACCGCGCAACGCCAGCAACCTGCCCTCGTTTTCCTCGGAAAAATCGGCTGCCAGAGCCTGAGCCGCCAGTTTCAACTCCCGCCACACGCCTTTTTTCTGCATGATTGCAATGGTTTCCGTCCATCCGTCATGCGCATCCTGTTCCTCGGAACCGGGACGGGCAAAGCCCGCGTGCGTATATACGGATTCGGATAGGACGTTATTCAGCTCCACCTCGTATCCAACCTCGTTTAAATGGCGACACAGGGCCTCGGAGTCAAGTGCTGAATCGCCTGAAAGTGCCGATAAAACAGCCTGCCGCAGGCGATTTAGCCCTTCATCCGGAATATCCATCTGGCACAGTTCATCCTCCACAAAGGCAAACAGGGCCGGATGGTTTAAAAGCGTTGCCAGCAGCACCCTGAAAGGCAACAGATTGCCGGAATGTGCCGGGCGGCGCAGCGGGGGTGCAGATAAAGAATCCTGGTTTGCCGGGCGCCGGTCCTTCGAATATCTGGGGAAAAAGGCCGTACGGACCTTCTGACGGAAAGCATCGCGGTAATATTGCTGCACCTGACGATCGGCGATTCGCAGGGTATCCTGCTCCAGCACCTGCTCCAGACCGGCACGCGATTCGGGCGTGGAAAAGCTTTTGCCTGCCGTATGGTACAGCCAGAGAAAATCCACGAGCGGCATGGCGCTCTCCAGAACCCCGGCAAAGGCCTTTTTGCCGCCGCCGCGAATCAGGGTGTCCGGATCCTCGCCCTCGGGCAGGAAAGCAATGCGTACACTCTGGTCCGGCTTTAAAAGCGGCAGGATTCGCTCACAGGCCCGTGCAGCAGCCCTGCGGCCCGCGTTATCGCCGTCAAAGCACAGGAAGGGAACCCTCTCCCGGTCCGGGATCATTTTCCAGAGCGCAAGGATCTGTTCTTCGGTCAGGGCCGTGCCGAGCGGTGCAAGCGCGCCTTTGAAACCGGCCTGCACGCAGGCCATGACATCCAGATAGCCCTCGACCACCACCAGCGGCTCCCCGTCGGAAGCGGCCTGCCGGGCGTGCGGTTCGCCGTACAGCATATGCCCCTTGTGAAAGAGCGGCGTGTCCGAGGAGTTGATATATTTGGGCGGCTTGAAATCGCCCTGCTGCGGCGGACGCAGGTGGTCCGGCAGGATCCGCCCGCCGAATGCGACCACGCGCCCCCTCCTGTCCGGCACAGGAAACATGATGCGCTCGCGGAAGAAGGCATAAGGCTCCCCGCCCCGTTCGGATGCGCGGGTCACACCGGCCTCGATCATCTGTGCGTCGGTATAGTCCCGGACCAGCAGGTATTTGCGCAGCGCCTGCCCGTCCGCCGGTGCGTAACCGATACGGAATGCGGACAGGCTTTCCTCATTCACCCCGCGGCCGGTCATGTAGTCCAGCGCGTTTTTGTTCGCGGAATGACGCAACTGCTCCTCGAAAAACTTCGCGGCATCCTCGACCAAGGCATAAAGATCCTTGGCCTGCTTGGCCTTTTTGATTTCTTCCGGGGACTGTTTGGGCACCTGCATCCCGGCCTCGGCGGCCAGCATCTCCACGGCGTCGGGAAAGGACAGATTGTCGTACTGCATGACAAAGCCGATCACATCGCCATGCGCCCCGCAGCCAAAGCAGTGATAGAACTGCTTGTCGTCATTGACCGTAAAGGACGGCGTCTTTTCGCCGTGGAACGGGCAGCACGCCGAATACTCCCGCCCCGCCCGCTTCAGGGCGATGCGCCGTCCGATGATCTCGGACAGTGTGAGCCGGCCACGCAGCTCATCCAGAAAACGCGGAGGAATCGACATCGGAATGTTTTAGCAGATTAGTCTTGCATTTTGGAAACAAATGAATAGAATTGCCCGCTTAAAAGTTATGAATAATAATGTAACAGGGAAGACAGACATGCCCAAAACACGCCCGCAGTTTTTGCGTTTTATCACCGTCCCATTCGGCGCAACG
>CAZKGT010000016.1:17728-22863 GCA_964552285.1 uncultured Pseudobdellovibrionaceae bacterium | reverse complement strand
GTAACTGGCCGATCGACTCCCTCCCCTGTTCCGAGACGCGATGGCCGCCCGCGACAAGCGCCATTCCGTCGATTCGACTCGGCTGTTGGGTTGCCATGTGAATGAGAATGCTCGCCCCGGCACTGTGGCCAACAGCCGATACACGGTCGATCTCGAGTTGGTCCAACAGACCAAACAGCAGGCGGGCCGCGTCTCTGTACCGGAATTCCCCCGGGAAGTCCTGGGAACGCCCATGTCCTGGGAGGTCCGGAATAATGAGGGTGAAGTGCGACCCCAGGTCGTCCACAAAGGGGTTCCACTGCTGTCCAGGGAAGGTGAATCCATGGACCATAAGAAGAGGAGGCCCACTTCCGCCGATCCGATAAGCGATCTCCAGGTTCTCCACGACCACCGCAGCCTCGGACATCTCCATAGCTGGTTCCTGGGCATGCGAGTCCTGAGGAGGGAGTAGGAGGATGGCAAGGAGGACAAGTGGGATTCGGGAGACTGCCATGCTATGTCGTTGACACATCGGAGCCACCATGGAATGGGGAACAGATCGAGCCTTTTCTTAATCTTAGATCGGGGAAAGTCCTCAACGCACCCGCAAGGACCTGGCCCGTCCTGTAAACTCCCCCGACTCATCCATCGTGACAACGGTGATCGTATCCCCGGCGGTGGACTCGATTTTCCAGCTGAAGACGTCCCCCACACGGTCAGGGTTGGTGTGGTAATGAACCGTGTGGGTTGCCACGTCGCCCGTGATCTCATAGGTACCGGCATGGCTTGTCATCGGCCCACTTCCGTCGGCGGGTCCGTAGAGGAATACATAGCGGCCATCGATCATGATGCTTTGGCCCATCAGACCACTGACGTACTCGGCTATCCCCTCTAATTCAGAATCTGGACCCGAGGTCTGCTGGTTTGCGTCAGCTTCTGGGGCTGCACAGGCTGCGAGTAGAACAATCACCGGAAGGAATGCAATCCGCCTCATTTTGTCTCTCCTATTTGAGAGGGCAGTCGGCAGGAGTGTGGATCGGAATGCAGATATAAAATACGCGTTTAACTTGTGTTTTTCAAGCTCTGTGGGGTATTGGGGAACGGATTCTCGGACCGTCTGGCCGTCCTGCATGAGCTCTTTGATGAGGAGCCGTTCGCAGGCCTGCCGAGAGGCGAAGCACCGGAAGCCAGCCGTAAATCCATCGCGCTTGCCCACCCGGAAACCTACATAGAGAGCATCGAAAAAGCCATCCCTGAAAACGGCTATGCTTCAATAGACGGCGATACAACCGTCTGCCCGGCCTCATGGGAGGCAGCCCTGCGCGCCGCCGGCGCCGTCTGTCAGGCCGTAGGCGATATCGCCGCCGGAAAAACGGTTCGCGCTTTTTGCGCCACGCGCCCGCCCGGCCACCATGCCGAACCCTCGCAGGCCATGGGGTTTTGTCTCTTCAACAACATCTTTATCGGCGCCCTGCACGCACAGGAAAATTACGGTTTTAAGAATATCGCCATCGTCGATTTCGACGTCCATCACGGCAACGGCACGGAAGCCATGGCCCGTTTTCACGATCGGGTTTTTTATGCCTCAAGCCACCAGTGGCCATTATTCCCCGGCACCGGCCTGCCCGAAAACAACATTCCCGGCAAAATCGTCAACGTCCCGCTGGCCGAAGGTGACGGTTCAGCGGAATTCCGCGCTGCGTGGCAGGAAAAAATCTTCCCCGAACTAAAAAAATTCAGGCCAGACCTCCTGATGATCTCCGCCGGTTTCGACGCCCACCGCGACGATCCGCTGGCAGGGCTCAACCTCACCGAAGAGGATTTTGCGTGGATTACAGAAGAACTTCGCAAGATCGCCGATGAATATTGCGGCGGCAAAATCGTGTCTGTTCTGGAAGGCGGCTATCATCTGGAAGCCCTGAAAAACAGCGTTAGCGCACACCTGAAGGCTCTCGCCGCCTAACGCTCCTGCACGATAATCCCGTAACGCCTCGCTGCAGCGGCAAGGCCCCCGTCAAGAAACTCCCCGTCGGCCTGAAAATGCCATTTCGGCCCTTCGCGGCTCAGCGCCCCGACAATCATGGCCGTACCGTGCGGATTGTTATCCAGCTCCCTATCAAGCTTGTAGCGGATAATCTCGTCCCCTGTATCCTGGTTGACGATACGGATATAGGCGTTCTTGACCATGCTGAAATTGTGATCGTTGGGATTGTCGTCCCCTTCATAAATCGAGACGACGAACACCACCTTCATCACTTCGAAAGGCAGGCCGTTCATATCGACATAAATGGTTTCGTCATCCCCGTCGCCTGCGCCCGTCCGGTTGTCGCCTGTATGGCGCACCACACCACCCGTCCCCTTAAGGTTGTTATAAAACACGAAGTCCTCATCAACCCGCGTCATGCCGCCCTTATCCAGCAGGAAACAGCTGGCATCCATATCGATCGGCTCGCCCTCAAATGTTTTGACGTCCCAGCCCAGCGCCACGATCGCCTGCTTCAGCGTTGGATCCTTTTGCGTCAGGTTAATATCGTCCTCACGCCCGACGGCGTTGTTCTCTCCCTGAAATACCTTGTTATCCGAATCCATGATCCCGCTCTCCTACATAGCGCCCGGCAAAGTTGCCGACTTGTATTGAAGAATAATATAAACCGCATAAAGAACAACCAGCGCAATACCGGGAACGCGTCCGATCTTCCTGAACAGAACAATCCAGGCCGCGAACAGAACCGTCACCCCGGCCGTCAGCCAGATATCGAACTGCACAGCACGCGGATCGATCTCAGCCATATCGAACGGCTTTGCCATCGCGCAAAGCCCGAGGATCATCAGGATATTAAAGATATTCGAGCCGATAATATTCCCCAGCACCACATCGGTATGGTTTTTCCGCGCCGCCGCAAGGCAGGTTGACAGCTCGGGCAATGAGGTCCCTAGCGCAATAATACTGAGCCCGATCACCAGATCCGGCACACCGAGAATTTTTGCCGTCAGCGTCCCTCCCCGTATCAGGAGATCCGCGCCAAGCGCAATAATCACCAGCCCTACCAAAAGGAAAAAACAGGCATGAAGCATGCTGTCAAAGCCCGGCGCATCAACCTCCTCGACCACCGCCTTGCCCTTCAGGGCGCTTCTGTATTTAAGATACGTATAGGCGAGCAGGGCGATAATAAACACTATACCGGCAAGCTGGCTGATCGCCCCCGTAACCATCAATACGGCCAGCACGGCTGTGGCCAGCAGCATAATGATCACATCCCGCAGCAAAAGATGCAGGTGCGCCACCAGCGGCGTGATAATCGCCGTTGCCCCGATCACCAGCAGGATATTGGCAAGGTTGGAGCCGAGCACATTCCCGATGGCAATTCCCGGCGAGCCTTTTAAATTGGCCGTCATCGACGCCATCAGTTCCGGAAACGACGTCCCGAACGCCACGATCGTAAAGCCGACGACAATCGGTGAGATTCCCTTGCGCCGGGCGACATAAACGGCCCCGTCAACAATCCAGTCTCCGCCCTTGACGAGCAGCACCATACCGACCGCAATCGTGCACAGACCCAGGATAAACAAATCGATATTGGAAAGATCGGGCATAAAACTACTTCGAACCCTCGTCCCATTGGATGCCGAAACCGTGGGCCCGGTCCATTTCGGCATGGCCCGGATAATATTCGGTGTAATTGGTCAGGCGAATACCGTTCCGGACATTCTCCAGCCCGGCCAGCGCGCACAAACGCATCTCCTCGCGATAAGTGTGGAGCGTAACAATCATCGGGGCTTCCCCCGGCGCGTAAATATGGACCTGCGGCTTGATCTGCGCCCAGTGCGGCGCGCCGTCATATATATAGACATACAGCAACAACCGTTTGATCTCGGGCCATTTTTGGCCGTTGATCATCATGTATTCGTCCTCGCCCTCTTCATCTCCCTCGCGCTCGTCGCCGGAAAGCCTGATATAAGGCGGCTTTTTCAGCGCGCCGAACATCTCTCCGAACGGCTGCAACGCCCCGCGCGAGCCATCCTGAAGCTCGTAAATACACCCGAGATCAAGATCGACATCCTGCGTCTGCTTCGTGCTCACAAGCCCGAACATCGCCTTTTTCTCGACCACAAGCTGATCCCACGCCAGCCCGATCCGGATATTCTGGAAGCCGCCTTCCGGCGGATTGATCGAGAGCGACTGACCGGCATCGTTCAGGAAATCGCATTCAATGGATACGTCGTCCGGATCCTGATACCCGGCCGCGCCCTTCGAGTTTCCGTGCCCGGAAAAGCTCGCCCGGCTTTCCGTCGCTGCGGTCAGGGAATCCACGGATGATTTCTGGCGTGACATTGAATAAGCGCCCTTTCTCCAATAACCCGCAAATGATACCGCATTCCCCGTTCAAGACAAACCCCGTCATTGCTTCGCTGTGCTCGCAATGACCTAAAGGAACAGGCTGACAGCAAACTGGATTTCCCCGCCTGCCATGCTATAAATACCCCCCTAACAGCAGCAAAAGGGAAGACACATGCCATCCTACCAGTACGTCTATGTCATGAACGGCCTGTCCAAGACCTATTCCGGTGGAAAGAAGGTCCTGGAGAACGTGACGCTGAGTTTCTTTCCCGGCGCCAAGATCGGCGTTCTGGGCCCGAACGGAGCGGGGAAGTCGACGCTGCTGCGCATCATGGCCGGAAGGGACAAGGACTTCACCGGCGAAGCCTGGGCCGCAGAGGGTGCGCGCGTCGGTTATCTGGAGCAGGAACCGCAACTGGACCCGTCCAAAAACGTACGCGAAAACATCCTGGAAGCGCTTGCCGACATCAAGGCCATGGTCGAGCGCTATAACGAGATCGGTACGGAAATGGCCGATCCCGATTGCGACATGGACGCCCTGATGGAAGAGATGGGCACGCTACAGGAAAAAATCGACGCCGCGGACGGCTGGGAACTGGACCGCACGGTCGGGATCGCCATGGACGCCCTGCGCTGCCCGCCAGAAGACGCCGACGTCACAAAGCTTTCCGGCGGGGAAAGAAGAAGGGTGGCGCTGTGCCGCCTGCTGCTGGAAAAGCCCGACCTTCTGCTGCTCGACGAGCCGACCAACCACCTGGATGCCGAAAGCGTCGCCTGGCTCCAGCGCTTCCTTGGCGATTACGAAGGCACTGTCGTT
>CAZKGT010000016.1:0-17718 GCA_964552285.1 uncultured Pseudobdellovibrionaceae bacterium | reverse complement strand
GCTGGATTCTCGAGATCGACCGCGGCAGCGGCATTCCCTACGAAGGCAACTATTCGGCCTATCTGGACGCCAAACGCAAACGCCTTGCGCAGGAAGAAAAGACCGAGGCCGCCCGCCAGAAAACCCTCGAGCGTGAACTGGAATGGATGCAGCGCACACCCGAAGGCCGCCGCAAAAAATCCAAGGCCCGCGTCAGTGCCTATGAGGACCTGCTCGCCGAATCGCAAAAACTCGACAAGCGGAACACGCAGATTGTCATCCCCGTACCCGAGCGCCTCAGCAATCTCGTCATCCGCGCCCAGAACCTCAACAAGGGCTTTGAGGACCGCCTGCTGATCGAAAACCTGTCCTTTAGCCTGCCGCCCGGCGGCATCGTCGGCGTCATCGGCCCGAATGGCGCGGGCAAAACCACACTCTTCCGCATGATCACCGGGAGCGAACAACCCGACAGCGGCACCTTCGAGGTCGCCGAAAATGTCAAGCTCGGCTATGTCGACCAGAGCCGGGACTCGCTGGACGACAGCAAAAACGTCTGGGAGGAAATCTCCGGCGGACTCGACATCATCAAGCTCGGCAAAATCGAGATGCAATCGCGTGCGTACGTCGCCTCTTTCGGCTTCCGCGGCCCAGACCAGCAAAAGAAGGTCGGCCAGCTTTCCGGTGGCCAGAGAAATCGGGTACATTTGGCTAAGATGTTGAAAAGCGGCGCAAATGTCCTGCTGCTTGACGAGCCGACCAACGACCTGGACACAGAGACCCTCTCCGCGCTGGAAGAAGCGCTTGAACGTTTTGCGGGATGTGCGGTCATTATCTCGCACGACCGCGCCTTCCTCGACCGCCTCGCCACCCATATGCTGGCCTTTGAGGGCGACAGCCATGTCGAATGGTTCGAAGGCAACTATGAGGACTATGAAGCCGACTTCAAACGCCGCCACGGCCAGGACGCCGACCAGCCTCACCGGATCAAATACAAACCGCTGAGAAAAGCCGGTTAACACGCCTGAGCCCTGACCCAGCCCCGGTTACAGCCCTCTTTATGTGGAATGAGAGGTAAACGCTCCTGCTTCCATAAAACATCCCGTGCGCCCAACCGCCTGTTTTCTGTGAAAAATTTGCCGATTGTGGCGGAAAAATGGTAGATTTAGAAGAAATTTAGTAAAATTTGAAATATCCTAGTGTGGTAAGGGAAGGGGCAGTATTTTCACCGTGAGTATCCGGGCCATTCGATTCAGAAATGTTTTGGGTTATGTGTTCCTGCCGGGAATTATACCCCGTATACGCGCCTTTGGAAAAAACGGCTTCGGCTATGTTGCCTACCTGATTGCCACGCTTTACGGCATGGTCCGGATCCTGCCGCCGACACACCCTTACCTGAACACAGCCAATGTCGGAAAATACGGCGTCCGGCACGTTATCGCGCAGGCCGCGAATCATATTGTCGTCAAAAAGGAAAATATCGACCAGATCCTGATCTTCACCGCTTCGCTGGCCGCCTTTGTCCTGCTGATCGTCCAGATTGTCATGCTGGTCTATTCCCTGATTGTAACCCCGGCCCACGCGCAGTTTGCAAACCCGTTTATGGGATTTTTCTCAACACCACTGCCGCAAGACGATATTGCCTACAATATTCTTGACCGCGTCTTCGGCGTTCCGGACTTCTTCTGTAATTTCGGCGGCGCATGCACGGCCATCCAGGGGAACCTGCCCTTCCCCTTCCATGTGGCCATGCATTCCCTGTTTCAGTTCTACTCGCTGGCTATCCTGCTCTTCGCCGTTCTGATCTTCCTTTATTACGTTCTGGTCGTGATCGGCGAGACCGCGCAGACAGGCACACCGTTCGGACGCCGCTTTAACAAGGTCTGGGCACCGCTGCGTCTTGTCGTGGCGATTGGTCTGCTGGTGCCGATTAATTACGGTCTGAACTCGGGGCAGTATATTGTGCTGGCTTCCGCAAAATACGGGTCAAGCCTTGCCACGAACGGCTGGCTGATTTTTAACCGCTCCCTGTCTGCCTCAATGGCTTCCGCAAACCCGGTCGGTGCCAACCAGTATACCGCAGCCGGAACGCAGGGAAGCACGCTGGTCGCCTTGCCGAACGCACCCGATATTACAGCTATCGTCGGGTTTATGACGCTCGCCAATGTCTGCAGGGTCATGTACGCCGATGTATACAATCTGCAGATTGTCCCCTATCTGGTGAAAAACCCCGGCGTAAACCAACCGCTCGGCGTCGGCGCCAGCTTCCAGAATGCGCTGAATTTCTACGAGGGCGGCGAGATCCTGATCCGATTCGGGCATTGGGGAACCACAGCCGGCGGCGGAGAACTGTACCCCTCATATGAGGGCTTCGTAAAGCCGTTTTGCGGCGATATCGTCATCCATGCCGGTGAAATCAACCAGCAACCGGGCTCTCTTGAAGTACAGGAAGCCTACTTCAACGAAGTGCTCCAGCTCTGGAACAATACCCAGCTATACGAATTTGGCCGCCGCATGTCCTACATTCACGACCACCTGCCGACCACAGATCCGACAACAGTTGTAAATCTGGTCCCGGACAATCCCGACAGAAGCAAACCGCCGCTGGCTTCATGGCGGCAAACGCAGCTCAATGCCGCGCAAGGAGCCTTTGAAGCCGAGGTCGTTAATGCCTGGCAGGTTCTTCGCTCGAGCGGAATTTTCGAGATCGACCCGGAAATTCTGGAGCGCGGCTGGGGCGGCGCCGGAATCTGGTATAACCGGATAGCGCAATTTAACGGCACATTTATATCCGCTGTCATGAACGTCCCGACACCGATCAGATACCCGCTGATCATGGAAACGGTCGCCAATGAAAAACGAAAACAGGACAGCACCGTTACCGGCTGGAAAACATTTGAACCCAACCTGTCGAACGGACAGGAAATCAATTACGAGCGCGCTTCGGATTCTTATCTTGCCTCGGCCTTTTATGAAACCATGCGCTACCACATGGAAGAAGAGCCCAATCAGGCCAGCACCGAGATGCGTACGTCCCAGAACATTATCGACAAGGTCATTACGACCGTCTTCGGAACGTACGGCCTGTTTAACATCCGTAAAAACGAAAACCAGAACATTCACCCGCTGGCGCAGCTCGTCGGCGTCGGCAAGGGCCTGATCGATTCGTCTATACGAAACCTGGCCCTGTCGATTGGCTTTGCCGCAGGCGGCGGCGCGCTGCAGGCGCTTAAATTTACGGATATGGGCGCGGCCGCAGAAGCCATGAGCGGCATGTTCCTGTCCTTTACCATGATCGGGCTTGTGGCCGGGTTTGTGCTCTTCTACATCATCCCGTTCCTGCCGTTTATCTATTTCTTCTTTGCCGTCGGCGGATGGGTGAAAAGTATTTTTGAGGCTATGGTCGGCGTTCCGCTCTGGGCGCTTGCCCACCTGCGGATCGACGGCAACGGCCTGCCGGGAGATCAGGCCGCCAACGGCTATTTTCTGATTTTCGAGATTTTCCTGAGGCCGATCCTGTGCGTTTTCGGCCTTCTGGCCGGCATGGCCGTATTCGCAGCAATGGCCCGCGTGCTGCACGATATTTTCAATCTGGTCATTTCAAACCTGACCGGCTTCGAAGACGATCAGGCTTCGGATCCCCTGCTGATTTTGATTCAAGACGTCACAGGCTTCAAACGAAGCTCGGTCGATGAATTCTTCTTTACCATCATGTACACGATGATCCTTTACATGATGGCAACGGCCTCGTTCAAAATGATCGATATGGTCCCGAACAATATTCTGCGCTGGGCCGGCGCGGGCGTGTCCTCCTTCGGCGACAGCCGCGATGATCCGACACAGGGTCTGATCCGCTACGCCGCCATCGGCGGCGCCACGGTCGGCGGACAGGTTACCTCCGGCCTGCAACAGGGCGGTAAACTGGCCGGCTCGGCTACAGGAGGAATTCTCAGTGCCTTTGGCCTTGGCGCCAGAGGCGGCGGGCGCGTAACGCTAGCCGGTAAGACATCAAAATAGAATAAGGAAAGAAATCAAGTGAACGTAACGCCAAAAGCAGTAGCCAGATACGCACTCATGCCGGGGATCATTCCCAGGGCGCGGGCGCTCGGCACGACCGGCTTTGTTCATATTGCGTTCTTTATGGCCTTCATATACCAGGCCTGCGGCCTGCTGCCGCGCAATCACCCTTATTGCCAGGCCGCCAACATAGGGCGCTTCGGCATCCGCCACGTCATTGCGCAGTCCGCCAACAATCTCGTCTGGCGCAAGGACCACGCGGACCAGATCTTTATTTTCTTTACCCTGATGGTCGGACTGGTGATTTTGTTTATGCAATGCGCGCTGCTGATCGGATCCTTCTTCCTGAACCCGGCCTTTGCCCAGGCCGTCATGCCGCAGAATTTTGGCGAGTTCTTTGATACGGCAGCCCCCGTCAATGATATTGCCTTTGTCCTGATGGACCGCGTCTTTGGCGTACCGGGCCTTTTCAACTCCTGTGTCGCCCAGAATGTACCCTGCTTTGACACCGTGGAACATGTCGCGCGCCCGGTCGCCGACGGACCGTTCCCGTTCCCGTTCCACATCGCCCTGCATGTGCTGTTCCAGCTCTACAGCGTTGCCCTGATGGTCATCGCCGTGCTGATTTTTTCTTATTTCATCGTGACGACAATCGCCGAAACGGCCAAGGACGGCACGCCCTTCGGCAAGCGCTTCAACCACGTCTGGGCGCCGATCCGGATGGTCGTGGCGCTTGGCCTTCTGGTCCCGGCCAGTCTGGGGCTGAATTCCGGCCAGTATATCACGCTCTATGCCGCCAAATGGGGCTCGGGATTTGCCACCAACGGCTGGCTGCTGTTTAACGACACGCTAACGCAAACCTATCTGGGCCAAGAGCGCGCCCTGATTGCCATGCCCAACATCCCGGAAGTCGACAGGATGGCGCAATTCTTTCTGGCCTCCAGCGCCTGTGTTCATGCGCACCACCTTCTGAAGAACGGGGCTGGCGCACCAAATGCCGATATCACCGAGTGGGCATGGCTTGTCCGGGACTCCTTCCGCAATCCGCCAAGCGTGAACTGGTACGACACGGACTGGGAAGACGCCCTGACATTTACGAACAACAACAACCTGATTATCCGTTTCGGAGAATATGAGCCAAACAACGATCACAAAGCGAAAAAATGGGACAAGCTGGGGTTTGTTGAACCCACCTGCGGAGAAATGATCTTCCCGGTCAGTTCCGTGCAGGAACCAGGCTCCCGCCATATCATAGAAATGTATTATGCCCTTGCCCAGGCCATGTGGATGCAACTTGATGATGATGCGCGGATAATTGCCAGAAACACCCTCCTCAATGAAAGCAACGAACCTTTGATTATGTCGGACAAGACCCAGTTTCTTGCCGACTTCAAAAGCGGTTTTGAAACCACGATTGAGGTTGCCATCGACGAGCAGGTTAACAACGGTGATTTCTTCGATCCTTCCCTGCAACAGCTCGGCTGGGCCGGCGCGGCGATCTGGTATAACAAGCTGGCGGAAATGAACGGCGCCCTGACAACGGCGGCCCTGAACATCCCTTACCCCAACCTCTGGCCTTCCTCCATGGAGCACGTCCGCAATGAACGCCGGCAACAGGACCAGGATATCCCCGGTGTCGACCCCTTCAACCCGGACCTTGCAAACGGCCAGAAAGTGAAATGGGAGCCTGCGAATGATGCAAAGGTATTTAAAGCAAGCTATAACGCCTACACCATATTTGAAGTTGAAAACGCTGGCAGTGTCTCCGACCGGCAAAATGCAATGACAAACAACGTCATCATAGACGTCATCAATAAAATCTTCGGCACCAGCGGCCTGTTCAATATGCGGGAAAACGCCGATATCCATCCGCTGGCACAGCTTTCCGCCGCCGGAAAGGGTCTGATTGAGGCCTGTATCCGTAATATCGGCATCGCCATGGCGGGCTCAAGCATTCTTTACATGTTCGGCGGAAAAGGCGCGGCAGGCGTAGCGGGCGGCATGTTCGTCACTTTCGGTATGGTCGGAATCACCGCGGGCTTTGCGCTCTTCTATGTCATTCCGTTCCTGCCCTTCATCTATTTCTTCTTTGCCGTCGGAGGCTGGGTCAAAGGCATATTCGAAGCCATGGTCGGCGTTCCGCTCTGGGCGCTGGCGCATATCCGGATTGATGGCGAAGGACTGCCCGGTGACGCGGCCGCCAACGGCTATTACCTGATCCTTGAGATATTCCTGCGGCCGATTCTGATCCTGTTCGGCTTTTTGGGCAGTATCCAGATCTTCGCTGCGTTGGTCGAGGTTCTGAACGATACGTTTGATCTGGTTATCCAGAATTTCGGTGGCTTTGACATCGAGAACCAGGCTGATCTGACCTTGACCGATATCGAATATTACCGGGGACCGGTCGATGAATTCTTCTTCACGATTATCTACGTCATCATTGTCTACATGATCGGCGTCTCGAGCTTTAAACTGGTCGATCTGGTCCCGAACAATATCCTGCGCTGGATGGGCGTCAGCGTTTCCAGCTTCGGCGATAACTCCGAAGATCCGACGCAGGGCCTGATGCAGACAGTTGCCATTGGTGGCGGCTCGGCCGCCGGCCAGCTCTCCAGCGGCCTGAAACAGGCCGGCGCGGCGGGCGGTCACGGTCTTGATGCTATGAAGAAACAAATTGGTCTTTCAAAATAGATGCAAAGAGTTGGCGGAAAAGATGTTCTGAAATACACGCTCCTCCCCGGCATTTTTCCGAGAACAAAGGAATTGCTGGGGTCGGGCTTCAGCAATGTCGCCTACCTGATCGCTGTTATCTACCAGGCCGTTCGCCTTCTCCCGAAGGGACACCCCTATCTTAACCCGGAAAACTTCGGACGTTTCGGCATCCGGCACGTGATAGCCGCAGCCGCCAACAACCTGAAATTCAGCTGGAAAAATATCGACCAGATCCTGGTCTTCTTTGTCCTGCTGGTGGGGCTGGTCATGCTGATAATGCAGGTTCTCCTGTACTGCGTTTCACTGTTTATTCTTCCGGCGCTGGCCGCCATGCCCGCGACGCCGATTGAATTTTTCATCACGCAACTGCCCGAACAGGACATCGCCTTTATTCTGATGGACAAGATTTTCGGCGTACCCGGGTTGTTTAATTCCTGCATATCAACCGGCGTATCCTGTGAAGACACCGCAGGAAGAGCCCTTCCCACAGCAGTCGTCGGTTTTTACCCGACCCCATATCAGGTCGGCATGCATGCGCTGCTACAGATGTACAATGTCGGGATTTTCCTGATCGGCGTGATTATCATCATCTATTTCAGCATCTCGGTTACGGCCGAAACCGCCGTCAGCGGCACACCCTTCGGCAAACGCTTCAACCATCTCTGGGCGCCGATCCGCCTGATGTTCTTTTTCTTCCTGATTGCCCCGATCCTGTTCGGCATGAACGCGGCGCAGCTAACCGTGCTGTATGCCGCCAAATGGGGTTCGGGCCTTGCCACCAACGGCTGGCTTTTGTTTAACGAGGAAATCCGTACGGCGAACACAACCCCGTTCGGCGACGAACACTCCCTGCTCGCGCACCCCAACACACCTGAACCCGGCGCCATCCTGCAATTCATAACCACGGTGACAACCTGTAAATACGCACACACCATGATAAGGGAAGATGACGGAACAGCGATAACCCGAAATATTCAGCCCTATCTGGTCAGAAAGGACGCGACGACAATCAAACAGTCGGGCGGGGGAGGAAACGTAAACTCCAACGTCCTTTTGGTAAGGATGGGCCCGCCTGGCGCGCCGCCGCCTGTTCCATTGGCCCCCCATGGAAATGCGGGCTTCAACAGCACCAGTTTCGAAGAAGCCCTGCAGTTTTATGAGAACGGCGACATCGTCATACGCTATGGCGAATACAGTCCGGATCTTTACCCGGATCAGGCGGGAAACGTCTATCCGTGGTGCGGGGAACTTGTCATCCCCAACCCCGGCGTCGCGCTTCCGCTGGATGGCAACGGAAACATGCATATCCCGGTTGCGGATAATGAAAATTACGCCATGATGTATATGTATAAAACATGGTATTTGTTATTTGCGGGCGTTCTGTGGGATGAAGGTGGCGGCAATCCGACCGTAGTCCATGAATGGGGAAACAGTATTGCCCGCAATATAATAACGCCGCATTTGCAACCGCCGCCTGATCCAATCCCGACCACCGAGGACTTTCAAAATCTCGTTCTGGAATTTAAATACTATTTGAACAACGCCATTCACGGCCCGGGGGGCGCCATTGACGGCCAGAACAGCAATAACACCTACGCCATGACCGATGAGGTGCTCCGCAAGGGCTGGGCCGGGGCGGCGATCTGGTACAACAAAATAGCGGAAATGAACGGCGGCTTTTTCCACGCCGTCTTCGGTGCGCCAAGACCAAGGATGTGGCCGGATGCCATGGAGCAGGTGCTCGAAATTAAACGAAAAAACGATTCCGATGTCGAAGGGCCGGAGCGCTTTGACCCCCGCCTGTCGAACGGCCAGATCGTACGGCTAAAGAAAACATACGAAGTGGAAATCGCCCGGGCCTGTTATATGGCTTTCAAGCTCTGGGTGGACAGCGGCGTTAATTTGACCTCCTATAACGTTACAGGCATGGGCAACCGGACCGACTTCGCCGGCGCCCAGGCTGGCGAACAGCTTCGCCAGACCAACAACATCCTCATCGATGCCATTAACGCTATTTTCGGCACATCCGGTCTTTTTGAAATGCGCGCCAATACCGACGTTCACCCGCTGGCGCAATTGACAGGCATCGGGAAATCAATGGTTCACAACGCCATCACCGCTTTTGGCTTTGCCGCCGGTGCCACGATCGGCCTCGGGCTCGGCGGCATGATGCAAAAATGGATCGGCGCGCTGGCCGGTCCGGCCTCCGGTATGGCCATCAGCGTCGGCACCGCGGGCCTGATGGTCGGGGTAATCCTGTATTACGTCCTGCCCTTCATGCCGTTCGTCTATTTCTTCTTCGCTGTCGGCGGCTGGATCAAGGCCATTTTCGAAGCCATGCTGGGTGTTCCGCTCTGGGCACTGGCGCATCTGCGGATTGACGGGGAAGGCCTGCCCGGAAGAGCTGCCATGAACGGCTATTTCCTGATCTTCGAGATCTTCCTGCGACCGTTCCTGATTGTCGTCGGCTTTTTGGGCAGTATCGTTATCCTGACGGCGCAGGTAAAAGTCCTGAACGAGATTTTCGACCTGGTCGTTGTAAACGTTGCCGGACGCGATACATATCCGGATAACCTCGACCCTGCCGATTTTGAATATTACCGTCAGGCCATTGACGAATTCTTCTATACGATCATCTATGCGGTGATTGTCTATATGATGGCCCTGTCTTCCTTCAAACTGATCGATCTGGTCCCGAACCAGATCACCCGCTGGCTCGGCGCTAGCGTTCAGGCCTTCGGTGAAAGTGAAAAAGATCCCGCAGGCAATCTGCTTTCAACCACCTCCTACGGTGCCACCGCCATCGGCACCCAGATGGGACAGGCCGGAAGCATGGCGCGCGGCGCCTTCCTTGGCCAGGTTCTAGGCGGCAAGTAAGAGCAAAATATTCAATTTTTCGGATTTATTCCTGATCCTTGCGCAGGTGTTCAAGCAGGACCTGTACATTCCCGCCGCCGCGCTGGATCACGGAGGCAAAATCGGAGCGCTGCGTCACCGACATGCTGACGCCCTCGACGATCACATCGATGATTTTATATTGTCCGTTCTTGAAGCGAACCCGCCAGTCAACCCGGATCTCCGGATCGCCATCGGGAACAATGTAAGAGGTTACGAGAACATCTTTTTCGCCCTCCGCCCGGAAGCTGCGTACCTCAAAATTCTGACCCCGATAATCGCTGAACCGCTCGGAATAAACATCCACGACCATCTCTTCAAAGAGAGCAAGATATTCTTCGCGCTGCTGCGGTGTCGATACCCGCCAGTAACGGCCCAGTGAAAAACGGCCGATCGTCTTCATATCGAAGCTGTCGCTCAGCAGCTTGCGAAACTCTTCCTTTCGCTGCTCAGGGGAGACTTCAGGATCGCCCAGAAAACCTATGGCACGGTGCCCCATACTTTCAACGAATACCTTCGCGCCGCCGCCAATTTCCCCGGCGCTGTTATCACTGGCAAAAACGAACAGATTATCACCGCCTGAAATATCCTGAATTACCGCTCCGACTTTATCCCTGGCGATTGCAGGCACAGCAAAAACGGGCACTGCCAGCATTGCTGCCGCACCCACGGTCAGATAAAACGTTTTTCCGGATACACCCATATAAATAATCCTACGCTAGCCGTTATCTTACACACTGATATTATAACATTTTTCCGGTAAAGAAAGCGTTGGCAATCTTGCGGATCAGAAGCTTTTAGTAATCTTCCTCTTCGTCATAGTCCGGAATAGCCGGCGCAGCCGCCACTTCGGGATCATTGTCATTAATCATCGCCATACGGTTCTGATAGAGCGTACTGCGAACGGTTGCATAATAGTCGATCGCGCTTGACTCCAGATCAGCCAGAACATCGAGCAGTTCTTCTCTTTTATCAATACCTGCCGTACCCACGCGGGCATAGTGCCAGACTTCCTGATTGGTGTTGAAAAGATAAAGCCGTAACGGATCAAGATAGGAATCGACAGCCCATCCGGCATGATCGCGCAGGGAATTCGGCCCGAAAACCGGCGCAACGAGATAAGGCCCGTTTCCAATGCCCCAGACAGCCATCGTCTGCCCGAAATCTTCATGCTCGTAAGGCAGGCCGGCACTTTCCGCTATATCGATAAATCCGCCAAACCCGATCGTGGTATTGACCAGCGCCCTGATCGTATCGCTTGCAAACCCCTCGATATCGCCCTGAAGGAGCTGGTTTGCGATATTGACCGGACTGCGCAGATTGCGCAGGAAGTTGCGCACGCCCTTGCGTGCAGGCTTGGGCAAAATCGCACGGTATCCCTTGGCTGCCGGCTCCAGCGCCACATCGTCAATCACCTCGTTAAAAGCAAAAACGCCGCGGTTCATTGATTCGAACGGGTCGGCATAACCGGGCTCGCCGTTATGCACGCTCGCACAAGCCCCCAATGTCAGACACATGCACGCCGCCAGAACCCCACGGGAAACTCTTTTCCCCACCTTCATCGCATCCTGCTGAAACATTTGATTCCCCTAGATATTATCTTTTGAATTCTTACCCTGTACTCGAGTAAATCAGTTTGAGATTACCAGTTGGTTAAATTTTCCGCATAAGCATGTGATTTTTCGCGGAAAATATCCACGTCTTTATCCGTCCTCCAGACTGAGCATCACACCAAGCCCCAGCAGGAAACACATAAGCGGCGCCGACCATGCAGCCAGAAAAGCCGGAATCTGTTGCGAAGCACCCAGCGCCTGCAAATAGCTGGACGCAAAAAACACGAAAAACCCGACAAACACCCCGGCAACCACCAACCCCATCGTCCCGCGCAGCCGCGGCGGACGAATCGACACCGCTGCCGCAATCAAAACCATAGCGGCAAACAAAAGCGGCTGGGCCAGCAATGTCTGATAATGGATCTGCAGGCGCGTGGTATCGAACCCTGTTTCCTCCAGCGTGCGGATAAATCCGGGCAGCGACCAGAAAGACATCGTCTCCGGCGAGGCAAAACTCTCCTCGATTTCCTGACGCGTTAGCAGCGTTGGCAGGGTATAGACCGGCATGCTTTTTGTAGCCGATGGCGGCTCGTGCACCTGCGCATCCTGAAACAGCCACGCCCCGTTCTCCAGCGTCGCGCTGCGCGCATCAATGCGCCGCCGGAAACTGTCATCATGGTCGAAATACAGCACCATCATGCCCCGCAGCTCCCATTCCGGCAGGCTGATCTTCTCGGCATGGAGGACGGCATAGCCGTCTTCCTGAGACTGGCGCAACCAGATCCCCTCCTGAAAAAGCGTTACCAGATTATCGCCGCGGCTGAGGTAGGTCCGCTCCAGTTGCTCGAACTTGCCAAGAAACAACGCCCCTGCCGGATTGATCACGCTCATATGCAGAAAACCGGCCGCCACCGCCACTCCGAGCAGCGGCGCCATAAACTGCCACACCGAAAACCCGGCAGCGCGCACCACAACCAGTTCATAGCGCCGGTTCAGTTGCCAGAAGGTAAACATCGCGCTGAACAAAACGGCAAAGGGCAGCACAATCTGCCCCACTTCCGGCAGCTTCAGCAAACCCATCTGCAACACCAGCGTCATCGGGATATCGTCTCGCTTGCTCGCCCGGCGCACCAGCTCAACAGTGTCAAAGAGATAGATAATGCCAAGCAGCACCAGCAACAGAACAACCATGTTTATCAGGTAATTGCGGGCCAGATAGCGGCTTAGTGTTGCAGGAACCTTCATGACGCAGTCCCTTCCTTAAACAAAAGCTGCCTGCGGGTTTTTTCCCCGGAACGGCTCAGCAAAAACAGCCCCGTCCCCGACGGCAAAACCACCAGCGCATACATCAGCACCAGCGCCCATTCCGTCTGCCTTGAAAGATTGTAAGCGGCCAGGAACAGCCCCTGGATCACGATCACCAGCCCCGCCGCAATCATGATCCGAAAACCCTGCCCCCGCCTGTCGACCGGCCCCAGAAGCAGCGATACCAGCGTAATCAGCGCAAAAGCCGGGGCCAGCAACGGTCCGACAACCCGCTTATGCGCTTCAACCACAAACTCTCGCCTGTTCTCCCGGTCCCGCGCATTGGTCAGGTCAGGATCAAGCAATTCGAACAATGTCCGTTCATCCGGCTCTCGCCAGCGCTGACGCACCGTTCCGCTCTCCGGCAGGTCCAGCACATAACGCTCGAAATCAAGCCGGTTCAGCACTTTCTTCTTCTCATCAAACTCCTGACGCGTGCCGTCATAAACCAGAACCTGCTGCCCGCCCTCGGGCGCTTCGACCAGAACGCCGCGTTTGGCCATGACCGTGACCGGAAATTCCAGCTCCTTGCGGTTGTCGTGGATCATCAGGCCGTGCAGATCTCCGTCCTCCGTACGCTTCCGCACATAGACCGTCAGCTCCGACCCGACAGGATTAAAGACCCCCTCACGAAACAGCAGGGAGGAATACTGCGCCTTGATAACCTGACGCATGTGATGCATGTGCGACAAGGACACCGGCGCAACCCATGTCGTCAGTCCCCAGAGCAGAACCGTCACCACAATCGACAAGGTAATAGCAGGCCGTGCCAGCGCCATTTGCGAGCTTCCGATCGACCGCATAACGACAATCTCGCTGTCCATCGTCATGCGGTTATAGACGAAGGCAATCGCCATCATCAGGGCAATCGGCAGGATAATCTCGAAAAAGCGCGGCAGAGCCAGAATCGTCAGGATCCAGAACGACAGGCTGGACGCACCGGAATCGATCACCAGTTCAAGGAACCGCAGCGACTGGGTCAGAAAAATCACAGCCGCCAGCGCCAATGCCACAAACAGCATTGCCACAAACAAATTCCTGAACAGGTAGCGGTCGAAAATTACCATTCTGTCTTTAATTCCTAAAAAACTGTCATCCCCGCGAAGGCGGGGATGACACCAGGTATTTGTCTGGCTGAGTGTAAACTATAAACACTGTCATCGAGTACTAGCCAACCCAATCTACGGCCCCTATATTGGTCATTCATCGGCATAAGGTCCATAAATAAAAGGCAAACCATGACAATCAAGGTAACATTCCTCAAAAATCCGCGCAGCGAATCCGACACCGCCATCCTCTGCGTTTATGAAGAAGCAGCGCTCGAAGGCGCGGCCAAAGCCCTTGACGAAAAAGCGGACGGCTTTATCACCGATGCGCTGGAGAGCAACAAAAAATTCACCGGCAAACACGGGCAGACTCTGGCCATCAATCTGCCGAAAGACACCGGGTTCAAACGCGCCGTCCTGCTGGGCCTTGGTAAAAAAGACGAGTTCGATAACCAGCAGGCCGAAAAGGCCGGCGGCAAGCTGGTCCCGGCGCTCAAAAAAGCAGGTGCCGAGCACATCACGCTTCTCACGGACGAAAAACCCGAACTGAGCGCACATCTGGCCTACGGCATCGCCCTGCGCAGCTACCGCTTTGACAAGTACAAATCCAAAAAGCCGGACGAAGAGGAAGAAGCGTCAAACCTTGCCGCTCTCGACGTTTCCTCCGATGCGCATGCCGACATCGAACAGCACTACAAAGAACTGGATCATATCCTTCAGGGCGTTTTTCTCGCCCGTGACCTTGTGAACGAGCCGCCCAATGCGATCTACCCGGAAAGCTTTACAGCCCTTATCAGGGAGGAACTGAAACCGCTCGGCGTTGAGATCGACGTCATCGACGAAAAGAAAATGGAAAAGCTCGGCATGGGCGCCATCCTTGCCGTTGGCAAGGGATCCGAGCGCCAGCCGCGTATGGTGATCATGCGCTGGAAGGGCGATAAGGCGAAAAGCGCTCCCTCCCTCGCCCTCGTCGGAAAAGGCGTAACCTTTGATACAGGCGGTATTTCGCTAAAGCCCGGCAAGGACATGGACCTGATGAAAATGGACATGGGCGGTTCCGCCGCCGTTGTCGGAACCATGAAGACGCTGGCCCTGCGCAAATCCCCGGCCCACGTCATCGGCATTGTCGGACTGGCCGAGAATATGCCCTCTCACAACGCTTACCGCCCGGCCGATATCCTGACGTCTTTATCGGGTAAAACCATCGAGGTTCTCAACACGGACGCCGAAGGCCGACTCGTTCTTGCCGACTGCCTGACATACGTACAGAAAACGTACAAACCGGAAGTCATTCTCGACCTTGCCACCCTGACCGGCGCGATGATGGTTGCCCTCGGTTTCGATTATGCCGGCACATTCGCCAATGATGATAATCTCTGGGCCGGGCTGGAAAGCGCCAGCAAAACCTCCGGTGAAAATCTCTGGCGCATGCCGCTCGACAAGCAATGGCACAAGGAGATTGAAAGCCCGGTCGCCGACATCAAAAACCTTGCCACCATCGGCAGCTATGCCGGCGCCTGTACTGCCGCCGCCTTCCTTGAAACCTTTATCGAGGAAGGAACCCCCTGGGCGCACCTCGATATCGCAGGCACCGCTTGGCTGCGCGGTGACCGTCCGGTTGTCCCAAAGGGCGGCTCAGGCTTCGGCGTTCGTGTCCTTAGCCAGTTCGTAAAGGACACGTGCGAATAAATGCCGCGCCTGTCCTTAAAGAAAATCCGCGAACAGGCAGGCCCCGGCGATTGGGAAACGGTCGCCCGCCGCTATGCCGTCGGCATCACAGACCACGTCGCCCGCACGATCAAAAGCTGGTCGCCGGACGACCCGGTCGCCCGCCAGTACATGCCGGACAGGCAGGAGCTTTCAATCTCCCCGGAAGAAAACCCCGACCCGATCGGCGATGACGTACACAGCCCCGTACGCGGCATCGTCCACCGCTACCCCGACCGTGTCTTATTGAAGATCATCAATGTCTGTGCCGTCTATTGCCGCTTTTGTTTCCGCCGCGAAATGGTCGGCCCCGGCCAAAAAAACCTGACCGACGCAGAGCTGGACGAAGCCATCAACTATATCGAGACAAACCCGCAAATCTGGGAGGTCATCCTGACCGGCGGCGACCCTCTGATCCTGACCCCGCGCAAACTATCGGAGGTGCTGGACCGGCTTGAGGCCATAGAACATGTTAAAATCCTGCGCATTCACACGCGCATCCCCGTTGCCGACCCGGCCCGGATCACGGAAGATCTTTGTACCGCCCTGACCCGGCGCAAGGCACTGTACGTATCTCTGCACGTCAACCACGTACAGGAAATTTCTGAAGACACCGAAAGCGCCATACAGAGCCTGCAAAAAACCGGCGCGGTCCTTGTTTCTCAATCCGTCCTGCTGAAAAACGTCAATGACAACACCGAAGCCCTCGAAAACCTTTTCCGCAAACTGGTAGAACTGCGCGTGCGTCCCTACTACCTCCACCATGCCGACCGCGCCCCCGGCACAAAACATTTCCGGACATCCCTTGAAAAAGGCCGGAACCTGATGAAATCCCTGCTCGGCCGCCTCTCCGGCCTGTGCCAGCCCACCTACGCCCTCGACATCCCCGGCGGCCACGGAAAAACCCCTATCGGCCCCTCCTATCTTGAACAGGATGAAAACGGCGTTATTGTCGAAGACTATCAGGGCAACAAACACCGCTATTCGGATAACTGACATGACTGAAATTCGTTTCTACCATCTGCAACGGAAAACACTGGATCAGGCTTTGCCGGAAATCCTGCAAAAGGCGCTGGCCGGTGAACGGAAGGTTGTCGTTCGAGCCCCGGATCAGCAGGAAACAGAACGCCTGAACGATCATCTCTGGACCTTCCGCCCGGATGTGTTCCTGCCGCACGGCAGCGCCAAAGACGGGAATCCGGACCTGCAACCCATCTGGCTGACCGATAAGGAAGAAAACCCGAACGGTGCGGACGTCCTGATCGTAACCGGCGGTGCCGCATACGATAATGCGGAAGAATTCAGCCTGTGCTGTGAAATGCTCGACGGCAATGACGAAACGCAAACTGCCGCTGCCCGAAAGCGCTGGAAATTATATAAGGAAGCCGGGCATACCATTTCCTACTGGCAGCAAAGCGAATCGGGCGGGTGGGAAAATAAAGCTTAGTGAGCCGCTTCCTCAGCCGCAGGCTCATCCACCGCTTCCGGCGGTGCCAGTTCGGCTATCTCCTCATCAATCTGTCCCTGAGTCGGCAGAGGTGGCGGAGTATCAGCAAGTGTGCGCATCCAGGCAATCATCGCTGCCCGGTCTTCCGGTTTTTTGAGGCCGATAAAATTCATCTTCGTGTTCGGCACGTAGCTTTTCGGCTTGTAAAGAAACTTGTTCAGCGAATCGTACGACCACGCACCGCCCATCTCCGCCAGCGTACTGGAATAGGAAAACCCGCCTTTGGAAGCCTTGGGCCCGCCGACAACATTCCACAAATTCGGGCCGACCTTCGCCGGACCGCCCTTGTCGAAGGAATGACAGGCCGCGCAGGCCTGCGAGAGCTTTTTACCTTTTTCCACATTGGCCTGCGCAATCAGATGCATGATCGGCGCGGGACCTTTCGGCTTGGCAATCGCCGCAACGCCACTGGAAACCCCTTCAATCGGAAACGCATTAGCCTCGAGTTCATCCGGATGTACAAACTTCCCGGCGACAAACCCCGAAAGCATGGCAACGATTCCGGCAACCAGGACGGCAGCGAATATTTTGTTCCATTCCATTCCAGACATGGGAGGCTCTTTAAACTCTATGTGGACATTTAACCCGGACTAGACCATAACCAATCGGAAATGCCTTGTCGACAGGCATTACCGCATTGTTCTAAAATTATAAACCGCTTCGCAGCAAATGACACAGAGGAAAATATTGTTAAACCAGGCTAAAAAAATTGCATTTCAGGGCGCTCACGGCGCGTACTCGGACCTTGCCTGCCGCACGGTCTTCCCCGAGCTTGAAACCGTGCCCTGCTATGCGTTCGAAGACGCCTTCCGCGCCGTGCGCGAAAAAAAAGCCGATCTGGCGATGATCCCGGTGGACAATACCATCGCAGGCCGCGTCGCTGACGTCCACCATCAGCTCCCCGACAGCGGCCTGTCGATCATTGCGGAACATTTCCAGCCGATTCGCCATGCCCTGCTCGGCGTGAAAGGCGCGCAGTTAAAAGATTTGAAATACGTCC
>CAZKGT010000015.1:17984-23898 GCA_964552285.1 uncultured Pseudobdellovibrionaceae bacterium | reverse complement strand
AAAGCCTTTTTCCGCCTGAAGGCGGAGGTTTATGACCAAAGAAGGGACAATCAATTGTGCACGCCTTTGTTCTTTCCGGCGATGATTTGAGCGGCAGCATCAGCACAACAGACCTCCTGAACGGAACCCATGATGCCTTACGGATGAAATACATCATCACGAACGGCATGGATCCTGACAACTTCGATTTCGTGGTCGAAGGCTTTGGCGATATCAATGGCGACGGGTTCGAGGATTTCGGCATCGGCACGCCGGATGCGGGGGACCAAGGCCAGGGCGGCTTTATCCTCGTCAACGGACGCGCGGATATGGACGATCTTGAGGGCGCTAATCCTGACATGCATGCTGCCGGAATCAACGGTCCACAGGACGTGGTTGCCAGCAGCGCCGGAGACTCTCTGGTCGGCAATGGCGGCAACAACCATATGTCGAACTATAACGGGGCCAGTGCCTTTGGCAGCGTGAGCTTCAGAGGTGGAGCCGGAAACGACACCATAGAGCTGCACGGCTCAAACGTCAGAACAATTGACGGCGGAGACGGTTACGACATCCTCCAGCTTGTGGGGTCTGGAAATTCTCTGAATTTCTCAATGGCTGGCCCCAACACAATTTCAGGCATCGAGAAACTTGTCATGGCGCATGACAACCAGACCATTACTCTTGGCCTGAACGACGTCTTCAGCCTGATGCAGGAAAGTGACGAAATAGTCGGCGGTCGTAAGGTCCTTAAAATCATGGATCAGCTTGGAGCCGGCAGCACCAACACCAATTTCGTTGTCGATGCCCCCAGCGGCAGCGGCCCACTTTCCACCGGGCTGGCGGCAGAAGGATTTACAGCGGGCGGCACGCACACAGATGGAAGCGTAACGTTTAACGTCTACGAATTTGGTACGGGCTACGCTCTGCTCGTCGACCAAACAATCAACGGGCAAACGGTTATCTAAAAAACCTACTTACTCGTCGCGACAAACACGCCGTCCCAGTTTTGGGGCGGCGGGTTGTTTTTGAGGTCTTTGATGCGGGCAGCGTAGATTTCGTAGAAATCGTTGAGCGTGCCGTCTGAGGCTTTCCGGCATTCCGTGATCAGTTTCAGGGCCTGATCAAAATTGGCGGCGCGGTAAGCCTTCATCATCAGGTCGTGTTTTTTGGCCCATGCTTTAAAGGCCTCTTCCTGCGCCTTTTCCTCATCACCGATCAAAGTAAAAACACGCACCGGCTCGGTTTTGCCCTTCACGCGCAGAAGATCCAGTTCCAGCACAGCAAAATCCCCGGCCTGCGCCTTAGTTTCCTCACCGATCAGGTTGGTAACGCCGTATTGCTTGGTCTGGCCCTCGAGCCTTGAGGCCAGATTGACCGTATCGCCCAGCGCGGAATAGGCAAAACGCTGCCTGGAACCCATATTGCCGACCGAGGCCCTGCCGGTATTCACCCCGATCCCGGCCTTCAGGATAACCGGCTCCGCGCCCTTCTCGGCAGCGCGCCTTGCCAGTTCCTCATTGATCGGCACCAGTTCCTCATTCATCTTCAGCGCCACCCGGCAGGCATGGCGGGCGTGATCCTTATCGTCCAGCGGCGCATTCCAGAACGCCATCATCGCATCGCCCATATATTTGTCGATCGTCCCCCGGTTGCTCATCACAAGGTCGGACATGGGGGTCAGGAAATCGTTCATGAGCTGGATCAGTTCTTCCGGCGTCATGCTTTCGGAAATGGTTGTAAAACTGCGGATGTCGGTAAACATCACAGTAAGCTGCCTCACATCCCCGCCGAGCTTGAGCTTATCGGGGTCTTTGGTGAGTTCCTCCATAAAGTCGGGAGAGATATAAAGACCGAAAGCTTCACGAACCTGCTTGCGCTCGGCCTCGGTACGGATGTAACTGAGAAGGGAGGACGACGCATACAGAATGGCAAGACAGACGCTCGGATAAACCGGGTCGAGCAGCAGGCCCTGCTCGGAAAAGGCATACCAGGAAACGGCCGTAATGCCCAAAATCAGCAAAGCGGTGAAAAAAGCCAGAGATGCAGCACCAACAAACGGCGCCGTTACGATAATGATAAAACCAATCACGACCAAAAAAACAAGCTCACAGCCATTCATAATATCCGGCCTTAGCAGGTAATCGCCATGCAGAATCTGTTCGATAATATTGAGGTGCAGCTCGACACCGGGGATCAACAGGTTAAGGGGCGTAGAACGGAGATCCTTCAGGCCTTCGGCACTGGTTCCGATCAGGACTATTTTTCCGCTTACATCCTCGGGTTTTATTTCTCCGGAGATAACTTTCCAAGCCGGAATATATTTATCACTGCGTTCCGGCGAAAACCAGACATAGAACACCCCGTCATAATCTATCGGAATGGAATATTTCCCGACCTCCAGTACCAGAGGAGGGTCAAACAACCCCACCTCTTCGGGCTTCAGGTGCCTGACCTTGTGGTAGATTTTTGGATCCTGCGCAACACGTAACGCTTCCATAGCAAGAGAGGGGTATAGCCGAACCGTCTCCAGTTCGTCATTCAGCATCCGGAAAAGAAGCGGCACTTCACGGATAATACCGTCAACCTCCGAGCGAACGCCGAAATTGCCGTTTCCTGCGGCAGCCTCCGATAAAACAGGAATATTCGTTGTTACACCCAAAAATGGCGGCGCATTTTTGCTGATAGGGTTTGCCTGCTTTGTCATCAATATACGCTGACTGACAACAGGATCTCTGCGTTTGGCATTGTGACTGCCCGACCAAATAAAACCAGTTACCACATTTCCGGCCGCACGAATGGCCTGCGCCATTACTTCATCATTATCCGGCAGCGCAAGCAGCCTTTCTTTCATTTCCTCGTCTTCCGGCAGCCTGCGCACGAGTGCGTCGGGAGAAGTTCTGTCTTCTTCCGCAAACACCATATCAAACACTATCGCGCGCGCACCTCTGCCATGAAGATTGGCTATCATCTGTGCAACGATATCTCTCGGCCATGGCCACTGGCCCAGATCTTCCCTTCCCATTGAGGCTTCATCTATATCGACAATGACAACTTCGTCTGTGGCCGGGCGTTCGTATAACTCGTTGTATGTATCAAAAGCCAAGAAACGCAGTGATTTTATCCAGTTGTGGTCCTCCATCCGCACAAAAACAGCCAGCGCCAGCAACCCAAATAAAATTAAAAAATGCGATCTACGGCTCGTGAGTGCTTTATTCATCCCCTACCGCTCCGTAAACGCGCGGTCTTTTAGGCGCAGGACCGGTTTGATGAGGTATTCGAAGATTGTGCGCTTGCCGGTGATGATTTCGACATTGGCGACCATGCCGGGCGTGATCGGCAGGGGTTTGGTTTCGCTGCCCAAATGGTTTTTGTCGGTGCGGACCTCGATTTCGAAGAAGATATTGCCGTCGCGGTCCTGCGTACTGTTGGCGCCGATGCGGGTCAGCTTACCTTCGAGGCTACCGTAGCGCTGGGGGTCATAGGCGGTGATTTTGACCTTGGCCGCCTGCCCCACTTCCAGAAAGGCGATATCGTTCGGTGAAATCTTGGCGGTGATTTTAAGGTCATCATCCATCGGCACGATCTCGACGAGCCGCATGGCCGGCTCAACCACGCCGCCGATCGTCTTGATGGCGATCTTGTTGACCACGCCCTTGACCGGGGCACGCACCTCGGCGCGATAAACCCTGTCTCCCATGGTTTTCAGGCTTTCCTGAAGAGCGGCGATCTGCGTTTCGACCTCGTTCAGTTCGCCCAGAGCCTGCGAGCGGAACTTGTCGTGCTGGTCTTCCTTTTCCTTCTTAGCGGCACTGAGTTCAGCCTCAAGGCCTTTGCGCTTTTGGACGTTCGCATTGATCTGGCCGGAGATATCACCAAGCTCACGGCGCAGGCGGATGGCTTCCAGTTCCGGGACGGCCTTTTGCGCCACCATGCGCTCGGTGATGGCAAGTTCCTCGTTCAGCAATGTGCGGTTATTCACGAGACGGGATATCTGCGCCTTGGTTTCGCTGAGCTGGGCTTGCGCGCTTGCGATCTTGTCATCCAGAATAGCCAGCGCGTTTTCCAGCTCTTCCTGCCGGGAGTCATACAGCGCTTTTTCATTGGCCGCGATATTGGGTGCTTTTTCGGTAACTTCTGCGGGAACGGCAAAATCCTCGCCTGCTGCTTCTGCCTCAAGTCGCGCCTTTTTGGCGGTAAAACCAAGGAAGCGGGCTTCGGCACCGCGCTCCTCGGAGGAGAACTGGACGTCACTGATGCGCAAAATGATCTGGTCTTTTTCAACAAGATCTCCCTCATGCGCCAGCAGTTCCTGTAAAATCCCGCCCTCAAGGCTTTGTACCACCTGGATTTCCTGTGAGGGGACCACCTGCCCGTTGCCGCGAACGAGTTGTTCGACCTCGCTGACGATGGCCCAGACAAAAAACAGAACAACCAGCAACGTGATGCTGCCGAGAAGGAGTTTGGACGTGATGCGCGGTTTCATATGCCGCGCAGCCTCCAGTTCGGCCATGAAATCCGTATCGCCGCTCATGCCGGCACCTCCACTTTCCCGGCCGACAGGGCTTCTATGACCTTGTCGCGCGGACCGTCGACAACGACCTTGCCTTTATCGAGCAGGATAAGCCGGTCGACGATGGATAGCAAAGGCTGTCGGTGCGTAATCAGGACTAGGGTTTTTCCCTTCGCCTGATTGCCGATATGACCGCGAAAAGCTTCTTCCGCCTGCACGTCCATGGAATTGGTCGGCTCATCGCACACAAAGACATTGGGCTTCAGCAACATGGCGCGGGCCAGCGCCACGGCCTGCCGCTGTCCGCCGGACAGCCCTTCACCGCGTTCACCGACCGGAGCGTCATAGCCCATCGGGTGAAGCTGGATAAACTCATGCACTCCTGCGGCCTTGGAAGCGGCCAGAATTTCCTCTTCGGTGGCCTGCGGACAGGAGGCCGTGATGTTGTCGCGCACCGTACCGGAGAACAGCACCACGTCCTGCGCTATATACCCCACATTGCGGCGCAGGTCTGCGGGGTCAATCTGACGGTAGTCGGTATCGTCGATCAGGATCGCCCCTTCCGTAGGCTCATACAGACCGAGGATCAGGCGCGCCACGGTGCTTTTACCGGAGCCGATACGCCCGATCAAACCGACCTTTTCGCCGGGATTAATCGAAAAGCTGACCTCGTCGAGAATTTTCCGGTCGGTGCCGGGATAGGAAAAAGACACCTTATCAAACGCAATCTTTCCTTTTAGATCAGGGCGATGCAGGAATTGCTTGTGCGGCGGACGTTCTACCGGCGTTGCCATGATGCCGTTGAGCGTTTTGAGTGCACCGGTGGCCGAATGGTAGCGTGCCATCAAATTTGCGATCTGTCCGATCGGGGCAATCGCCCTGCCGCCCAGAATAACGCAGGCGATAAGGCCACCCATCGTCAGGCCTGAATCAGGGTCCTGCACCAGATACATGCCGAGCAGAACAATCAGGATAGTGGCGCTTTGCTGTAGCCACGTCGCCGCATTCACGCCAAGCGCCGAGACAAAGCGGGATTTCTGGCTCCATGCCGCGTTTTCCCCGACATGGCTGCCATAGCGCGCGCGCATACGACCGTCTGCGCTGATCGCCTTTACCGTTTCAAGGCCGTGGATGCTTTCGACCAGAAGGCCGTGCTTGGCCTCGGCCGAATGTACTGATTTACGAACGAGCGACTTCAGCGGAGCCTGCAAGGCAATGCCGATAGCGATCACCGCCATAATCAAAAAGACCAGCACGAAGGCAACCTGTCCGCCGATCCAGTAAATCACGGACAGGAACAAAATCGTAAAAGGCAGGTCTACAACAGCCGTCACGGTAGCGGACGTCATGAAATCGCGCACAGCATCGAAATCCCGCAGCATATTGGCAAAGATTCATATTCTGAAGCTCTTGACAATATTTATC
>CAZKGT010000015.1:0-17974 GCA_964552285.1 uncultured Pseudobdellovibrionaceae bacterium | reverse complement strand
CTGGAAGGAGGGCGGTGGGCAAGGCGCATATTGAGGACCTGATCGAAAATCCGGCGGGCCGCCACGATATCAATCCGCCGCCCCGCAAAATCGATGAAGTAACCGCGCAGCGTGCGGATAATGAAATCGAAGAAGAAGACAACCAGCGCGCCAACCCCCAGCACCCAGCCCGTTTCGGTGGAGTTGCTTGGAATAACGCGGTCATAGACGTTCATGACAAAGACGGGGCTGGTCAGGGCGAAGAGGTTAATCAGAACAGCGGCCAGTAAGACCATGCCATAGATATCAAGGTTTTCGCTGACCGCACCCCAGAACCAGTGCCGCGATGTATCTTCCTTGTGCGGGCCGGCAGGGTCCCGAAATTCGGCGCGCGGATGAATGAAGATCGCGTAGCCCGTATAGTCTTTTTTGAGATCAGCGACCTTGACCTTGCACTCCTCGCCCGAGTCCGGCGAATAGATGCGTGCCGTTTTTTCATTGCTGCTGAGCGAGATCAGGACGCAGGCCTGATTGTTCTTCAGGATTAACACAACCGGCATTACCGGCGCAGCGATTTTCGTCGGGTCCTTACGGTTGACTATCCGGGCCTTCAGGGCCATGCGCTCGGCCGCTTCACAGAAAAGCTGCGGCCCCATACCGCCCTCGTCATAAGCAAGACCAGCACGAATTGCTTCGGCCGATTTTGCCCGGCCGAAATGGGATGTCAGGAAGACAAGACTTTCGAGAAGCGGATCAATCGTTGGGCCAGAAGGAGATGAATCCCGGGCCGTTGTTTTCGTCGTCATCTGGAACCGGCACAATGTTAAGGAAGTCCTGCAGGCGGCCCATGCTGGCCAGTGTGCCGTATTTCGCCGCGAGCAGCCTGTATTCCGAATTCAACCGCTCGAGGCGGGCGTTAAAGACCTGATTTTCCGCCTGAAGAAGCTGCAGCAATGTAATTCGTGCGCCTTCAAACTGGTTTTCGTATGTTCCCAGCAGGTCCTTCACAAGCTTGACGCGCCCGGCCGATACTTCGCTTTGCGCTTTGGCGGTTGTAAGCTCTGCATAAGCCATACGAACCTCGCGCTCGATCTGGCGGATCATTTCCTGCTGATTGGCAACGGATTCGGCATGCTCATATTTTTTGCGCTTGATCCGGGCAAGCTGCGCTCCGCCGGTCGAGAAACTCCAGTTCATGCGAACCAGTCCCTTGGCATCGATAACTTCGCCGCCGATCACATCATCAAGGCTCTTTTTGTAATAGGAAAGCTCGGCCGTCAGGTCAGGATAGAGCGTGCCCCACTCCGCATCAACAGCCTTCTCGGCGGCCTTTGACGTATACACCGCAGACTGGAGCATGGGATGGTTGCTCTTTGCAAAATCGATCGCCTCGGCATCCGTCTCCGGAACAGACTCATCGGGCGAGGCGGGCGGGCTTAGTTCGCCTTCGGGAAGGCGGCCCGTCAATTCCGCATACTCGGCCAGCGCAACCTCGTGCTGTCCCTTATAATCAACAAGAACGGATTCCAACATCATGGCAATATCTTTGGCCTGCTGAAGTTCGGCTTCATCAGCCGCCCCTTCATCGACCATTGCGCCGATCCGCTTGATGAAATCATCAACCTTCTTTTTATGTTCGAGGATAAGGCCCAGTCCGCCGCGCATGCGCATAAGATTTGTATAAGCCTGTACCGAGCGGAAAGCGAGATCCTCACGCACATCCATAATATCGAGATTGGCCGATTCCTGACGGGCGCTGGCTTCACGCACGCGGCTCTGGACCTCAAAACCATCGAAGAGCATCTGGGTCGCCGTGATACCGCCCTCGCCAAGCCAGGAATAACCCTGCCCGCGGGTCGTATTCAAACCGCGGCTGGTGCTGTTGTCGCCGAAAACGCGGCCCGCCGCCGCATTGGCTTTTAATTCGGGGAAATACTTTGAAAACTGCTCATGCCTTTCCTGTCGCACCGCCTCGCGTCCAGCGATCGCCGCTTCAACGCTCGGGTGATGGTTAAGGGCCGCCTGAACAGCATCCCCCAAAGTCTCTGCCCGCGCAGGTAACACGGCAAAAACAGAAAGGACGGATGCAATACCGGCACTGGCCAGAAGGGTTTTGAATCGGCGGGACATGGTTGTTTATATCAAACAGAATAACAACTTTAGAAAGGAACCTTACCAATTTGAATCTAAACAATAAGTAAACGAAGCGCAAGGTTGTTCGAAAAAAACATGAAGGGGGCTTCACAAACGAGCAAGGATCGGGCAATCTGCATCTTCGCAAAATCAAACAACTTTGTATCAACTCTAACTGGGGATACCGGCTGTGGGTCTGAAAATTTCCGTTCCCAAGGAAACTGCTGAATATGAGCGCCGCGTGGCAGCGTCGCCCGATACGGTTAAAAAATACGTTGCTCTGGGCTGTGAAGTTCGCATCGAGACAGGTGCGGGCGATGGTGCATCCATACCGGACGATGCCTTTAAGGCCGCAGGCGCCAAAATCGCAAGAAGTGCCGCCGAAGCCTGCAAGGACGCGGATATTGTCCTGGCCGTGCAGCCGCCTGCTCTGAGCAATCTGGGCAAGGGCACGCTCCTGCTCGGCCTGCTAGCGCCTTACCAGAACGAAGCCCTGATCAGGGATCTGGCAAAAGGCGGGATTGACGCCTTCTCGATGGAGCTTGTGCCGCGGATCACGCGGGCGCAGTCGATGGACGTGCTGTCCTCCCAGTCCAACCTTGCCGGATACAAGGCGGTACTGGATGCCGCCGAGTATTATACACGCGCCTTCCCGATGATGATGACCGCCGCTGGCACCGTACCGCCCGCCAAGGTTTTTGTGATGGGCGCAGGCGTTGCCGGTCTTCAGGCGATTGCCACAGCGCGCCGTCTGGGCGCTGTCGTCTCGGCTACGGATGTGCGCCCGGCCGCCAAGGAACAGGTTGAATCCCTTGGCGCGAGCTTTGTCGCCGTCGAGGACGAAGAATTCAAACAGGCGGAAACGGCCGGCGGCTATGCCAAGGAAATGTCCGCCGAGTACAAGAAAAAGCAGGCCGCACTGGTCGAGGAGCATATCGCCAAACAGGATATTGTAATCACGACAGCGCTTATTCCCGGACGCCCTGCGCCAAAACTCATCAGCGAAGCGATGCTGAAAACCATGAAGCCTGGTTCGGTTCTGGTTGATCTCGCCGTTGAGATGGGCGGGAACGTTGATGGCTCGAAGCCCGGCGAAGTCGTTGAAAAGCACGGCGTCAAAATCGTCGGCCACCGCAACGTCCCGAGCCGTCTGTCCACGGATGCCTCGGCGCTTTATGCGAAAAACCTGCTTAATCTTGTCAGCCTCATTATCGACAAGGAAAGCGGCAAGCTGAGCCTTGACTGGGAAGACGAGATTATTCTCGGCGTGGCGCTAACCAAAAACGGCCAGATCATTCATCCGAACTTTGCGAAGGCGGAAAAAGACGCCCCTGCAAAGAAAACGGAAAAGAAAGAGCCCGTAGCGAAAAAGGCTGCGCCGAAAAAGAAAGCGCCTGCAAAAACCAAAACAACCAGCAAAAAAACCGCAGCGAACAAGAAATAAGGAAAACGGATCATGGCAGATGAAAAAACACTGACCGAACAACTGGCAGAGCTGGCCAATCAGGCCAAGACCCTAGCCGATCAGGCCGCCGGGCTGGCTGTGGACGCCAGCGGAAATGTCGTGCAGGCCGTCGAACATACGGCAGGCCAGCCGTTTCTGGTTACGGGGCTGACAGTTTTTGTGCTGGCCTGTTTTGTCGGCTATTACGTGGTCTGGCGCGTCACGCCTGCCCTGCACTCGCCGCTGATGGGCATTACCAACGCGATTTCATCGGTGATTATCGTGGGTGCCGTTATCGCCGTGGGCGCGGCAGAGGCTTCCGGCTTTTCACGGCTCGTGGCCTTTCTGGCCGTGACACTGGCCTCGGTCAACATCTTCGGCGGCTTCATCATCACCCGCCGCATGCTGCATATGTTCAAGAAGAAGGGATAAGGATGAGAGCGTTTCTAATCGCCCTGATTCTTTGCATTTTTTTCTCCGGCACGGCTCAGGCCCAAAGTGCCGGATCCGTCTATGATCGTGTTATAGATTCAGGCGTCTTGCGCTGCGGTTATATCGTCTGGGGCGACCAGTTGAAACTGGACCCGAACACGGGCGAAATGTCGGGCCTGACCTATGACCTGACAAATGCCATCGGACGCGAACTTGGCCTGAAGATTGAATGGACGGAAGAAACCGGCTGGGGCTCCTTCCATGAAGGGCTGAACAGCGGCAGATACGACATGATGTGCGGCCTGGTCTGGCAATCGGGACCACGGGCAAAGGCTGCGCTTCTAACAAAGCCGGTAACCTTTACCCCCATGCATATTTTCGTTCGGGAAGACGATAATCGTTTTAACGACTCTCTTGAGTCGCTGAACACCCCCGGCACGGTCATCGCCGTGATCGATGGAGATCCGTCACAGGATATCAGAACCCGCCGTTTTTCGAGGACTAAAGAACTGGCCCTGCCCTCCATGACCGACTCCGGATCTTATTTCCTGACAGTGGCGACAAAAAAGGCTGATGCTGCAATCGGGGACATAGCCATCGTCGAGCGATATAATAAAAATGCCAATGCAAAACTGAAACCCGCCGCAGACGGCAGGCCTGTTCGGATGATCGCCGATGTCTACGCCGTCAAGAACGGCGAAGAACGGCTGAAATACCTGATCGACACCGCCATCGACATTGTCAATATATCCGGTGAAGGGCCGGATATCGTAGCACCTTACGCCCCGACATTCCTGCCGGTTGCGCCGATTTATCTCCCGCCGGAAGATGTTGCAAAGCCATGACCGACTCCGAAGCCATCCTCGCTAGATTGCGCGTCCTGAAACCCACCTTGCAAAAGGATTTCGGGATTACGCGCCTGCGTGTGTTCGGGTCGGTGGCGCGCGGCGAGGCCGGACCGGAGAGCGATGTTGACCTGATTGCTGATTTTGATGTGTCGCCCGGCTGGGATCTTTTTTCTATGGATGAGGAAATTGGCGCATTGCTAGGTGGTCGAAAAGTCGATCTTTTCACGGAAGACGGGATTCACAGATATATCCGCAAACGCGTTCTGAGGGAGGCCGAGGATGTCTTCTAAAGAAAGCGAACGCTGGAAACTTAGAGTTCTGGATATAAGAGATCAAGCCGCATATATCCGCGAATTCACAGAAGGCCTCAGTTATGATGATTTCAAAGATGACATGAAAACCGTCTTTGCCGTCATGCGTTGTTTTCAGGTGATCGGCGAAGCAGCAAAAAAGGTTCCCGATCACGTGCGCGAACAGTATCCCGCGGTCCCCTGGAGGAAAATGACAGGTTTTCGTGACAAAATTGTTCACGACTACGATGAAATTGATCTCCCTTTTCTCTGGAGAACGGCCCAAGACCAATTGCCTGAAGCAGAAAAAGAAATTCTTAAAATTCCAGTATCCGAGGAGGATTTAGAATAATGGAAAGTTTTGCCTCACTCATTTATCTCGTTGCCGCCGTGTGTTTTATCATGGCGCTGCGTGGCCTTTCGCATCCGGAAAGCGCCCGTCAGGGGGTTGTTTTCGGCATGGTCGGCATGGGACTGGCTGTCGTTACAACACTGCTGATGCCGGCGGTTGGCAACTATCTCCTGATTATTCTCGGCATTGCGCTTGGCGGCGGGATCGGTTTTGTAATCGCCAACAAGATCGAAATGACCGCCCTGCCCCAACTGATGGCCGCCTTTCACTCGCTGGTCGGCCTGGCGGCCGTGTTCGTTGCGGCGGCGGCGTTTTCAAACCCGGAGGCCTATCATATCGGCACGGCGGACGACATCAATACGGTGAGCCTGATTGAAATGGCGCTCGGCACGGCCATCGGTGCGGTGACTTTTACCGGCTCCATTATTGCCTGGGGCAAGCTGCAGGGTACGATTTCCGGCAAGCCGGTTGTGTTCGCGGGCCAGCATGCGCTGAACGCTTTTCTCGGCCTCCTGCTGTTTTTCCTCGTGATCCTGTTCTGCGCAACGGAAAGCGCCTTCCTGTTCTGGTGCATTGTCGCGCTCTCGCTGGCACTTGGTATTCTGATGATTATTCCGATCGGCGGGGCTGATATGCCTGTGATTGTCTCGATGCTGAACTCCTATTCGGGATGGGCGGCGGCCGGGATCGGCTTTACGCTGCATAATAACCTGCTGATTATCACGGGCGCGCTGGTCGGCGCATCAGGCGCAATCCTGTCCTACATTATGTGCAAGGGCATGAACCGCAGCTTTATCAGCGTACTGCTCGGCGGGTTCGGCGGAGAGCAAGCCGCAGGCGCAGCCGGTGATATGGGCGACCGCAACGCCAAGATCGGCGCAGCGGAAGATGCGGCCTATATCATGAAGAACGCCTCGAAAGTGATTATCATCCCCGGCTACGGCATGGCGGTGGCGCAGGCCCAGCACGCCCTGCGCGAGATGGCCGACAAGCTGAAGGCCGAGGGCGTAGATGTCAAATACGCCATCCATCCAGTCGCAGGCCGGATGCCCGGCCACATGAACGTTCTGCTGGCCGAAGCCAACGTGCCTTATGACGAGGTATTCGAGATGGAAGACATCAACCGCGAATTCGCGCAGGCCGACGTGGCTTACGTCATCGGGGCCAACGATATCACCAACCCGGCGGCCAAGAACGATTCCACCTCGCCCATTTACGGCATGCCGGTACTGGATGTTGAAAAAGCCAAGACGGTTCTGTTTGTGAAGCGCTCGCTCGGCTCCGGCTATGCCGGCATCGACAATCCGCTCTTCTTCGAAGACAACACGATGATGCTGCTGGGTGACGCCAAGAAAATGACCGAGGATATTATCAAGGCGATGGAATAGAGCGCGGCTCGTTGACAGCGCCTTACTGCAGGCATAGAGTCGCCCTATTCCACAAAATTTGAACCACTATCGGCTAAAGCCGGTAGGTTCTTTTTAAGCGACCGACTAAAAGTCGGGCTTGTTTAAAGGAGCGCGCTGTTTTCCTACGCCCTGGCTGCGCTTTTGGCTGGTATCCGCGATAAGGGCATATTAGAATCGTCTTTATCATGAGCGCTGATTCTGAAAGTCTTCCCGATCTGGAACCCCGTTTTCTGCCGCCGAAAGGCTGGCGCTGGCATACGTTCAAGAACCCGCAGGGGCGGAAATTACGGTTCGGTTCCGTCTATCCGCCGGGCCGGATTGCCACGTCGGTTGTTGTCGTCCTGCCCGGACTTTCGGAATATTGCGAGAAATATTTCGAGCTGGCGCATAACCTGACGGCGGCCAATCATGCGATGTGGATCATGGACTGGCAGGGGCAGGGAAAATCCGACCGGCACCTCAACAATCCCCACAAGCGCCATTCGGTCGGTTTTGAGGAAGATGTCGCCGATTTGCACTACTTTATCAAGGAATACGTCAAGCATTCCGCCGTCCATCCGGATGTGGGACGCATCCCGCTCGTGATGCTCGGCCATTCGATGGGAGCCAATATCGGCCTGCGCTTCCTGCATGAATATCCGGACATCTTCGAATGCGCGGCCTTTACCGCACCGATGCTCGGCATTTATGCCCTGCGCTTCTTCCCGCCGCCGCTCGATCATCTTATTACCGGCCTGTTCAGCGAAGCGGTCGACCAGGCCTACGCCTTTGGCGGTGGCGACTGGAAGTCCGAGTTACGGCCGACAGGCGATAACAGATTCTCGAGCGATCCTCTGCGGCGTGAGATCCACAATGCCTGGTGTCTTCATGACCCGGAGCTTCAGGTTGGAGGGGTAACGTTCGGCTGGCTGTACCGGGCCGTTGAGTCCTGCGAGGTTCTCAGAATCAAGAAAACACTGAAGGAAATTAAAACGCCCTGCCTGATGGCCGTACCGGGCCATGAGGTGTTCGTCAAGAACAGGTCCGTCAGACGGGCGGCCAAAATTATGCCCAACGCCCAACTTCTTGAGCTTCCGGGATCCGCCCATGAAATCCTGATGGAAGCGGACGGCGTGCGCGATGTTTTCCTCAATGCCTTTTACGAGTTGCTGAAAACAAACGTCGTCGATAATCCGGAAAGCTTGAAACCGTTCTAAAAAAACGGCAAAGTGCGTAAAAACAGGAGCAAGATTTTATGCCTATGGAACTGAAACTGCGCGAAGGCATCAGCAAGGAACGCCTCAGTGATCGCGTCCTTTTCGCCCTTGAGCTGGCCCTCGACCAGGAAGATATCGAGCTTGCCGATATGCTGTGCCGGGCGCTGGAACTGGCCATGACGCGCAATACTGGCGGCGGCGAGTTCGTTGAGCGGCGCGATTATCCGGACGATATTGAATCGGCCATGGACAAACTCGACAAGCTGAAGGAAGAACGCGGCATTCGTTCGCACTAGATCATTCAGCGATTAGGTTAACGCAGCACCTTCATTATTCCGGTACTCACCTTCATGCTTGTGCACCATGGCGCGTTGATTACGCGGGGGACACAATGAATCATTGTTCCCCATTGCCTGTGTCCCCAGTTCCGTCAACCAATCAGGTCCAGCCATTCCTGTTCGCTTAAAACCTGCACGCCCAGATCCCTTGCCTTCGTGAGTTTTGATCCCGCATCCGCGCCGGCCACGACGTAGTCCGTCTTTTTCGATACCGACCCGGCAACTTTCGCGCCAAGACTTTCCGCACGCGCCTTGGCCTCGGGACGGCTCATCGATTCCATGCCGCCGGTGAAGACAATTGTTTTTCCGGCAACGGGGCTGTCGCCTGTCTGCGGTGCCTCATAAGCAAGGATGGTCAGTTCTCTCTCAAGATCAGCCAGCACTTCCAGATTGTGATAATCAGAAAAAAATGCATAAATTTCAGCAGCAGCTTTAGGGCCTATATCCTGAATCTCAATTAAGCGCCTATATTCGTCGCACGTTTCTTTATCAATTACACTCGACGTTATGCTTTCCATTGCCGATCTGACGGATTGCCAATCTTTATACTCATGCGCCAGCCGCCTTGCAGTAGCCTGTCCGACATGTCTTATGCCCAGAGCATAGATAAATCTGTCTAAAGAGATTGTTCGTCTTTTCTGAATTGCATCGAATAGAGCCTGAACTGATTTTTTACCCCATCCGTCCCATTCCTCAATACGTTTACCCCTAGTCCCATTATTCTCTTCTAATCTGAAAATATCAGATGGAGACCTTATTAGATTCATATCCCAAAAAAGCTGTATGGCTTTTTCTCCAAGCCCTTCGATATCAAAAGCATCACGACTAACAAAATGTTTAAGTCTTTCTACTGCTTGTGCAGGACAGAGCAAGCCGCCAACACAACGGCGCACCGCTTCCCCTTCTGGCCTTACAGCTTTTGAAAAACACTCAGGGCAATGATCGGGAAACGGAAAATCTTTTTCAGCGCCCGTGCGCTTGTCTTCCAGTACACGCACGACCTGCGGAATCACATCGCCTGCGCGCTGGATCACGACGTGGTCGCCGATTTTTACGCCCTTGCGTTTGATCTCGTCTTCGTTATGGAGCGTTGCATTGGACACCACCACGCCGCCCACCGTAATCGGTTCCAGCCGCGCCACCGGGGTCAGCGCGCCGGTGCGGCCAACCTGGATATCAATGCCATTGAGAACCGTCACTGCCTGTTCAGCCGGAAACTTATGAGCTGTGGCCCAGCGGGGCGCGCGGGAAACGAAGCCAAGGCGCCGCTGAAGTTCAACATCGTTTACTTTGTATACAATGCCGTCGATCTCGTAATCGAGGCCAGCTCTTTGCTCAAGGACTGAATTGTAATACGCCATCAATTCGTGGGCCGAAGAAGCAACAACGCCTGTCATCCCGAGCGAAGTCGAGGGATCTTTCCCGCTATCCGTCTGGTCAGATCCCTCGACTTCGCTCGGGATGACAGGAATGGAAAAGCCCCATTTTCTGAGCCTGAACAAAAGCTCGGTATTTGTATCGTAAAACCTGTAACTGCATTCCCCCGTTCCATATGCAAAAAAATGCAAAGGACGTTTCGCCGTTATCCTTGAATCAAGCTGGCGCACCGATCCCGCCGCCGCGTTGCGCGGATTGGCGAAGATCTTCTTTCCTTCTTTTTCCAGCCCTTCATTCAGCGCAGCAAACTCGTCCCGGCGCATATAGATCTCGCCGCGCACTTCCAGCACGTCCGGTGCGCCGTCGATCTCATGGGGAATATCGGCGATGGTTCTTACATTATCGGTGATATCCTCGCCTTCCGTCCCGTCGCCGCGCGTGGCGGCCAATACCAGCTTTCCACCCTCATAGCGCAAGGAACAGGACAGGCCGTCGATTTTCGGCTCGGCAGACACCTCAACCAGCTCATCGTCGGAAAGCCCCAGAAAGCGCCGCACCCGGCTTAGGAAATCTTCCACCTCTTCATCGTTCATCGCGTTCGAGAGAGAGAGCATCGGCACGGCATGGCGGACCTTTTTAAAGCCGGAAGACGGGGCCGCGCCGACCTGGCGCGTCGGGCTGTCTTCCGTTGCCAGCACCGGATACTGCGCCTCCAGAGATTCCAGTTCGCGGCGCAGCGCATCGTAATCGGCGTCTGAAATTTCCGGTGCGTCTTTCTGGTGATACAGAATATCGTGATGGCGGATCTGCTTTGCCAGCGTGGCATGCTTTGCCCGCGCATCCTCAAGGGACATATCGAAGAGTGAATTTGTCTGATCCATAGGATCTAAAATAGAGCGGAAACGGCTGCCAAGAAAGCATCAATGCCCGTTAGTCCAGAACCTTGTCCCAGCTTTCCGTCTTGTCGCATATATCCTTAAGGTCGCGCCATTGGGCATCGGTGAGGAGATTGCGGTAGGTATGGTTTGCCCTCATCGCTTTTTGCGCGGCATCCCGGCGTTTTTGCGTGGCGGGGTGGGAGGAAAAATATTCCAGCATGCCGTCCAGTTTCGGGAATTCTTCCTCCGCCTCAAGCCGTTCGAGAAGAGTCGCCACACCGCGCGGATCAATATCGAGCGCCTCAAGCGTGCGGATGGAGAAATCATCGGCCTGCGTTTCCTGTTCGCGCGAGTAATGCGCTTTGGCAAGAAAACCGCTTACGGCTGCGGCCTGCGAAAGCCCCTCAACATCGCCGAACGCCGCCCTTATCGCCATAGAAGTGCCCATCTCCTGCATGAGTGTTTTTTCCGCATGGCGGTAGGCCAGATGCCCGATTTCATGGGCAAGGACTCCCGCAAGTTCATTTTGTTCCTCCGCAAATTCCAGCAGGCCGCGCCCTATCACGATATAGCCCCCCGGCAAGGCGTAGGCGTTCATAAGCTTTTTGTTGTCGCCTACATAGATTTTGAAATCTTCCTGCGATCCCCCAGCCCTTGTCAGCTCATAGCTCAGCTTATCAAGCGGTTTACGGCCGTAAGGCGAGACGCACGCGCCTTTCCCGGCAGCGCCTGTCAGCGCCGTACGGCCAAGATTTGCCATGACACGTTGCGGCACCAGCACATGGGACTTTTCAAACAGGGGCGGTAAAAACATCACCGCCAAAACGATCGCCATCACCGCCAGCAGCGCCGAAGAGAAAACGCCCGACCAGTCGCCGGGAACACCGGAAATACTGGCCGTATCCGGCAGGCGCTTTTTTATTTTCGGCCAGTCTTCAGGCGCGATCTCCAGCACGGCATCGGGCAGCTTCGAGGATGTCAGGCGGACGGGTAGCGGCGGTGTGGCGCGCTGCAGGAGCCTGAGCGTTTTCCACGGCCATTGACGGTTCACCTTGTTTTCGCCGTCCTTCAGGTAAAGGCCCGATACGGAGATTTTGACCTCCACCTCGTGGGCGCGGGAAGTCTTGCCATCAAAGAAACGGGCCCGGATGGCCATCACATTATTCCGCTGTCGATGCCCAGAGCATCATCCAGGCCTTCGCCAAAGGTCATTTGCTGCTTCTGAGCCTGCTGGATTTCCTCGCTGTCGAGATCGCCGCCGATCAATGTGTTATCGGCCATGAATTTCATCTGGCGCTGGATGACCCAGCCCTTGCCGAAGCCCATCGTAAAAATCATGATTATCAGGTTGCCAAAGCCCAGCCCAAACAGCTTTCCAAACGTCACCGCGCTGCGGAAGCGTATATGACCGATCCGCAGGCCGTTGAACTTTTCACGGATCAGGGCGGCCTTGTAAATCAGCCCCGTTATCTTAAAACCGGCGATAGCGATTATGATCGAGAATATAAACATCAGCCCTGTCATAACTTCTGCGGCGCTTACTTCCTCGTCCTCTTCGCTCTCTTCATCGTCAGGATATTCGCTCATATCCTCATCCATGTCAGGGAAAAGGACCGGTTCGTTTTCTATCGCAGGCTTTGCATAGGGGGATGTTGTATAGCTGCCCTCTTCTTCCGCACTTGCCTGCTCTTCTTCTATTTTTGCCTGCTCAATCAGTTTGTTCGCTTTGCCGATTCCTTCATAGGCAATCGGGATGGCGAATAAAATCATGCACACAACCAGAACGCCGAAACCAGCCATAATAGACAGGATAAAGGATCCGAAAATATTTGCCCCGCGGCCGGTATAATGCGCCTTCAGGTTGCCGAAACGGGCGTTGTTCATCTGGTATTCGAACTTCTTGATGTCCGAAAACGGAATCATGATCCCGAAGGTAATAACATTCAAAAAACCGCGCCAGAGCGCATACCAGCCGTAGGCAAAGGCCGAGCCTGCCATATAGCCCCGGATGCCCCGCCAGCTAAGGCGGGAAAGACGGTAGCGCAGCGCCATATATCTTGCCACCTGCAGGAAATAGAGGAGCGAGGGGATCGCCAGCAGCGTCCAGAACGCCAGCCATAACGGCATATCATTCGCCTCTTCATAAAACTCGCTCAGAATAAAAGGGGCAAAGACCAGCGCCAATATCGGCAACGCTCTCAGGAACCCGAAAAACAGCTCTTTACCCGTCCCGAGATAGGCAAAACGGTCGCCGCCAACGGAAAATGCGCCTGTAATATAGCGGCGCATGCGCGTCTTCCCCCAGAAACTGTATATGCCGAGCGTCGGAATATTCAGCAGGGCGTTGATGAGCCAGATAACGGTAATCTGGCCGACATCCCCGTCAAAGACTATCTTGTTCGGCCTGACTTTCTTATTGGGCTCATTCGGGAGATTGCGGCCTGTTCGCTCTACGGCGCTTTGTGAGTCCATGATTTTTACCTTCTGGAACCAGATGCTACACGCCAGTATTCACGCAAAAAGTTTAAGAATGGTTGATGGCTTATGCTGCGGATTCAAGGAGTTTTTCCGCCGCCGCGCGGGCTTCTTCTGTGACGGTGGCACCTGCCAGCATACGGGCGATTTCCTCTCGGCGCAGGCCTGTATCCTCCAGATGCAGAACCGTGCTTTTCACTTCGTCCTGTCCGCCCTTCATGACGATATAGTGGCTCCCGGCGCGCGCGGCCACCTGCGGGGAATGGGTGACGACAAGGATCTGCCTGTGCTCCGCCAGCCTTGCCAGACGCTCGCCAACCGCATCGGCCGTGGCACCGCCGATACCGCTATCCACCTCATCGAAAACAAGCGTTCCTGCCACGCCGACCTCGGCCAGCACGACCTTCAGGGCCAGCATGAAGCGGGCCATTTCACCGCCCGAAGCGATTTTGCCGAGCGGTCCCGGCTCGGAACCCGGATTGGTGGCAACCAGAAACTGCACGCGGTCCGTGCCCAACGGTCCCCACTGGTTTTCCGGCAGAGATTCTATGCCGGTAACAAAACGCGCCCTGTCGAGCTTCAGGGGCGGCAGTTCGTGGGCCACAAGTGCGTCCAGTTTTTCCGCCGCTCTGCGCCTTTTCTCACCGATGCCTTGCGCCTTTTCCTCATAGGTCCTGCGCGCCTTTTCACAGGCCTGCATCAAATCCGCCAGCACATCGTCCTGATGCTCGATCCGGTTGAGGGCGGCCGCCAGTTCCTCGCGCTTTGACGGAAGATCGTCAATCGAGCAGCCGTGCTTGCGCGCCTGCCCTTTCAGGGCGAACAGGCGGTCGTCGATTTCCTCCAGAGAATATTCGCTGCTTTCCAGATCGGCGGACAAAGACCGGATACCGGCCAGCACTTCCTGCATCTCGGCAGACGCCCGGTCCATGCCGGACAGTAAATCCTGCGCTTCCCCGCCGATACGCTCCAGCGCACGCCAGCCGGAACCCAGCGCCCCCTCGGCTTCAGTAAGCGAGGCATGGGCCGCGTTCAGGGATTCGAAAATCTGCTCGCGCTTCATCAGGCGTTCGCGTAAAGCGCCGAGATGTTCCTCTTCCCCTGCCTTCGGATCCAGCGTATCGAGATCCTCGACGGACTGGCGCAGGTAGTCCTCATCGCTCCTTGCCTTTTCCATTTCCGCGCCAATGCGGGACAGGCTTTCTTCCTTTTCTTTCCACTCGTCCCAAAGGCGCGCCAGCGTTCCCAGATCGCAGCCAAGTCCGGCGTAATCGTCCAGCAGGCTGCGGTGCGTACGGGTATTCAACAAACCGTGGGTTTCAAACTGACCGTGATATTCGGTCAGCATTTCACCGGTTGTTTTCAGGAGGGAAACACTTACCGGCTGGTCATTGATGAAAGCGCGGGAGCGGCCGTTGCTATCGAGCATTCTGCGCAGGATCAGCGGGCTTTGCGCCTCCACGCCCTGCTCTTTCAGAAAGGCCGGCACGGCGGCATTGTCCGGCAGAACGAATTCGGCGATAACGCTGGCCTGATCGGCGCCCTTGCGAAGAAGACCCGATTCGGAGCGCTCGCCCAGTGCAAGCCCTAGAGAATCAAGGAGAATGGATTTGCCCGCACCCGTTTCCCCGGTTAAGGCACACAGGCCGGGCCGGAACTCGATCAGAAGCTGATCGATCAGAACAACGTTACGAATGGAAAGACTTTGCAGCATTCATTCACTTTACAAAATGCCGCTGCGAAGACAAGCCGGATTGAGGAAACTATTCACGCCGCAGGAGCGATTCGACTGTGCGGTCGAGCCAGCCGCGGTCCCCCAGAATTTCCTCACGCATTTCCGGATCTAGAAGAGCGTAGCTGTCCGCATACCAGCGGCTGCCCGGATAGTTGTGACCGAGAACGGCGGCGATGCGGGTCGCCTCACCTTTCAGGCCAAGGATCATATAGCTCTCGACAAGACGGTGCAGGGCTTCGGGAACGTGAGTGGTGGTCTGGTAGTCCTGAATGACGGTACGGAACCGGTTGATTGCGGCATTGACCTGATTTCGCTTCAGATAATAGCGGCCGACCTCCATTTCCTTACCGGCCAGGTGATCAAGCGTCAGGTCGCGTTTCAGCTTGGCATCACGCGCATATTTACTGCCCGGGAAACGGGCGATCAGCATATCAAGCGCCTCAAGAGACTCGCGGGTCATTTCCTGATCGCGGCGCACGTCCGAAATCTGCTCATAGTAGGAAAGCGCCTTCAGGTAATAGGCGTAATCGATGTCCTGACTGCCCGGGTGCAACTCGATGAAACGGTCAAGAGCCAGGATGGCCTCGTCATAACGCTGGTCTTCATAAGATGAAAAAGCCGACATTAACTGTGCCTTGGTTGCCCACTTTGAATAAGGGTGCTGGCGCTCCACCTCTTCAAACAGCTGGGTCGCCTCAACATAGTCCTTGTTCTCCAGCGCCGTGTTGGCAGCTTCGTATAGCGTATCGGCTGACTGGCCTTCCTCTAGATCAAGTTTGTCCGTGCCGGAGCATCCGGTAAGAGAGAAAACAGCTAAAGCCGCAAAGATCAGAATAAAGCGCATGAAAAAAAACTCCGCGATGTCAGGATATTTCCTGTCTATGAATAGCCATCCTTGGAGAGGAAGAAAAGGGTAAAGGTGATTTATTATACGGCCAGCGCCAGTTCTTTCACGGATTCGTCACCGGCGGACGGGACCGTGCTTTCCTCGCCGTACCAGTCGACGAGTTCCCAGGCACCTTCCGTAGCGAAAAGCTTGTGGAGCAGCGCGTTATTCAGCGCGTGACCGGAGCGGGAGCTGTCATAGGCGCCGAGAATCTGGCCGCCGGCCAGGTAAAGATCGCCAATGGCATCAAGCAGCTTGTGACGAATGAACTCATCATTGTGACGCAGTCCTTCGGGGTTCATGATCCCCTCGTCGTTCAGGACAATCGCATTTTCGAGCGAACCGCCGCGGGCCAGACCGTTTTTGCGCATCCATTCAACTTCATGCAGGAAGCCGAAAGTCCGGGAATCGGCCAGATCGTGGCAAAAATTACCGTTCACCAGTTCCAGTTCATAATGCTGACGGCCGATGGAAGGATGGTCGAAATCGATATCGCCGCCAAAGATCATCATCTCGGACGGTGACAGGGTGGCTTTTTTGTCGCCTTCTTCGATGCTTACTTCCTTCAGGATGCGAATCACGCGGCGCGGTGCGGCCTGCGCATCAAGGCCGGTTTCGGTGATCATGTCGACAAATATGGCGGAGCTTCCATCCATCACGGGAACCTCGGGACCGTCCAGTTCGATCACGGCGTTATCAATGCCGCAGCCGCGCAGGGCCGCCATCAGGTGTTCGATCGTGCCGACGGCGGCGCCGTTTTCATTGGCGATCATCGTGCACAGGCGGGTATCGACAACAAGGTCCCAGCGGGCGGGAATGACGTTGTCGCCATCCTTGATGTCCGTACGTACGAAACGAATGCCGGTATCTTCAGGGGCGGGGCGGATGCACATATGAACAGCCGCGCCGGAATGAAGACCGGTGCCGCTACAGTGAATATCGCTCTTGAGCGTATGTTGCATAGATTTTTACCCGCTATTTTCCAATATACGTTAACGCTTCGTTAAACTATATATGCGCGAGAGTCATGCAAGCAAATCACGCTTTGTTGCGTTTTGTTACATTACAAAATGAAAGGGGCAAAAGAGAAAAGGGCCGCCCCCAAGCGGCCCTTTCCGATGCGGGATCGAGCGAATCTAGTTTGCCTGTCTTCTCAGGAAAGCCGGTATATCCAGCTCATCTTCGGAAGAAGATGCCACCGGACGGGACGGCGTATCAATATTAAGGCGTCCCTGCGCGGGGCGTTGCGGCGCCCGAAGGCCGCCGCTTTCTCCGCCGGCGGAAGCCGTTCCGGAGGATTGCGTTTCCTCGCCGCGGTCCTCACCAAGCACATGGCCGGTAATTCTCTCAAACAGTGAAGGCGTACGGCGCTTTTCAGCTTGCGCTGCGCCCGGAACCGGTGGCCGCAGTGTCAGGCCCTGCTGTGCAGGCTCTGCTTTTTGCGGTTGTGGGTTGCGCGCATGAAACGCACTCATCTGCGGGCCGTAGCCGGTAGACTGAGGACCAGCCATTTGTTCGGCCGTAATCGGCTTTGGCGGAATGAAATAGTTTTCCTTGTAGCGCGTGCCGCGCAGAACCGTGTTCTGGGCCGGCGCGGTTTCTTCAGATGCCGGACGCCCGGCAACGAACTCCTGCTGCTCGAACATGTCCGCCGCTTCAGGCTCCGCCGTTTCGGTTGCCTGAACCTCATCAACAGAAGGCTGGGCCGTCACAGCCGGCTTCGGAACAGACGGTGCCGGCGGTGCGGTAAAGGAACGGGCAGAGACAAACGCCGGAACCTGCTGGGCAACCGGCGCAGCAGCAGGAGCCGCAACTTCGGTTGCATTGCCGCCGTCAGTATTCGGGCGTGCACGCTCAAGCGTCTTACCACCGCCGGAAACCGGGGTTTTGGCTCTTGCGCTGACGGCATCAATGCCGGTTGCCACGACGGAAACACGCATGCCGCCTTCCATTGTTTCATCGAAGGTCGCACCGAAGATAATATTGGCTTCGGGATCAACCTCGTCACGGATGCGATTGCAGGCTTCGTCTGCCTCAAACAGGGTCATGTCATAACCGCCGGTGACATTGATGATCACGCCGCGGGCGCCCTTCATCGAAACATCATCGAGAAGCGGGTTGTTGATCGCCGCTTCGGCGGCTTCCGTGGCGCGTTTTTCACCTTCGGCCTCGCCGGTGCCCATCATGGCCTTGCCCATTTCG
>CAZKGT010000014.1:1650-25509 GCA_964552285.1 uncultured Pseudobdellovibrionaceae bacterium | reverse complement strand
AAAATACTTCCATCAAAGGTCCCGACAGCGGCCCCTACGCGCAGACGGCCATGGTCGTCCTTGCAGGCGTTCGGGTAGAGCTGGGATTTTTCAATGTCCTTGACGGTCACGAGACCGATGCAACGCTCGTTATCGTCAACGATCAGGAGCTTTTCGATGCGGTGTTTATGAAGGAGCCTCTTGGCTTCTTCCTTGTCGACCGTGTTATAGACCTTCACAAGGCCGTCCGCAGTCATCAATTCGCGGATCGGCTGCTCCGGGTTTTCGGCAAAGCGCACATCGCGGTTGGTCAGGATACCGACCAGCTTGCCGGTGCTTTCGGTCACGGGAATGCCGGAGATTTTGTATTTGCCCATCAGGAGCAGCGCTTCCTCAAGCGTTGCCTGCGGGCCGATGGTGATCGGATCGACGACCATACCGGACTCGAAACGCTTAACCTGCCGGACGTGCCGGACCTGGTCCTCGATCTCCATATTACGGTGGATCACGCCGAGCCCGCCATGCTGGGCCATGGCAATCGCCAGTTCGGCCTCGGTCACCGTGTCCATGGCGGAGGAGAGAAGCGGAATGTTCAGTTCGATATCACGGGTCAGCTTCGTTCGCGTATCAACCTCAGCGGGCTGTACCTCGCTTTCGGCAGGCACCAGCAGAACATCGTCAAATGTGAGGGCTTCGCGGATCGAACGGGGCTTGAACATGCAAATTCCTTTCCTGAATTTGCACGGCACTATAACACCGGCTTTGTTGAAAAAGAAAGCGGTTATTTTGCCCGAAAACCAGTCGCCACGACGTATTGCTCTGCGCTCTCTTTTCTTGAGGCGGGCGGTTTGATGTGGCGGACGGTTTTGAAATCCTTTTTCATTTGCGCCAGTAAAGCGCCTTCCGTTCCGCCCTGAAAGACCTTGGCGATGAAGGTGCCGTCCGGCGACAACACTTCGCGGGCAAAATCGTAGGCCATCTCGACAAGGGCCATGATGCGGATATGGTCGGTATTCTTGTGCCCGGTGGTGTTGGGCGACATGTCGGACATCACAAGATCAGCCGGACCGCCAAGGGCCTCCTTCAGTTTTTCCGGCGCGTCGTCATCCGTGAAATCCATCCGGAAGAAGGTAACGTCCGGCAGTTCGTCCATTTCCAGCAGATCGAGTGCAACGATTTTCTTCACGCCTTTTTCCGCCGCCACCTGACACCAGCCGCCCGGGGCTGCGCCAAGATCGACAACGTTTTTAACAGATTTAAGGATATCCAGCTTATCATCGATCTCTTTCAGCTTGAAAGCCGCACGGGAGCGATAGCCCAGACGCTGCGCCTCGGCAACATAAGGATCGTTCAACTGACGCTGTAACCAGCGGGTGGAAGAGTTTTTTCTCCCCCTCGCAGATTTGACGCGCGATTTCGGTTTGTTCCGGCTCATATCGCCATCACTACCATAGAAACGGCAAAAGCGATCATATAAATACTCAAAGAGGCCGCCAGATAGACAATCTGGCGCGTGCCCGGAGAGTAGTGCGAGAGCAGGAAATAGAGGACGTAGAAGACCGAATAGGTAATCAGGCCGCGGACATAGGCGGACGTGTCAACCCAGCCCGTCGCGCCGTTATCAAGGCCGAACGCTTCCAGAAGCTCAGTTTGCAGCCGCAGGGAAAAAATGCAGCAGAACACAAACCCCAGAGCCAGCCAGCGCTGGTGCTTATGAACGATAAAGAACGCCAGCGGCAGCCAGATAAAATCGATCCAGGGCAATATGTAGGAATGAAACACGGACATCGCATCCGTATGTTAGCACGGCGTGCCGATACGAATAAATCGGCTTGCTGGACATTCGCATGAAAAACTCTATCTTTTACAGGTAATTTGCACGCGAAAAGCGGGGTGTTCCATTGCGGTTATTGTCCATTTTTTTCACGATTTTCCTGTTAATTGCCGCGATCCCGGAAGCACAGGCGCAGAGCGGGCCGGCAATCATTCGCGATACCGAGATCGAGGATACGCTTAAAGTCTGGATATCCCCCCTCCTGAAAGCAGCCGAACTGGAAAGCGAGGGCGTGCATATCATTCTAATCCAGAACCCGGACATCAATGCCTTCGTGGCAGGCGGACCGAACATTTTTATATATAGCGGCCTGCTGGAAAAATCAGAAAACCCGGACGAGGTTATCGGCGTGCTGGCGCACGAGTTAGGGCACATAAGCGGAGGACATCTCATTGCCATGCGCGATGCGCTTGAAAATGCTTCTTATGAAAGTTTTTTGGGCGCCCTTCTCGGGATTGGCGCCGCAATCGCCACAGGTGACGGACGGGCCGCAGCCGCAATTTCCGCCGGAACGCAATCCATGGCGCAAAGGCGCTTTCTGGCCCATAGCCGCCTCAATGAATCCAGCGCCGATCAGGCCGCCCTGACATTTCTTGAAAAAGCGCAGGTCAGCCCGGTCGGCCTCGTCACCTTCATGGAAAAGCTGGAGGATGAGGAACTGCTCCCACCGACGCAGCAGACCGAATATATCCGCACCCACCCGCTGACAAGGAACCGCCTTGATACGCTGCGTTCCGGGCTGGCCCGTTCCGACTACAAGGACGTCAAAACTTCGGCCCGGATGCAGGACCAGCATGACCGGATGCGGGCAAAACTGATTGCTTTCATAAACCCCGAACAGGTGCCGTGGATATACAGCGACCGCGACACATCCCTGCCCGCCGTTTACGCCCGCGCCATCGCCGCATACCGCCAGAACAGGATCGAGGAAGCACTGCGCCTGATTGATGACCTTCTGGACCGGGAGCCGGACAATCCTTACTTTCTCGAACTGAAAGGCCAGATGCTGAAGGATTTCGGGCGGGTGCAGGAGTCCGTTTCGTGGTACGAAAAAGCGGTCCGGCTTCATCCCAACGCGCCGCTCATCCGCATTGACCTTGCCCATGCCATGATGGAAAGCGGTAACGATCCGGCCAGACTGAAAAAAGCCATTGATCACCTGAACAGATCGCGGCGGGATGAGCCGCATTCATCGCGCATTCACAGATTACTGGCAACCGCATACGGCCGCCTGGGGCAGGAACCGCAGGCGAAACTGCATCTGGCAGAAGAAGCATTGATGCAGCGCAAGTTTGCCTATGCCCGCCGCATGGCCGAGGATGCACAGAAGGGGTTACCCGAAAACAGCCGTGAATCCTTGCGTGCACGGGACATTATTCATTTTGCAAACCAGCAGGAAGAAAATGAGGACAGGTAACAAAAAAGTCTGCTTGTGCGAATGTTGTCTATAGAGCATGCTATCGGTTAAAATACTGAGATTGCCACAAAAAAGGAGAGCCAACCCGTGATACGTACCTTTATTTTTGCTTTTATGCTTTTCGCTGCAGGAACCCTGAGTTTTACAGCGCAAGCCGAAACGAACAAGGAAGAGATCGAAAAGATAATCCATGAATACATCATGGAAAACCCCAAGCTTATCATGGACTCTGTAGAAAAGTATCAGCGGGAACAATACGAGGCCCAGATGCGTCAGGCCACAGAGAAATTTTCCGACCATAAGGGCTACCTGACGGGCAAGGACGTGCCTTCTGCCGGTAATCCGGAGGGTGATATAACCATTGTTGAGTTTTTCGATTACAATTGCGGCTACTGTAAAAAGGCCCTGCCGGACGTACAAAAAATTATTGAGGCCGACAGCAATGTCCGGGTGACATTAATCGATATGCCGATCCTGGGACCGACATCAGAAACGGCTTCGCGCTGGGCACTGGCCGCTGACAAACAGGGAAAATATTTTGAATTCCATGTCGCCCTGATGAATCACAAGGGTGGCAAGGACGTCAAATCCCTGGAAAAACTTGCCACAGAGGTCGGGCTGGACGTCGAGCAGATCAAGAAAGATGCCAGCAGTCAGGACATCGACAGCGCCATCAATAAAAACCGGGCCATCGCGCAGGAGCTGGGCATTACTGGTACGCCCGCCTTCATCATTAATGACAGCGTTCAGCGCGGCTATATCGGTTTTGAGGCGATGAAGTCTATCGTCGAATCTGAACGCGAGACGCTGTAAGGAAAATGGCTCTGCGCGTCCTGTATATCGTTATTTTCGTGCTGGCATGCTTTGTCGGCTATAAGGGATGGTCTCTTCACCAGGTATACAAGGACGCCAGAACCGTTCCGCCGGAACAGATGGTCGGGACAAAAGGGGATGCCGATCTAACGGTTGTTTTTTTCTTCGACTATGAATGCCCCTATTGCAAGCAGATGTACCCGGTCCTGCTGGAAGCCGTGAAGCAGGACCGGAAAGCACAAATTGTCCTGCGTCCCATGGCGCCGCCGGACAACAATTTCCGGGCAAAAATAGCGCTGGCCGCAGGGGAACAGAATGTCTTCCTGCCCATGCACGACAAGATGATCAGCGCTTATGGCATCATTGATAATAAAGCCGTTGAATCGATGAGCCGCCAGATGGGCATCGATTTCGAAAAACTGATCGCCGACAGCCAAAGTGAAAAGGTTCAGCAGACCCTTAATGAAAACGGGACGCTGGCCGCAAAGCTTGGCATATACAGCACGCCAACGCTTGTCATGAACAATATCGTCTATACGCCTGCAGGCCAGATGCCTGACGCAAACGACCTTATGCGCCTGTTCAATGAGGCGCGCGGCAACCCGGGAAGCTGATTTTACCTCTTGCCCGGATTTCAGGACGGGCGTATGACAGAGCTATCTTTTATTCATGTAATCTGGAGGTTTTGATGATCCGTATCCTGTTTCTTGCTGTTATGGGCTTTACCTGCCTAATTGGCGCCCCCAGCTTTGCCAGCGAAACCGCGCCTTTCCCTGTGCAGGTTTCAAATCCGTACGCATTTGCAACCGCTCCGGCCCAGAAAAGCGGCGGGGCCTTCTTTACAATTACAAACGGTCTGAATGAAGCGCGGCAGATTGTCAGCGCTGCGGCAGACGTTTCCGAGGTGGTCGAGCTTCATACCCACATCATGGAGAACGATGTGATGATGATGCGCAAAATCGAAGCCATTGATCTGCCAGCCGGGGAAGAAACCCATCTGGAGCCCATGGGCCTGCACATCATGCTGATCGGTCTGAAAGCGCCGCTGGAGGAAGGCTCGACCTTTCCGCTGACACTGACGCTTGATAACGAGGCGGAACTTATCGTCGAGGTTCCTGTCGTTCCGGCAGGACAAAAACCGACGATGAGTGAAGAGCAGCATGAGCATGAGCACCACCACGACCATGAACATTGAGTTCGTTCGTCTGGCGCTGTAAGCTTCGTGGCCATGAGCAAAATCCTGATATTAAACGGCCCGAATCTCAATATGCTGGGCCTGCGGGAGCCGGAAATATACGGCCATGATACGCTGGCCGATATTGAGGACTGGTGCCGCGCCAAAGGCGATGCGCTGGGCTTTGAGATCGACTTCCGGCAATCCAACCATGAGGGCGAACTTGTCGACTGGATTCAGGAAGCGATGGGAAAAGTTGACGGCGTTGTCATTAATGCAGGCGCCTATACCCATACCTCGCTGGCCATTCACGACGCGCTGAAGCTGCTGGACGTACCGATCATCGAGGTTCATATCTCCGATCCGAAAAAGCGCGAAGCTTTCCGCCATTTTTCCTATATCGAACCGCTGGCCGCGGAAACGATTGCCGGAAAAGGCGGACAGGGATATGTGCTGGCGCTTGAAAGCTTATCCACAAAGCTCTCCGGACAGGAAAGCTGATTTTTTGACTCACTATCCGGTTTGCTTTAACAAGAGTGATTGAAATTCAACCATTTGAGGGAAAACTTCCATGAAGATCGATGCCGATGCGATCCGCGAACTGGCGGGGCTTCTGGACGAAACAAATCTCACTGAAATCGAAGTGGCCGAAGGCGATCAGGTGATCCGGGTCAATCGCGGCGGTGTTGTCGGCGCAGCATCGGTGCAGGCCGCACCGGTTATGCCTTCCGATCCGACCATTCCACGCACGCCGACCGTAGAGCCGCCGGATACGACGGCAGCCAATCATCCCGGCGCCGTAACCTCGCCGATGGTGGGAACGGTTTATTTACAGGCGGAGCCCGGTGCACCCGCTTTCGTTTCGAAGGGCGCGGCTGTCAAGGAAGGCGATACGCTCGTCATCATCGAGGCCATGAAGGTCATGAACCCGATCAAAGCCGACCGCGCCGGCACCGTAACACAGATCCTCATCGAGAACGGCCAGCCGGTGGAGTTTGGCGATGTGCTGATGGTGATTGAGTGATTCTATAAAAAGCCATGTTCAAAAAAATCCTCATAGCCAACCGTGGTGAGATTGCTCTTCGTGTTATCCGGGCTTGCCGGGAGATGGGAATCGAGACTGTTGCTGTGCATTCGACGGCAGATGCGAACGCGATGGCGGTTCGTCTGGCCGATGAAAGCGTTTGTATCGGTCCGCCGCGGGCAAGGGACAGTTACCTGAACATTCCGGCGATCCTGACGGCCGCCTCGCTGACGGGGGCGGAGGCCATTCACCCGGGCTATGGGTTCCTGTCCGAGAATGCGCAGTTCGCCCGCATGGTCGAGGAACACGGTTTTACCTTCATCGGGCCCAGACCCGAGCATATCGAGTCGATGGGCGACAAGGTGGTCGCCAAGCAAACGGTGAAGGATCTCGGCCTGCCGGTTGTGCCGGGATCGGACGGCGCCGTCGAGAGCGCCGAGCAGGGGCTGAAATTTGCCGAAGAGACGGGCTATCCCGTCATTATCAAAGCGGCATCCGGCGGCGGCGGGCGCGGGATGAAGGTTGTCCGTTCGCCGGAAGACTTTGCCGAAGCCTATTCCACGGCGCGCTCGGAAGCCAAGGCAAACTTTGGTGATGACACGGTCTATATGGAGAAATATCTCGAAAAGCCGCGCCATATTGAGATACAGGTTTTTGGTGACAGCCACGGCAACGCCATTCACCTCGGCGAGCGGGATTGTTCAATCCAGCGCCGCCACCAGAAGGTTGTTGAGGAAGCGCCCTCCCCGGCCCTGAGTGAAGACGAGCGCGAGGAAATCGGCTCGCTGGCCGCCGAGACGGTGCGCAAGATGGGATATCTGGGTGCCGGGACCATCGAGTTCCTTTATGAGGACGGCGGGTTTTACTTCATGGAAATGAACACCCGTATTCAGGTCGAACATCCGGTCACCGAAATGATTACCGGCATTGACCTGATCGCCGAGCAGATCCGTGTCGCCGCGGGCGAGCCGCTTTCGGTCAAGACCGACCGGCTGCGCTTTCGCGGCCATGCCATCGAGATCCGCATCAATGCTGAGGATCCGGAAACCTTCGCGCCGTCGCCGGGCGAAATCACCCAGTTCCATGCGCCGGGCGGGCTTGGCGTAAGGTTCGATTCCGCCATTTATCAGGGCTATAAAATCCCGCCATATTACGATTCGATGATCGGCAAGCTGATCGTCCACGGCCGCCACCGCGAGGAATGCATTCGCCGCATGCGCCGGGCCATCATGGAAACGGTTGTGGAAGGCGTTCAAACGACATTGCCCCTGCAACTCCGGATCATGGACGAGCCGGAATTCCAGTCCGGCGATTACACCATCCACTGGCTGGAAAAGAAGCTGGCGAAGCGCTAACCTGAACCCTGCATGGAAGAAGGATACAGGGTTGAACATCTCTTATACGCTTACCGGCACGGGCTGTTCCCGATGGCTGACAGCGCCGAGGCCGGTGAAATTTACTGGTATAATCCCCCTTTGCGCGGACAGCTCTCGATTGAAGGACTGCATATTCCTTCCCGGCTTCTTAAGACCGTTCGTCAGGACCCCTATGAGATCAGGACAGACAGCGATTTTACGGGCGTTATCGACGGCTGCGCTGAGGCGCGTAAAGACCGGCCGCAGACCTGGATTAATGAGACAATTCGAAGGCTGTTTATCGAGCTTCATGAACAGGGACATGCGCATTCGGTGGAATGTTATGAGCATGGCAAACTTGTCGGCGGACTATACGGGATGGCGCTGGGCGGGGCGTTTTTTGGCGAAAGCATGTTTTCACGGAGGCGTGACGCCAGCAAGGTTGCACTGGTGCATCTGGCCGCCCGGCTCTGGAAAGGCGGCTATACGCTGCTCGATACGCAGTTTGTAAATGATCACCTGAAACAGTTCGGAATCTACGAAATCCCGCGTGAAGAATATCTGGCGCAGCTTGAAGAAGCGCTTGTGATGGGAGGGGATTTTGTTCTGGAAGGTATGAACGAAAACGACATTTTGAAAAGTTATCTGGAATTCAGACACTCTATAAGCCGTCATCCCCGCGAAGGCGGGGATCCGGACATGATCCCACCATCTCGCTAATGGAAACTTGACCAGATCCCCGCCTTCGCGGGGATGACGCGAATAAGAGATGAATCACTCTGCTGCTTCAGTTTTGGCTTCCAGTTCTTCGTCAGCTGCCGTTTTCTCAGCCGGATCTTCTTCCGGTATAACCTGCTGCTCTTCTTTTTGAATGCAGTCGAGTACCCAGACATCATAGATCGGGTGGTCCATCGAGGAAAGCGCTGGAGATGAGGCAAACATCCAGCCGGAAAACACCCATTGCGGTTCATCCGTCTTCAGGTCCAGTTCCCAGATCTGCAGGAAGGCTGCGGACTCCGGCTGTTCGATCGGCGGGGCCTTGCGGCAGGCGCGGATCTTGATATAAAGCTCGCCGAATTTGATCGTGCTGCCAACATCGGCCTGAAACGTCATGGTCCGGGCGGTGACCTTGTCGAGCGATTGCAGGCGTACGGCCGGATAATCTTCCATCGCCGCGCGGGCCGCCAGCGGCAGCATTGCGCCAAGGATCAGTAAAGCCGTTAAAAAGGATTTCATATGCGCCGCTATTGCTGCCCGTCGTCCTGCATGCTGAAAATAAACTGGCCCAGCAATTGTTCAAGATTTTGCGGGGCCTGCGTAAACTGGATCCGCCCGCCTGTCGGAATGACTTCTTCCTCGGCGCCCGGCTCAAGGGCCAGATAGCGCCCGCCAAGCAGGCTTTCCGAACTGATGAGCGCCGCCGTATCGGTCGGCAGGCGTACGGAATTGTCTATGCTCATCACCACGGCGGCCAGATAGTTATCCGGGTTCAGCTTCACCGCCATAACCGTGCCGACCTTAACGCCGCTGATCTGCACCTCGTCGCCGACCTGAAGGCCGCCGATACCGGAAAATTCGGCTGTTACCTCATAGCCGCGAACACTTTTGACGTTGGCCGTTTTGTAGCTGTAGAACAGGAACAGCGCCGCGACCAGAAGGACGACAGCACCCAGAACCGTTTCTATGACATTGCGTTTCATACGTTCACTCTCTTTTTCCCGGCTTTTATTCCGGTGGGCTCCAGGCCTCATAGTCACCTGTCGCCTTATCTCTTTGCCCGCCTTCCAAAATATGGCCCGGGGGGCGGTAAGCCTCTTTCGTTCCGGTCAGGTTCGGCCGATGCGGTTTCTGCCAGGGCCTGCGGAAGGACGGCCCTTCGCCATCAGGCAATTTATCCGTCTGGTGATGCAGCCAGCCATGCCATTCCGGCGGCACTTTGGAGGCTTCCGGCATCCCCTTATATATCACCCAGCGGCGTTCATGTTTATACCCCGGTCGGGCCTTGGCGCGGTAGTATTTATTTCCGCCACCGTCCCGCCCGACAAGCTGCGCCCCGCTGGTCAGCGTCACCCAGCCGATATGGATGGGAGAGAGAACGCCAAGTATTTGTTTCAGACACATATCCTGCCGCCTGTCTGTTTTATTTCGCCTTATAGGCATGACTGAATTGACAAAAATAATCAAGTCAGTATGGCGTTTTCATGCTCTGATCAGGGCATTGTGTGATCAAAATTCTGCCCCGTTTCTTTTTTGCGGCTTCGTCTTATCCTGACAATATCCATGAGCATTTCCCTGCCAAGGCTTTTGTAGAGGCCGACTTTATTGAGCCTGATCGAAAAGTCGTCCGGCCCGGTTCTGTCGATGCGCATGTATCCGGCATAATCCGTCATATCCAGAATGCCGGCCTCCTTATTGAACAGCTTTCTAAGTTTTCCACGTGCGTCGCGGGATTGCGGCAGAAACAATGTCGCGATATAGGCCGACCATGTGAGCGATGTAATAAGGCCAAAAGTTGGAATCTGTATAAGGTTTGGAGCCAGGATCAGAAGTTTCCATTTATGATCGAGCACATCGTTCTTGATAATGGCGGCCGCTTCCCGCGCCTTTGTTGCAAGAACAAGGTGACGGCGATCGTTTACTGGCAGGGACTCAAAAACCCCGGCCAGGCCTGCGCCGTCCTCGTTGTGTTGAACGGTTTCCCGTGTCATTGATCCCTGTTCGTGATATTGGTTGCCTTCATATAGATTGATGGACAACAAAAAAGCAATCTGGAAATCGGACATGACCATAGAACAGAAACTGGATTCCCTTGGCCTTGGCCTGCCTGACGCCCCCGCACCTGCGGCCAATTACGTGCCGTTCGTGATTAGCGGCAATCATGTCTATATCTCCGGACAGATATCCAGAGGGCAGAAGGACATCACGGGCAAGGTCGGTGAAACGCTTTCCGTTGAGGAAGGGCAGGAGGCGGCCCGGATCTGCGCGCTAAATATTCTGGCTCAGCTTAAAGAAGCCGTTAATGGCGACTGGATGAAGGTCCGCCGCTGTGTGCGCCTTGGCGGCTTTGTCAATTGCACGCCTGATTTCACGGATCAGCCACTGGTCATCAACGGCGCCTCGAACCTGATCGCAGAAATTATGGGCGATGCCGGAAAACACGCCCGCGCCGCGGTTGGTGTTTCCTCGCTGCCGTTAGGTGTCGCTGTCGAAATTGATGCCATATTCGAGATAGAAGCCTAATCGTAAGCCTTCTTATCCTGCGCGTGCCAGTTGCGCATCATTTCCAGCGCCTGTTCGCGGCCGGTCTGGATATATTCGACGCTTGCGCCCGGCTTGGGCGGGCCTAAAAACTCCTGCATTTCCGAATGTTTCAGCCCGTAATAAAGCTTTGCTATGCCAACGCTGGCGATAAGCGCCGCACCGATTTTGGTCGGCTCGCTGCTGCAATAAATGACACAGCCCTCCAGATGCGGCTGGCCGAGTTTTTCCGTAGCCCGGCGGATCGCCAGCACCTCGGCATGAGCCGTCGGATCGGAACGCGCGGTAATGCCGCTGGCGCCTTCCGCGATGATATGCCCTTCCCGGTCGGCGACAAGAGCGCCAAACGGCCCGCCATGACCCGATTTGGCATTGCGGTCGGCCAGTTCGATGGTACGGGCCATCAGCTCTTCATGCGTATGGGTGGTGTCATAGGAATTCACCGCGAGCGGCCCCGGGTTCATACCCTTCTGGCGCAGGATACGGCTAACAGACTCTGTCAGCCTGTCCGGATCGACCGGCTTCTGGATGACCCGGCGGATCTCGTATTTGTTGGCCTCCAGCAAAACGTCCGAGGCATCGTGCGCCGTCACCATGATAACCGGGATATTGCGGTTGTTCGCAACCAGATACTGGGCAAACTGGAAACCGCCCATCGGCGCCATCATCTGGTCGACGATCGCCAGATCAACGTCGCGATCCTCGATCACCTTGATTGCCGTCGAGCCGTCGACCGCCTGCAGGACGTCATAGCCCTTGGCTTTCAGAATCCCGGTCATCAGCTCACGGCTGACATCGTTATCTTCCACCACCAGAATTTTAATGAACCCGCTTTCGCTCATAGGCCGATTTTACCCTCTAATCCCCGTTTTGTCTTTATGTCTGTTAATGCTACGATTGGTTATGCGCTCTGAAAAAGGCAGTGTCATGATCTGGATTATGGTCGGCGTCATTCTGTTCGCCTCCCTGAGCTATGTCGTGGCGCAGAATATGCGCAGCGGCGGTGAGGAAACGCTCGGCCGGGAGATGGCCCGCAACTACGCCACCCAGATTCTCCAGTCCGCCGCCAGCATCAAACGCGCCGTCCAGACCGTCCGGATCGAGGGCTACGACGAGACCGAGGTCAGCTTCGAAAACAACTACACCGCCGCCAACTATACAAACGCCAATTGCGGGCTGGACGAGTGCAAGGTCTTTAACCCCTATGGCGGCAGCGTCAACTACGTCACCCCGAACGCCGAGTGGCTGGACGTGACGCAGGATGCGCAGGCCGGGTACGGCGACTGGCTATTCAGCGGCGATGCGGACGTCAAAGGCGTGGGCGGCACCGACCCGGAACTGATCCTCTATTTGCCCTTTATCAGCAAGCAGATATGCGCCGAGATCAACGACAAGCTGGGATACGACAACGATTCCGGCAACCCGCCGCAGGAAACCGATTCCTTCGGCACGGCGATCTTTACCGGCAGCTATACGGGCGGGGACGATATCGAGAACCTGGCCTCCAACGAAGGCAAGGTGGCCGGATGCGTACGCGGCAACGTTGCCCCGACATCCAGCCAGTATTACTTCTTTCAGGTACTGCTGGCGCGTTAGGGGGCGGCTGGTTCCGGTTGTCTTGTCGGAGCTGGCGGCACAGCTTCCGGGTAGCTGAATACCGGTTCGTTATTTTCAATCTCAACCCGCACCACGCCACCTTTTTGCAGCCTGCCAAACAGGAGTTCCTCAGCCAGCGGCTTTTTAATGTGTTCCTGAATAACCCGGCCAAGGGGGCGGGCACCGAAACGCCGGTCATAGCCTTTATCAGCCAGCCACTTTCTTGCCTCATCAGAAAGCTCAATCGTTACATCACGGTCGGCAAGCTGCGTTTCGAGCTGGATGATAAACTTATCGACTACGCGCTCCATATCTTCCAGTTCAAGAGCTTTAAACCCAATAATACCATCCAGCCGGTTACGGAATTCCGGGGTAAACATTCTTTCGATAACTTCGGTATCATCGCCGACCCGGTCTTGCCTTTCAAAGCCCATGGCAGGTTTTACCAGTTCCGCAGCACCGGCATTGCTGGTCATAACCAGAATGACGTTGCGGAAATCAACCTTTTTGCCGTTATGGTCGGTCAGCTTACCGTGATCCATCACCTGCAACAGGATGTTGAATAAATCCGGATGCGCCTTTTCAATTTCATCCAGCAGGAGCACAGAATGGGGTTGTTTGTCCACCGCATCGGTCAGCAATCCGCCCTGATCGAACCCAACGTAACCCGGAGGTGCGCCTATCAGGCGGGAAACAGTATGACGTTCCATATATTCCGACATGTCAAAACGGATGAGTTCGAGGCCGAGAAGCCTTGCAATCTGGCGTGTCACTTCAGTCTTGCCAACGCCGGTCGGACCTGTGAGCAGGTAATTGCCGACCGGCTTTTCCGGCTCGCGCAGCCCGGCGCGGGATAGCTTAATGGCTGAGACAAGCGCATCAATTGCCGGATCCTGGCCGAAAACAACGCTCCTGAGGTCATCTCCAAGCGTTTCCAAACTTTTACGTTCATCGCTGCCAACCGATTTGGGCGGAATGCGGGCGATTTTGGCGACGACTTCTTCAATTTGCTTAACATCAATTACCGGATTACCGGTTGTGTCTTCCCCATTTTCCCGAAACATTTTTATTTTTGTACGAGCGCCTGCCTCATCAATAACATCAATAGCCTTGTCTGGCTGGTTCCTGCCATTGATATAACGGCTTGACAGTTCAACAGCAGCATCTATGGCTTCCTCTGTAAATTTTACCCCATGATGATCTTCGTAGTGTTTCCTAAGCCCCCTTAATATATTCTTCGTATCCTCATCACTCGGTTGGTATACGTCAACCTTCTGGAAACGACGGACCAAGGCAGCGTCTTTTTCGAAATGGTTGCGGCACTCGTTGTAGGTCGTCGCCCCGATACAACTGAGATTTCCACCTGCCAAAGCGGGTTTCAAAATATTCGATGCGTCCATTGATCCGCCGGACGTATCACCGGCCCCGACAACCGTATGAATTTCGTCAATGGCCAAAATAATCGTCGGGTCATTCTCAATTTCGCTGATGACTCCCTTCAGGCGCTCTTCGAAATCGCCCCGATAACGTGTGCCGGCCAATAAAGCGCCCATATCAAGAGCATATATTATTTTCCCTTTCATTATCTCCGGCACATCTCCGTCGACAATTTTCTTGGCAAGGCCTTCAAAAATTGCCGTTTTGCCGACGCCGGGGTCACCAACGAGAAGAGGGTTGTTTTTGCTGCGGCGGCACAGGATCTGGATCGTACGTTCAACTTCTGCGTCACGGCCAATTAACGGATCGGTATCACCATCTGCAGCTTTTTTATTCAGATTTACGCAATAAGCTTCCAGCGCCTCCCGCCCTTGTTTTACGGCCCCGCCAGCATCTTTACCCGCGCCCTGTGTGACGAGACTCTTGCTTTTTTCCTGCACCTTGGAGACGCCGTGCGAAATGTAATTCACAGCGTCGAGACGGCTCATGTTCTGTTTTTTCAGTAAATACGCCGCATGGCTTTCCCGCTCGGAAAACAGCGCCACCAGAACATTGGCCCCGGTCACTTCATCGCGGCCCGAGGACTGGACGTGAATGACGGAGCGTTGGACAACGCGCTGGAATCCCGCCGCCGGTTTGGGATCCAGGTCACCAGAAGTTTTTAGATTTTTCAGTTCTGAATCAATAAACTTCGTCAAGTCATCTTTGAGTTGATCAATATCAACGCCGCATGCTCTAAGAACAGGGGTCGTATCCTGATCCTCCGTCATGGCGAGCAGCAAATGCTCCAGCGTCGCATGTTCGTGCTTACGTTCTTTTGCCAGATGAAGGGCACGGTGAAGGGTTTTTTCGAGATTCCCTGAAAGCATTCTTCCTCCCCAAAACTCTATTTTATTATTTGGAAGAGTCCCTTTTAGAAATTTCCATAGGAATAAGCAAGCACAAATTTTTTGCTTTCTACGTTTTTCTAGAAAACCGGGAGGCTCCGAAATAAATCAGGACACTTTCGTGCCGGACGGTTTTTTGCGGCGGGGGCGGTCGTCCTCGAATTCGAAGGTCAGTTCGCCGTCTTTGTAATCCACCCGGACGAGGCCGCCGCCGGTCAGTTTGCCGAACAGGAGTTCTTCGGCCAGCGGGCGTTTGACCTTTTCCTGGATCGCCCGTTGCAGGGGCCTTGCGCCCATGGTCACGTCATAGCCGGTCTCGGCAAGATAGGCGCGGGCGGCATCGGTCAGCTCAATCACGACATTGCGGTCGGCAAGCTGGGCCTCAAGCTGCATGACGAACTTGTCGACGACCTTTTCGACCGTCTCGGGCCGCAGATTCTGGAACGGAACAATCGCATCGAGACGGTTCCTGAATTCAGGGGAGAACAGGCGCTTGATCTCTTCCTGATCGTCGTCAATACGCACGTCGCGCTCGAACCCGATCGGCGCCCGTGCCATTTCGGCCGCGCCCGCATTGGTGGTCATGATCAGGATGACGTTGCGGAAATCGATGGTCTTGCCGTTGTTGTCGGTCAGCTTGCCGTAGTCCATGACCTGCAGGAGGATATTGAACAGGTCCGGGTGGGCCTTTTCCACCTCGTCCAGCAGCAGGACGCAATGCGGATGCTGGTCGACCTTGTCGGTCATCAGCCCGCCCTGCTCGAACCCGACATAGCCGGGCGGCGTGCCGATGAGGCGCGAGACGGAATGGCGCTCCATATATTCGGACATATCGAAGCGGGTCAACTCGATTCCCATGGTCTTGGCAAGCTGGCGGGCTACTTCGGTTTTCCCGACGCCAGTCGGGCCGGAGAACAGGTAACAACCGATCGGTTTTTCCGGGTCGCGCAGGCCCGCGCGGGCGAGCTTGATTGAATCGGAGAGGATGTCTATGGCCTTGTCCTGGTCGAACACCATGGTCTTGAGGTCGCGCTCGAGATTCTGCAGGGCCTCGCGGTCGTTCTTGGTGACAGTCTTTGTCGGGATACGAGCAATGGCGGAAACGACGCCCTCGATATCCTTTACATTGATTGTCTTCTTGCGCCGGGAAGGCGGCACCAGCATCTGCGCCGCGCCGACCTCATCAATAATGTCTATGGCCTTGTCAGGCAATTTGCGGTCGCCGATATATTTGGCCGACAACTCGACAGCCGCCTTGATTGCGTCGTTCGTGTATTTAACGCCGTGGTGCTTCTCGTAATAGGGCTTGAGGCCTTTGAGGATTTTGATCGTATCCTCGATGCTCGGCTCATAGATGTCGATCTTCTGGAAACGACGGACGAGCGCGCGGTCTTTTTCGAAATGGTTGCGGTATTCCTTGTAGGTGGTCGAACCGACGCAGCGCAAAGTGCCGTTTGAAAGAGCCGGTTTCAGGAGGTTCGAAGCGTCCATTGCCCCGCCGGAAGTGGCTCCTGCGCCTATAACCGTGTGTATTTCGTCTATGAAGAGGATGGCGCCGTCAATATTCTCGAGTTCCTGCAAGACCGCTTTTACGCGCTCCTCAAAGTCGCCGCGGTAGCGTGTGCCGGCCAGCAGCGTGCCCATATCAAGCGAGTAGATTACGCTGTCCTGCAATACTTCCGGCACCTCTTTATCGACGATGCGTTTGGCCAGCCCTTCGGCAATGGCCGTCTTTCCAACACCCGGATCACCGACATAAAGCGGGTTGTTCTTGCTGCGGCGGCAAAGGATCTGGATGGTCCGGTCGATCTCGGCATCGCGGCCGATCAGCGGGTCGATCCGGCCCTGCCGGGCCTTTTCGTTGAGATCAACGCAATAGGTATCGAGCGCCTCGGCCCCGGTTTTAATTTCTTTTTCGCCGGGTTCCTCGTCCGCGCCACTCGGCGTTTTGGAAGGATCGCTCTGCCCCGGCACCTTGGCGATGCCGTGGGAAATATAGTTCACCGCATCAAAACGGGTCATGTCCTGTTCCTGCAGGAAATAAACCGCATGGCTCTCACGTTCGGAAAACAACGCCACCAGAACGTTCGCCCCGGTCACTTCCTCGCGGCCCGAGGACTGGACGTGAATGGCGGCGCGCTGCAAGACGCGCTGGAAGGCCGTGGTCGGCTTTGATTCCTCAATGTTATGATCAACCAGATAGGTCAGCTCATTTTCCAGATACTGCGCCAACTGATCCCGCAAATCCTGCAATGAAATCCCGCAGGAGCGCAGCACCGCCATCGCATCCTGATCCTCCGTCAGCGCCAGCAATAGATGCTCCAGCGTTGCATACTCATGATGGCGCTCATTGGCAGCAGCCAGAGCACGGTGGAGGGTTTGTTCGAGGTTACGTGAGAGCATCTAAAGCCCCTCCTTAGCTTCGGATTCAGCCTTTTGTTTTCTACGATAGAATAACTCATATAGTGCCTTTTCTATTTTAACACCTATGGTTTCGTCTGATTCAATTGAACCACGGCAGGCATAAACGACCACCCAGAAAAAGGGACTCACATCATCGGAGTGATGCTTTGAGGGTATATGGTTCAGGACAGCCATTTTATATTCACTCACATCAAATTCCGGATATTTTCTTTTAAACAAGTCGATTTGTTCAACTGCAAATCTCTTTATATCTATTTTTTCGTCAGGCTCATATGCTTGCAAATCTGTGCAAGTCATACTCGCAATTCTTTCAGATGCCTTCGCCTCTCCAACATACAAAAACACAAAAAAACATAAGAAGACGATGAATCGTAAAATCATTCCTTCTCCATCGTGCACTGGAGCGGTTGTTCGTTGGCGCGGGCGAAGTCCATGACCTGGGCGACCTTGGTTTCGGCGACCTCGTAGGTGAAAATGCCGCACACGCCGACACCCCTTCGATGCACGTGGAGCATGATGTCGGTCGCTTCCTGCCTGTTCTTGTTGAAGAATCTTTCCAGAATATGAACGACGAATTCCATCGGCGTGTAATCATCGTTCAGCAACAAGACCTTGTACATGGCCGGTTTGCGGGTTTTCGGGCGCGGCTTTAAGAGCAGGCCGGTCTGGCGCTCGTCCTCACCTTCCGCATCGCCGTCGCCGCCGTCGGGGGGAAGCTCCGGCGTGTCCTCAAGATGCGGTTTGTCACCGTCCGAAATCATCGGGACTGTATGAATCTGTGTTTCCAAATCATGCACCATGGTACTTATCTTAACTTCTGAACGTAAAAATCCAACAAATTTTCCGGGGAAAGAGTCAATTCACCTCTTGCGGACTGCTCGGGATCGTGGACAATTCGGGCTGTTAGGTTTAGTATAAGAGATGAAGCTTCCGCCTGCCAGCGCGGCTATTCTTGTATTATAAATGTCTTTTCAGGAAGGGCGTCCATAATGACCGCAACGTGCGGCCGTAAAACGATTTCCGGTTCTGTTATCCGTTTTGCGGGGCTTGCGGCCTGCCTGTTTATTGCCTTGTTTTTCGTGTCATTTCCTTCAGATGCTCAGGCTAAAGGCAATCCCCGTTATGCCTCGATCGTCATGGACGCCGATACCGGGCTGATCCTGCATCAGCGCTATGCCGACAAGGTTTTGCATCCGGCTTCACTGACCAAGATGATGACGCTTTTGCTGGCTTTTGAAGCGCTTGAGCGCGGCGATATTCGCATGCGCGACCGGATGAAAGTTTCCAAACGCGCTTCAGGGATGCAGCCCAGCAAGCTTGGCTTGGAAGCCGGGGAAACGATCCGCGTGGAAGATGCTATTTATGCGCTGGTGACAAAATCCGCCAATGATGTGGCTGTTGTGCTGGCTGAACATCTGGGCGGCACGGAAAGCCAGTTCGCCCAAATGATGACGCGCCGCGCCCGCGAGCTTGGCATGTCAAGCACGACATTCCGCAATGCCTCAGGCCTGCATAACGCGCGGCAGGTCAGCACGGCGCGGGACATGGCCAAGCTGAGCCGGGCGCTGATTATGAACCACCCGGACTATTATCATTATTTTTCTACCAGGCAGTTTACCTACGCCGGCAGAACCTACCGGAACCATAACCGGCTGATGAGCAGCTATAAGGGGATGGACGGTCTGAAAACCGGCTATATAGGAGCCTCCGGCTTTAATCTTGCCGCCTCGGCCAAACGCAACAATCAGCGGATCATCGGTGTCGTCTTCGGCGGACGGACGGCCAACAGCCGGAACCAGCATATGGCGCAGCTTCTGGACCGGGGATTTTCAAGGCTGAACGAAATGCGGATTGCGCATGCTTCCGTGCCGCTGCCTCAGCGCAAGCCGGATATCATGACCCTGGCTTCAGCAAACAACAATATTATGCCCGCCGCAGGCCCTGAGACCCTGAAATGGGCCGCGCTAAACCCCGCCCTTTCGGAAGGTATGATCGGAAGGCTGATCGGGGAAGGTGACTTTGATCCGGCAGAAACACGGCGTTTTGAAACCGGCCTGATGGCAATTGCCGCTCATAAAGGAGAGGCTCTTTCCTCTGGCAGGGAATTGCTGGCTCCAGTGATGGTTAAAGCTGCCGTCGGCAGCGTCGGCGAGAAACTGGCCCGCCGTCTAAACGCACCTAAAGCCCAGCACAAGCAGGGAAGACCTCAGAAGATTTCCGCCCAGCAGGTTAATCTTACACATGATCGCTGGGCGATACAGATCGGCGCCTTTGCGAGCCGCGCCGTCACAGACGACATCTTAAGGGGCGCTCTTGGAACCCTGCCGCCGGAACTTTCCAATGGCCGCCCCGTCATCTCCCCTGTTCAAACCGGCAATGGCTGGCTTTTCAGGGCTCAACTGGCGGGATACAGTCGCTCTGAAGCCGTTAAAGCCTGCAGCTATTTTAATGAATGCATCGCCGTTTCCCCTTCCGGCTCCCGCTAAGACTTCTCATACGATCTGGTTATGCCAATGCACATCTCGGATGAAAACAGACCCAAGGCAAGCGAGTCGGGAAACATCCTTATTATTATCCTTGTCGCAATTTTGCTGACCGGCCTGCTTACAGCCGCGATCCAGATGACATCCCGGTCGGAGGGTTCCAATATCGACAAGGAAGCCCTGTCGCTTAAAACCACCAGCGTGCGCGAGTATATGACAGAGCTGGAGCATGCCATCCAGCTGATCCAGCGTAATGGCGTCAGCGAATCGGATATTCGTTTTGCCCATCCGGATGCAGACTCGGACTACGGGAATCTGGGCGCGGACGGTGATCCGTCCGATCAGGTTTTCCACCGTGACGGCGGCGCAGCCGAATACCGCAACGCACCTGACGGATTACAGGTTTCCGCAGCCCCCTGGGAATTTTACGGCGGATCGAACCTTCCCTACGTCGGCAGCGACAAGCCGGATCTGATTGCCGTCCTGCCGAATGTGACAAAACAGTTTTGCGACAAGATCAACAAGATGAACGGACTGGATACGGATACGCAGCCCGAAGATAAAGGTGCAACGCCGGCGGCCGGAATCAGTGCCGGAGACTGCCTGAATGTCGGCGCACTGGGCCGTTTTGACGATGCCCGCCAGTTTTACGATGTGGCGAATGCCAATGACGTTCAGGATGATGTTGCCACCTTCGTCGATGCCACGACAGGCGCACAGGTTACCAGGCCGGTTATCCAGGGATGCGTTCTCTGTGAAACCGATAGCGATTATCACTTTTTCCACGTTTTGAAATCGCGCTGATTTCCGGTTCGGAACAAAAAGGGGCGTCCTTTTCAGCGCCCCTGTTTTTTATCCTGATCCTGAAAGAGGAGGTCAGCGTTGCGGCCAGCCGCTACTGAAAAATTCGCTTTCTCCGTCAGACAAAAGCTTTGCAACATCCGGAGTCATTTTGATCCCGTAATCCTCGGCAGCAACAACCTTGCCGGTCGAAGCTTCAACCAGGCGGACATTGATAAGAACCGAATCTCTGGCCACAGCATAGGTGCCTGAGATAATGGCCCCGGCCTTCTGTTCATCCGTCAGCGCATGCGGCAGGCGAGAGAAAAGATATTCTCCGGCATCTTCCGATTGCGAGGTCTGGCGCACATTTACAGATGTTCTGAGTTTGATCTCATTCACCGTGTAACCGAGCTGCACGAAACGCGCACCGATCTGTTCAGTAATCATCCGTCCAAGCGCAGAAGATGTTTCGATTTCATTGATGTCGCTGAGCGTGCCTACCAGAATAGGCGTTGAAGCGTTCACACCCGGCATGGCCTGCGCAGACAGAGCGTCAGCGGCGGCATAGCTCGACTCCTTGAGCGAAAGCCAGTGCGCTTCAAGCAGGGGACCAGCCGGGAAAGCCGAATGATGCGAACAGGCCGACATCGTGACAGCGCCGCCCGCAAGCAACGCCGCAACGCATACGGACAAGGCTATCCGTTTTGAAACTCCCGCTTTTCTCATTACTGACCTTCCCCTACAACCTGCATATTCCGGAGAATGGCAGGCTTGTACTGATACTCATCGGCTTCAGGAATATAATAAACACCGGTCTCCTCTGCGACGATCCCGGCCCCGGAGGTAATCGTTACGGACAGGACAACTTCCTTGTTCGTTGCCGGAAGGCCCGGTGCCGGCATCATATAATCGCCATCGTTATAGGCGTATGCCGAATCCGAGCGCAGGTTGTTATCACGCATTCCTTTATGTTCAACGATCGTAGCTTCGTAATGAACGACCGGCGCGGCGGGATCCTTGCGGGATGCGATAGCAAAGCCCTTGTTGATCATGGCTTCGCGCAGGAAATTGTCAAAGCTTGCCTGGAAAGGCGAGTCCGGAACATCCGGCGCAACATAAACCGGCACCGGCGGGATGCCGTGCTTGGCCGTCAGGCGCTCAACCATATCTTCTGCTGCCATTCGCCAGTGCGCAGCCGATTCGGCGTTTTTCTGTTCCGTATACGGATAGCCAATAGCCTGCGGCTTTGCGGCAGGCGGAGATTTATACATGTCTGAATGGTATGCGTATCCCGAAGGAAGCGGCCCTGCCGTATGACATGCGGCCAATATAAGCGGTGCGGAAATGGCCAGCAGCCGCCCAAGCTTCAAAAAACCCTGTGAAGACATCGCAGTATGATCCCGATTATGATTCGTTCCGAAAAATACGGCAAGGACTATCCCTGCCCGTCAACCGGTTACGATTCTAGCAACTCTTACAAGCTGCGTATACCCCCGATGCAATCCAACCCGTAAATTATTCAACAAGTTGTCTGCAAAGAACTTCTTCAGCCCTTCGCCCGGGCAATCATATCGGTCGTGCTGTGACCTTCCTCAAGAGACATGATTTTGACGCTGCCGCCGTAGGAAAGAACGGCCTTTGCCTCTGGAAGCTGGTCTATGGTGTAGTCTCCGCCCTTGAAATGTATGTCGGGCCGGAGGGCCGAGATAAGGCTTACCGGCATATCCTGTTCGTCTTCAGATTTGCCAAAAATAACAACCATATCGACAGAACCAAGCGCAGCCATCACGGTGGCCCGCGATATTTCATCGTTAACAGGCCGCGAGGAGCCTTTCAGCCTTCTGACGGACTCATCCGCATTCAGGCCAAGAACCAGGCGGTCGCACTGGCCGCGGGCCGCATTCAGGTATGTAACGTGTCCGGCATGCACCAGATCGAAGCAGCCATTGGTAAAGCCGACTTTCAGACCCTGCGCCTGCCAGCGCCTTACATGCTCTGCGGCCTCTTCAGCCGTACAAATCCTGCCCTGCCGGGACACCTGATTCCCGGCCCCGGTCAACGCTTCTTCAAGCTCCGATGCGCGGACCGGTGTCGTTCCGACTTTGGACACGGCAATACCGCCGGCCAGATTAGCCAGCCGTGCCGCCTCTAGAAGGCCGGCTCCCGCGGCCATTGAAGCCGCCAGCGTCGCGATCACCGTGTCCCCGGCCCCCGACACATCAAACACTTCGAGTGCCTGCGTCCTGAGATGTTCGGGTGCTTCAAAATCGTTGCCGTCCGGTGTACGCCGGATAACACTCATACCGTCCTGCGAGCGCGTGGCCACAACAGCGCCGATACCGGCCTGCTCGATAATCCTGCGCGCCGCACTGACAACCTCACTATCCTGCACCGTCGGCATACCGCCCGCGCCTTCCGACAATTCTTTACGATTCGGCGTAATCACATCCGCGCCTTTATAGCGTGTATAGTCGGTGCCCTTGGGATCGACCAGAACCGGAATTTCCCGCTCCCCGGCCAACCGGACCAGTTCCTGAATAACCCTGTCGGTCAGAACACCCTTGCCGTAATCGGAAAGCACAAGCGCGCCTGCGTCTGTCAGGAGTCGCTCAGCCCTGTTCAGAATATCCGCTTCAACCGTTCCGGTGACCGGTCCCGCCTTTTCCTCGTCCGTGCGCAATAATTGCTGGTGACTGGCCAGATAGCGGGTTTTTACCGTTGTCGGCCGTTCGGGATCCGGAACCAGGCCCGACGTTTCACCACCCAGGCTCCTGACCATCTCCCGGACCGATTCACCGTCCGCATCTTCGCCAATAACAGCAACCACCAGCGGCTTTATCTTCAACCCGGCCAGATTGGCGATCACATTACCAGCACCTCCCAGCATCCTGTCCTGCCTGCGGACACTTAAAACCGGAACCGGACTTTCCGGAGAAATCCGCTCTACATCACCGTAAATAAAGCGATCCAGCATGATATCCCCGGCGACAAGGACGGATTTTCCGCTCATGGCCCTGATCGTGTCTAAATCCATTAATTTTTCGCCTTTTTTCGCTTTAGAAGGCCTTTTTGCCTGTCTGTTTAGAATTCGTCAATGTTTGTCAGTTATTAATTAAAGAGTAAGGGCAGAATTTGCCAGGGGGCTCAGAAAGACTGGAAACGTGGAACAACAACCGGAAAAATACAATAATAACAAAGGGATACTCAGCGGCATCAAGGCCAGTCTTGATCATAACCGTTTGGGCGATCTTCTGGTCCGCAAAGGCCTGATCAGCCCAATCCAGCTTCGCGAAGCCCTTGCCTTACAAAAAGCAACCCAACAGCAGCTTGGAAATATCCTTATACAACAAGATTTTATATCATCCCATGCCCTGCAGAAGGCGCTTACGCAACAG
>CAZKGT010000014.1:0-1640 GCA_964552285.1 uncultured Pseudobdellovibrionaceae bacterium | reverse complement strand
CGGGATGCGTTTTCTGGCTGCCGTGGTTACGCTGTTTTTGTCTTTTTCCAGTTTTGGCGGCGTGAAAACGGCCCGCGCGGGCGCTATCAAGGACATTCCGCCGGAAATCAACCTCGTGGTTAATGCCAATGCCCAGTTCGCCCCTCTGAAATACTACCCGGCCCTTTTCGGCAGCACGGAGCGCCGGTCGACCAACCTGAAGCCCTTTACGAAATGGTCCGGCATGTTCGAAAGTTTCGACACCGCAATGCGCGACGCAGGCAATCAGGATGCCATGGCCGCATGGCGTGAGGACCTCGAGCCATATCGCGACCTGCCGCTCAAAACGATGGCGCAAAAAGTGAACGAACTGGTCAACAAGCAAAGATATATTGTCGACAGCAAGAACTGGGGCAAGACCGATTACTGGGCGAACCCTGTAGAGTTCTTCGAGCGCGGCGGCGATTGCGAGGACTTTGCCATTGCCAAATATACGTCCCTGCGCGCACTCGGCGTTCCAGAAGAGCGCCTGCGTCTGGCGATCGTTCATGATAACGAGAAAAACATTCCGCATGCCGTTCTGATCGTCTACACCGATGAAGGCGCGGTCGTGCTGGACAATCAGAACAAGAAGGTTCAGCCTTCCTCGAAGGTGAGCCGCTACCGCCCGATCTTTTCTATCAACCGTCAGGCCTGGTGGCTACATACGCAGCCAAAACCGACGGTTCTTGCATCTGCAGAATAATTAACTCCACAGACTGGACGACCTCTACTCCCTGCCTGCATACTTGCGCGTATGGGAAGGATCTATTCCGACGAATTTGAACTCTGGCTGGCCCGCAGGCCCAGGCCCCTTGTTCTCGCCCGCGAAAGTGTCGATCTGCTTTTTGAGCGCTGGCGAACCTTTGTTCACCTGGCGCTGCCCCTTTGGGTTATTTATCTCAGTCTTCTTATCCTGAACGAAGCGTTTTCGCACTTTCTGGGTGTGATCTATAACACCGTACTGATGGTTTACGGGTTTGATTTCTTTTTTCTGCCTATTGTCTACGGGCTCTTTACCCTTGGCTGGTACAGGTTCGTCCTGCCGAACATTGAGGATCGCGCCATTCCAAATCCTCTAAAGCTTTCCGCGCAGGAAAAAAGCTTTATCGGCATTTTTCTGGGCGCCTATTTTTTCATTCTTTTTGCGCCGCACACGCTGATATGGCTGGCCGGACTGGTTTTTCCCGTGCCGTTTCCATTCCTGGCGGCCAATATTATGATGATTGCGTTGATAGGCTTTTGTTGCCGGTATGCGTTGTACATGCCGTTCCATGTCAGCGGAAACAGCAAAACCCTGAAAGAGGCGGCTCAGGCCGGAAACAATCTTGCGCTTTTCCAGTTTTGCGCCATTGCCCTGACCGCCGGACCATTGTCCCTGCTTTTATGGATGGCCGGTTTTTTCACGGATAAATCCCCGTTTCCGGTCTTTTTCACAATGTCTGCGATCGAGGCGCTGGCCGGGTTTATTGTTCTGGCGTTGATAGCAACAATCACCGGCCATTATTACAGCTGGTACGTAAAAAGCGGGAATAAAGCTCCCTGGATCAAGGCCTCAACTTCCGAACAAACTGAACCACTACCGGCCGAAGGCCGGTAGGATCGGGAGGACGCTGAAAGCG
>CAZKGT010000013.1:10155-28849 GCA_964552285.1 uncultured Pseudobdellovibrionaceae bacterium | reverse complement strand
TCGCTTGTCATCTCACAGAAAACCGGGTACGATACCGGGTATAACGTGAAAATGCCCGTTTTAAAAACCGGGTACAGAGCAAAGGGGGCGATATGCTTACAGAAACGCAATGCAGGAACGCGAAACCAAAGGGCAAACCCTACAGACTGTCGGACGGCAAGGGGCTGTATCTGGAGGTGAAGCCCAACGGCACGAAGGCATGGCGCTACCGTTTCGAGCTTGTCCATGAGGGCAAGCGCAAGGAAAGCATGTTTGCAATCGGCGAATATGTTTATGTGACGGGCAAGGAAACCGAGGAAGAGGCACAAACCCGCCGCAGTGACAGGCGTTTTACTTCGGCGGAGGCTCGCAGGGAACGGGATAAGGCGCGGGCGATGGTAAAGCAGGGGATCAATCCCGCCCACAACCGCCAGCTTGATAAAATCAAGAGAGAGCATGAATTTGCCAATACCTTTGACGCCGTGGCGCGGAAATGGATTACCCTGCGGGATTGGGAGGACATTACCAAGAAACGGCGGCTGGATATGCTGGAGCGGGTTGTTTTTCCGCATATCGGCGCTTTGCCTGTGCGCCAGATTACTTCCCTGCATATTTTGGATATTCTCAAAAGGGCCGATGAAAAGAACGGTCCGTCCGTCAAGGACGAAGCCAAGCGCACCATGTCGGCGATCTTCGAGTTTGCGATTGCGAATTTGATGGTGGAGACAGACCCGGTTTATCCTGTCCGCAGAGCATTGCCAGCGAATAAAACGCAGCACAAACGCCCTCTTGCTACGGAGGAAATCGGGGAATTGCTGCGCGATCTGGCCGGATATGAACGAAATTTTCAAGTGGTATCCGCTTTCAAGATCATGTGGCTGACATTGTGCCGCCCTAGTGAGGTTGTCGGCGCTCGCTGGGAGGAAATCGACCTTGAGGCGGGCGTATGGTGCATACCCGCCGAGCGCATGAAAAAGCGCAAGGAACATACCGTTCCCCTGCCGAAACAGGCGGTGGAGGTGCTGGAGAGCATGAAGAAATTTACCGGCCACCGTCCGCATGTGTTTCCGCACCGTGATAAACGCGATGAAGCCATGACGGATAACGCCTTTCGTCAGGCACTAAAAAATATAGGCTGGTCTGGCCGGTATAGCCCTCACGCGACCCGCACGACCGGCAGCACATGCCTTAATGAAATGGGCTTTCCTGCTGACTGGATCGAGCGCCAGCTTGCCCATACAGAGCCGAATGCCGTGCGCCGGACGTATAATCATGCAGATCATCTGGAAAGCCGAAAGAAAATGATGGCGCAATGGGCGGACATGCTGGATGCGCTTGCTAATAATGACGGTGGCGGCAAAGTAATCGTGGCGAATTTCGGGAAAGCGGCGTGATATGTCTGTTGCCGATAGCCCTTATATTTTCAAATTCAATCTACATCTCTCTGAAATCAGGGATGAGGATACGGCTATCGCTGTTTTAAGCGAGCTGGAGCCGGAGTGTTTTATCAGGGCGAAGGGCTTAAAGAAAAAGGCGGCATTAACGGCCAGAGATAAGAAGTTTGCGCGGGACTATTCCGCCTTCATAGGTGAGGAAAGCTCCAGATTTTTCATTTTTGAGATTGCTTATGACTGGATTAAGGCAAAACGCCTTTGGGACGGCGACTTTCAAAGCTATCTGGCGGTTTTGCACAATGACGGAATTTTTCTTGAACAGAATGTTTACAATTACCTGAAATCTGAAGGTTTTGAGCTTCGGTATGCGGATACTAGCCCCGTCATGCAATGTTACCGTACGGCGCTTGCGCGGAAGTTATGGGCGCTGGATGAGGCCGTGAGCCTGTTTACCGGAACGGAGATCGACGGCTACGAGTTTATAGATTTGCGGAAGGAAACCGCAGCTATCCGAAAACTTGATCCGTCATGGCAAAGTCTGGACGGCGACCGTGAGAAAATCCGCCGCCGCGAATGGTGCTATGAGGATAAAGACACCGGACGGTTTGAAATTCTCCGCGACTGGCTTGCAAGACATATCGCCGCCGATAAGAAAATGGAAGCGAAAGAGGTAAAGGGGGAGAGCCTCTATAAACCGAAAGCGATTGTGAATTGGCTGCGTGAAGTCACCGGGCAAGAGCCGGTTCCGGTTCTGGATGAGCTTTTATTTCCGCAGCGGGGTTGTGTCGAAAAAGGTAATTCTGCCTCCATATCGGAACATCGGCGGGTTTTTGATGAATTGCAGAAAGAATACGAAGAAAAAGGCCAGCGGTTAAGCCGTCCACAAGAGGAACATGAAATGCGGGAGCGGCTCAAACCCAAGAGCTTCAAGGTTCAATGGCACAGAGAATTGAGGAAAAAAGCGGATATACCGCTGGGGCGGCCTCCTGAAAAAACGGGCAATTCAAAAGTGGCATAAAAATCTGGCGACTTTTTTTACGTTGCCACATTTCCCACATTAGCGATCTGACATTTTCCGAGAGATGCTGACATGGCTTGCGATTGTGTGAGCGGTGTTCAACAGCGAAAAGGAAAAAGTCATGCAAGAACAATCAGAAAAAGAGCAGTCTGGCCAGCCAGCACCTCATACAGATAAATTTCCCGATACGGGCTATGTCCGGCAATCGGAATTGATCCCGAACCCTATTCCGTTTTCACCCGCTACCCTGTGGCGGAAGGTCAAAGACGGTACTTTTCCGGCTCCCGTCAAGCTGTCAGAGCGTGTGACGGCGTGGCGCGTGGAAGATGTCCGCGCATGGATGCAGGCGCTTTCACATGACAGGGGGTAACAATGGAGCCGGAAAAAGAAAAAAGCCCCGATACAAACGGGGCTAAGAAATATACACACCCACAATCTACCAATTCCCGCCCTTTTAAGCAACTTGATTTCAAGGCAATCAATGCTGCGGCGTTGTCGGCGCTGCCTGCATTATTAGGCCGCTGGCTGCCGGATGGCGCGTTGCGGGGCCATGAATATATCGCCCGTAATCCGCGCCGTGCTGACCGGCAGGCGGGTTCATTCTCAATTAACATGCGTACAGGGAAGTGGGCTGATTTTGCCAGCGGTGACAGCGGCGGCGATGTTATATCGCTGGCGGCGTATCTGTCGGGAAAGACCCAAAGCGAGGCTGCCCGCGATCTTGCTGGGATGTTGGGGGAATGCCATGAGCGATAAAATGTTTGATCCTTTGACGGAGAAGGATAAAAAGAGGGGGGAGAACATCCCGCGTCAATCCGGTGCAACCGTGCAACCGCAGGGCTGCACTCTGGAGAAATACGCGGAAACAAAGGCTCTACCATTGGATTTTATAAAATCGTGTGGGGTTGAGCAGATAAGCTATCTCAAAGCGCCTGCGCTTAAAATGAGTTACATGGACGAAACTGGCGCGGAGGCCGCTGTTCGTTTCAGGATAGCCGCAGAAGGCAGAGACAAATTCCGCTGGAAAAAGGGTTCAAAACCTCTCCTGTATGGCCTCAAGAGGCTGGACAGGAACCAGAAAGAGGTTGTGTTGGTTGAGGGTGAAAGCGATTGTCACACGCTTTGGTATCACGGTGTCAATGCTGTCGGTTTGCCCGGTGCGACCATGTGGAAGGAAAACCGGGATGCGGTGCATTTTGATGCTTTTGATACAATCTACCTTGTTCTGGAGGCCGATCAGGGCGGAGCGGCTGTTCTGAATTGGCTAAAAAACTCCCGGATCAAGGATAGAACTCGGATTGTTTCGCTGGGGCGTTATAAAGACCCAAGCGCCCTGCATATTGCCGATGCTGAAAAATTCAAAGTCCGCTGGGGGAAAGCTATTCAATCGGCACTCCTTTGGCCGGAGCATGAAAAGAAAATAAATGAGGCGCTTAAAAAGGAGGCGTGGAAGAACTGTAAAACACTGGCGCAATCGTCCAATATTTTGATCGAGTTTGTTGCCGATATTCGCAAATCAGGGCTTACGGGAGAAGATGGAAATGCCCAGATTATCTTTCTAGCGCTGGTCAGCCGCGTTCTACCAAAACCTGTATCCGTGGCCGTGAAAGGCCCATCCGGGGGCGGAAAATCGTTTTCTACGGAAAGGGTGTTATCTTTTTTCCCTGAAGCAGCTTTTCACGCACTCACTGCTATGTCAGATAGAGCGCTTGCGTATGGGGAGGAGCCGCTGAAAAACCGTTTTCTGGTTATATTTGAGGCGAGCGGTATGGAAAGCGATATGGCTTCCTATTTGATCCGTTCTCTCCTGAGCGAAAATAAGTTGCGGTATGAGTTTGTCGAGAAGGTAAACGGCCAGATGCAGACCCGCGTTATTGAGCGGGAGGGGCCAACTGGCCTTATCATCACTACGACCAAGACCGGGCTGCACCCGGAAAATGAAACGCGTTTGCTTTCTCTTACCGTTACGGACACGCCCGCGCAGACAAGAAATATATTGCTGGCTATGGTGGAGGATGAACAGGAGGACGTTGATCTTTCGCGCTGGTTAGCGTTTCAGGATTATCTGGTTTTATGCGATAATCGCGTGGTTATTCCCTACAGTAAATTGCTCGCCGAGAATATTCCGCAGTCTTCAATGGCTGTTAGGCTTCGGCGCGATTTTCGGCAAGTGCTGAGCTTAATAATGGCTCACGCTATATTGCACCGGGAAACTCGCCAGCGCGACAATGATGGGCGTATTGTAGCTCAAATTGCCGATTATGCCGCCGTACACGGCCTGATAGCTGACCTGATAGCGCAGGGCATAGATGCAACAGTCTCGGATGAAACGCGGGAAACAGTGGAGGCTGTAGAGGCTTTGAAAAGAGAACAGCCTGACGGCGTTTCTTACAAGGATGTTGGGGAGCGTCTGGGGCTGGATAAATCATCCGCGCAGCGTCGATGTCAGGTTGCGCTCAGAAACGGATATTTGAAAAATCTGGAGGAGAAAAGAGGTAAGACGGCCCGTTTGGTTGTGGGGGAGCCGCTTCCAGATAAAAACCCTGTTCTGCCTTCGCCGGATCGACTGGAAGAGTTGTATGAAAGCGGTTGTGCGGTTGCATAGTGGATGCGACAGGACATATCCCCCTGCCTGCTTTTTTGATGCAAAGAAAAATATGGTATTGTGAAAGCGTATCTAAAATAGACGAAAGTAGATAAAAATGGCGAAGGGCCAGAAAACAGGAGGCAGGCAGAAAGGAACGCCGAACCGCATGACGGCAACGGCGAAACAGGCTTTTCAGCTTGCCTTTGAGGAACTCGGCGGCGTACCGGCACTGACCGCATGGGCGCAGGATAATCCGAGCGATTTTTTCAGGCTCTATGCGCGGTTGATCCCGATGCAGCAAGAAATCAGCGGGCCGGAGGGGGAGCCGGTTGAAATCAGACAGTTGCCCGCCACAGATGAGTGGCTCAAGCAGTTTGCTACAGAGGGCGAAACCTCGCCGGATCAAACGCGGCCCTATGAACGGAAATATCAAAGGCACACCGTTTCCAGACGCGCGGAGACTGCATGAGCGGAACTATAAAAAGCCGCTCTAAAAAATATCCGTGAAAAACTGGATAATCTTTCTGATCGTATATTCTATTCGCAGTGCCGTACGGCTTTTTGGTTTCTTGCTGTCTTCGGATAAGTCTGTAAAGCTGCCGTTTCTCATGATTTTATCGACAGTAAGGGCATCGTATTTCTGAGTGTCACATTCCCAATTCTCTGCATCGAATACAGTGCAATTTTCGTATTTCCAAACTCCTGATGCTGATCTGCTGATAATAATGGTCTGTGTCTCCGGTATGGCCAGATAGGTTCTTGAGGATGCACGAACCCCATCAAAACAATCATATAAATTTCCATCCAGAACAGGGCAATACACCTCGTAAATCGTATGCTTTGTTGTTCCCCAATTCGGCGTAAGCACAATATAGAGAAATAAGATCACACCGGCCCATGCTATTATTGTTTCCTTCATTCAAATCCCTCCCAGCCGTCAGGCTTTAACCATTCAGATGATTTCGGCGGGTTTAATCCTGATCCCCAGTTTTTCACTGGCGCATGGTCTAAAGGCTCAGGCGCGATCCTGCGTGGCTGGTAGGTTGGTATTTCTGATACGGTTCCCCGCTGGCCGGTGTAAGGGTTTACGTTCCCTTCCTGGCTGTAGTTATTGAACGGGTTGCTGTCCGGTGAAGTGCGGTAATGAGGTTGTACATAGGTTCCGTCCTGGCGGTAATATCCCTGCACATAATCGTCTGCCGATACATGGCCAGACCATGACAGGACACAGATGGCTAAAATCATAACTAAAATGGTTTTCATGGTTTTCTATCTCCCATAATGAAAAATCACCAGAGCTTGTCCTGCTCTGGTGACTGGGTGTTTTCATCCGTATCAAGTGAAACGGCGCGATGCTTTTGGGCTTGCGCCTTGGACATGGCAATCGCCACCCAGCCATAGCTGAGTAGCGACACACTTGCGGCAGTGTCGGAGCCGCACTTGATCGGGGATGAAAAGCCCCAGCCCGCCAATTAGGACAGACCGTCTTTTTTGTAGGACGGAACGGCAAAAAATTCAATGAAGAATGCAAAAAAGAGATATAAATCTCTGTATTTTCAGTGGAATGGAGTTTAATTAATCTTTATCCTTTCCGCAGAAAGCAGATGAAATATGGAAGATTGGAATGACGCACTTAAAAATGACGGCTGGGCGGCCTTAGATTGCCCGGCAGGGGGAGATTTAGGCTGTTTTCTTGGCGGTGTAGCAAGGCAGTTAGGCATGCCTGTTCCCGGTCGCAAGGGAAACGTGCTGGAGAAATTGCAGCCTGTGAACCATGAAAGCGCTTATTCGCAATCACTGAGCTACAAATACGGCCTTGGAGCCTTTCCCCTGCACAGCGATACAGCGCATTGGCCGGTTCCTTGCCGTTACGTCGTGCTAGGTTGCGAGGAGCCGGGAGAGGTTCAATCTCCGACGGTTTTGCTGGATACGAACAGGCTTGATTTGAGTGTGGTGGAGATGTCCTACATTAAAACCGCTTCATTCTTTGTGAAGAATGGTAGAAAGTCTTTTTATTCTTCCGTTCGATCAAAGGACAGGCCGTTTTTCCGCTTCGATCCCGGCTGCATGTTTCCAGTTTCTGTCGATGGTGAGAAAGCTATGAATGCCATGCTTGCAGAAAGACACGCTGGCGGACTGATAGAGCTTCTTTGGCGGAGGAACAGGATTGCGGTTATCGACAACTGGAGAATGCTGCATGGGCGGGACAATAAATGCCCCGCAGACCCTCGCCGGAGTTTGTTAAGGATAATGGTAAAATGAAAAAAGCACAGATGGAATTGCATGCGGCGCTTGATCCGGCAGCGATATACGAGAAGTCAAAGGTCTATATCCAGCGAGCGCTGACGGCCCATGCTGCCGACGATATGGATCAGTATCAATTATGGGCTTCCCTCGCGCTGGAATTGCTGGGGAAGGCGCGTCTGGCAAAAATTCATCCCAGCCTGATTGCTGATCCGAATGACAAAGATGCAAAGTCCCTATTTGCAGCGGCGGGGATTAAGATTAAAGAAGATGTGAGAACCATCACATGGAAAACGTTGTTTGATCGGCTTCATAGCCTTTCTCCGAAATTTGAAAGTCAGGTCAAAAAATTCTGCGACGATATGGCCCAGCGCCGGAACGCGGAATTGCACTCCGGCGAGGTTCCTTTCAAACCCATGAAGCTGGAAAGTTGGGAAAGCCGCTATTGGCAGGTGGCGCAGCTTATCCTTGAAATGATGGATTTGACGCTGGAGGAGTGGCTGGGCGCAGGACAGGCAAAAGCTCCCAAGGTTTTGATAAAGCATGCTCAAGAGGCCACCGTAAAAGCTGCCAAAGTTAGGCTGGAAGATGCAAAGGCAAGGTTTGTATCCAAGGATAAGGAAGCGCGGCAGAAAATCAAAAGACAGCAAGAGCTTGTCGAGGGGAAAGAGCCGTTTCATTTTAGAGAGCTATTTCCTCTTGATTGTTTTGACGGGGAGTGGACAGTTTCCTGTCCGGCCTGTGGTTCCAATGCTTTTATGGCGGGAACGCAGCATGGGGAGGAGTTTGTAGATAATTACGAGGAGTATGAAAACCCGTTTGAGGAAGACGTAGAAAAATATTATTTCGGTGAGCAGTTCCGGTGTCTTGTGTGTGAGCTACAGCTTAATAGTGCCGCCGAGTTGGAAGCGTTGGGGCTGGATGTGGAACATACGGAGATTGAAACCAGAGATCGAGTTTTTGAGCCTGACTACGGGAACGATTAAAATGACCAAAAAACGGGCCATAGATAGAAAGCGCGAGGCGGCAGTCACTATCGAATTGTGTGATCCTGACGATAAAACTCATGCCCGCGAGATGTTCTCTGTGTCTGGCGGTCTGTATATGATTACAGACAAGGGGATTTATCTGACCCGGCTGGCCGATGATATTGATCCAGGTCGCACTAACATGGCGGTAGGGAACGCGCACAAGAAAATTCTGGAGCATGGTTTTGAAAATGAAACCATTGGGCGCATTCTGCTTTTAGCCTTGAGGTTGTTCGATAAAAAGCACCTTGAGCCGAATTTCGATTGTGACGGCGCGATTGCAGCCGCTTTTGAGGCCACAAAGTTGCTGATAGAGATGCAGGATGCCGCCAGCCTTTTAAAGACAGACATTGATTTGATATTAGAGAGAGGGCTTTTGCCGGATACAGGCCGATCTCAGAATATCCCGACGATCAAGAGCCTGGACACACGGATCAATACCTATGCCCACAAAGCCGATCAGGTGCGGGATATAATCACCGGCATGTTCAAATTAATTTACGGGACGGAGAACGGTAAAAAAGTCCTTGAGAATATAGAGGCCGCTATTGTAGCCAAGCATGGCGAAAGCTCTGATTTGGGAAATTTCTTCGGGATGATAAAGCCCACCCTGATCTTTACAAGGAATATAAGGAATGCGGTTGTGCATCCAAAAAACGATCAGCGCTTCATCATTCTGGATTTCAATCCGAACCCCGACAATACCGTCGATCCTCCCACGGTGGAGTTAGCGCATCCCGATACGCCCCAGCCCAAGATGCTTGTTACGTCTTTTGTGGAGCAGATGTCGGGTCAATATGTTGATATGATGGAATTTCTTATCTTTCATCTCTGCCTGAGCAATCTGGGGCATTTGGGGAAATTCGAGCATGGCATAATGGAAATGCCTTCAGAGAGGCGGAGGCACAAGGATACAAAATTTACCTACGCCGTCAAATTAAACGGCTCATGGCAGCCGCTGGGATAAGGTCTTGTGAGGTTTATATAAAAATGGCAGCGACAGAACTTAATAAAAAATTACGTGATGATTTAGACGGGTTAGCGCGGCGTTTTATTTCGATTTATAATTTAAAATATACTGCGAGTGTTTCTAATCTGGCATGTCCGGTTATGCGTTGGTTGGATTTTCGTATGAGATACGTATCTCCAAAGCCCCGCAATATTGTTTATTCAAATCAGTTTTCAAAGTCTTTTCCTCAAGATATTCAGGATGGTTTGGATGTGTTTGTGGAGAAGATAGAAAAAGGCGAAGACATAAACCCTTATCAAGGGAAAGGTTTGATCGAGCATAATGATACAAGTGGTGCAAGCGCTGCTAAAAGAACCGATTTGCTCTGGGCAAGCTGGGGAATATTGCATTTTCACTTAACAAAAAACTCCATTCCTGCCGGGGGATATTTTTCTGATAGGTCGTCTCATCAAGCTTTCTGTGCATTTGATGATGATACAGTGGCTATTATTGATATTCGCCCCCATCCGCAGGGAGATGGTTATTCCGACCCAAATTTCTTGCACATCATTGCTGAGAGCTGGCCATATGCATTAGATCGTGCCGAGATAAAAGGTGTATTGGCTGGCGCTCCTCAGACTGCGGCTGAAATTCATCAGCTTAGAAAGGCTGGCGTGAACAGCGTAATAACTATTAAAGGAAAGAACTATATGAACCCTGGAGTGGGATTGACCAGCGCAGGGACTTCCTTAAATCAGCAAATGTTTCACATACAACTCAATGATGCTGTCCGTATTTTAGCTGACCTTATTGAGCTTGATCCCGTGTTCAAAGGTCACGTATCGAAGGCTGGGGTTGATGCCCCTAATTTTGGCCTGACGGTTATTGAGAAAGGCGTAACGCTATATGAAGAAAAGTCAGGAATTGTTTTTGGAATTGATATTGAGAGCCTTCCAAGATTGAAATTGTTGCAGGATGCTCTTTTCCCTGACTGGGCATTAAAAGAATATGCGAAATCTTCTTATGCAGATAATTTTTAATAGCGAGATTTGATTGAAGGAGAGAATGTGCCATTCCCGTATCTGCCCAGAGACGATCAAGATGAGGCGTTGTTTCGGATTGATGATCCGTTCGGGTTGCGATCCGTCATCATCCCTTTGTTTTCCATTGATAGAGAAACCGAAGAAATCAGCGGCATAGGGACGGCTTTTAGGATTGATCCCTTTGGAACATATCTGACGGCATATCATGTACTGGAAAGCCGAGAGACGCAGAATTTCTTTAGCGGCCCTGAGCTTGGGACTGTATTTGGTTTTTTTAGCCCCGGAATAGTTTATGGAAGACCGCTGATCCCGCGTGAGAGCTTTGTTTTTCTGCATGAGGCGGCAACGATACGGGGCGAAAGGGAAAGCCCTTTGCTCCATCTACCGAATGAAATGGTAAATGTCTTTGATTGTGCAAAGCTGATTTTTGATCCGCTCAGTCCTAAAGTGCAGAAACATCGTGGATTTCTGCCTTTGCAAGTTTATGGTGGCAAACCTCCTGCGATAGGGGATCGCGTCATGGCTGTCGGGTATCCGGGTGTCATGAACGTGCAGCATGTTCATGAGAGAAATCTTGTTCATTTTACTGAGGGATTATTCGGAGCTGTAGGCACTATCACTGAGATACTTCCCCAAGGACGCAATGCCAATAGACCTTGGCCCACTTTTGTCGTTTCGTCTAAATGGCCCAGCGGTATCAGCGGCGGGCCTATTTTCAATGAAGATGGATATGTTATTGGTATCGTCAGTTCCAGCCTTCACGACCCTAATGTTGACGAATTGACCGAAGGTTATTCTTTCTGGTTTCGACCGCTGCCAGCTATACGGGGTTTTTTGCCTACGGTTGATACGGATAATGAGGGATTGCTTCGTGTCTGGGGTGTGTTAAGACAAAATCCGTGGAGGTTGGCAGGAATTTTTGCTATTCGGGAACAGGCCGAAGCGTATAGGGATGAGCTTGGCGGAGACTATGATGTGATTTTTGGCAGCAATCGCTTTGGAACGGATGATTTCGTATATTCTTCCCAATAATAATCCTGCGTGATTATCATGCAGCTCATACAAAACCGTGTATAAAACCGGGTACAAAATGGAATGCTCTGAAAAATATGATATAAATTACAGCAACTTAGATCAAAAATTCCGGTTTAACGTCTAACCTTTCAGGTTTCATCCCCGCGAAAGCGGGGATGACACTGGTGGATAAACGGAAGTGAGAGAAAAAATGATCGCAATCGGCACACCCTTTTCAAAAGGCGCAACAAAAATTCTACTGTGCGGTTCGGGTGAGCTCGGCAAGGAGGTGGCGATTGAGGCCAAGCGTCTTGGTGTGGAGGTGATCGCGCTGGATAGCTATGAGAACGCGCCGGCGATGCAGGTTGCCGATCGCTCGCACGTTCTTTCGATGCTGGATGCGGATGCCTTGCGAAAGGTGATTGAAAAGGAGAAGCCGGATTATATTGTGCCGGAGGTTGAGGCGATTGCCACGGATCTTCTGGTGGAAATGGAGAAGGAAGGCTTTCGCGTGGTGCCGACGGCGCTGGCGGCACGGCTGACCATGAACAGGGAAGGGATCAGGCGGCTTGCGGCGGAGGAGCTTTCCCTGCCGACATCTCCGTATGAATTCTGTGATACGCAGGATGAATTTACAGAGGCGGTGAAAGCGCTCGGCTATCCGTGCGTGGTGAAGCCGGTGATGAGTTCTTCGGGGAAGGGGCAGAGTGTTCTGCGCTCGGAGGATGATCTGGATAAGGCATGGCGCTATGCGCAGGAAGGCGGGCGCGCCGGGGCAGGGCGGGTGATCGTCGAGGGCTTTGTTGATTTTGATTACGAAATTACGCTTCTCACCGTCCGGCACAAGGGCGGGACAAGCTTTTGCCCGCCGGTCGGTCACCGGCAGGAAGACGGTGATTACCAGGAATCCTGGCAGCCGCAGGCGATGTCGGAAGCGGCGTTCGCAAAGGCCCGGGATGTTGCCGAGAAAGTCACCGGCGCGCTTGGTGGTTACGGTTTGTTCGGTGTGGAGCTATTCATCAAAGGTGACGATGTGTATTTCAGCGAGGTTTCACCGCGCCCGCACGATACCGGCATGGTGACGATGATCTCGCAGAACCTGTCCGAGTTTGCGCTGCATGTAAGGGCATTTTTGGGGCTGCCGGTTCCGCATATCGAATTTTACGGACCGTCGGCATCGGCTGTGGTGCTGGTGTCCGGAAACTCCGATAATGTGCGCTTTGAAAACATCGATGCAGCGTTGGAGGTGCCAAACACCGACCTTCGCCTGTTCGGCAAGCCCGCTGTTAAAGGCAAACGCAGAATGGGCGTTGCTTTGGCGCGAGGTGAAAATGAAACGGATGCGCGCAAAGTAGCGCAGGGTGTTGTGGATTTATTGAAGGTTGAACTGGGGGATTAGGCTCCCAGTGGCGGGGCTGTCTGGTCCAGTTGGGCGTTGTTTGTTGTCTGTGGCGTTGAGGATTGTTCGGCTGTCGGCTTCATTGCGGCCAGCTCGGGGTTCTTCTCAAGTGTTTTTTCGGCCTGAATTACTTTACCGGCGGCTTTCTGGCGCCATTTCCTATTGTCATCAAAATCATCAAGGTGATCAAGTGCGGCATTTGCACGATTGTGTGTTTCAGGATCGTAATCTCCTGTTCCATCTGCGTTGATGCCGGACTCATTGCGTTCCTGCGTATATTGTGCTTCCAGCGCACCGGCAATCGCGGGGTTCTCTAGAGCCAGAAAGGCTTCCTGCGGATTGGTGACTGTGATCGGCGGATCCATTTGTGCTGCAATTTCCTTGATGCGATCAACGACGCCCGGGTCGGTTTCAGCCAGTTTGTTAAAGGCTTCGACCTCATCTTTCATATAGATTTCAGCTTTTTCTTTTTCACTGGAAATGGTTTCATGCAGGTCGTCACGAACTTTCTGCATTTCTTCCATTCTCTCACCTTCAACGTAAACCAGTGTATCCATTTTACGGAGCACTTCTTCCGCATTGTTGTATTCTTCATCTGCTCCAAAGCCCAGGAAGCCGTCATCACTGTTTTGCATGGTGCGCTCATATTCCTCCCTGACCTTTGCGCGGATTTCTTCGCCGTGTTCAGGATCCAGAAGGGCCCGCATAATGGAATCTTTATCCTGAGGATCAACGGATAATTCCGGATATTCTGCGGCGTGTGCGGAAACAATGCCAGCCAGATCCGGTTCGGCGCCGGCTTCGAACATCTGGTCCATAACGAATTTTTTGTCGCCCTCAAAATCTCGCTCAATCAGTTCATCTATGCCCTTGCCATCAAGGCCGGCGGCATCCATGGCATAACCCACGCCACGATCGGCAATTAAATATGTTCCAACACCGACAACTGTTCCCACGAGGAGAGCGCCGGGGCCGCTCAATGACGTTGCGCCGGCGGCAACCGCGGCGGCTGTAAACGAGGCCGTGAGGGCAGAGCCTTCCTGTACGGCAACACGAATGCCTTCACCGGTTGTGAATTCATCGCCTGCGCCTCTCAGTGCCGGGATGGCGGAAAGGGCTGCGTCACCGGCATCTCCTAATGTTGCGCCGTCAGCCAGTGCAACGCCGCCTTCAATAGCAGCCGGGACGGCTAGGGCTGCGGCACCCATTGCTGCGCCGCCTGCAAGCGCCTTTCCTGAAAATACCTTTCCGCCCTTTGGTGTGCTCTCAGGCGCTGCATCCGCAACATTCCCTTTAAGGCCACTATCCGGGGCTGCGTCTGCAACATTAACTTTTGCGGTTGTTTCGGCCGACGGTCCGGTCTTGGCCGCTTCAGGTCCGGCTCCGGATTTTCCGTTATATTCTGCCTTGATGCTGTCAGGGCTTGATGTGGCTGGTTTGGCTTCGCTTCCCTCAGCCATCACTCTCATCACATCGTCTGCGGCATCCGCTCCGCTGGCCATTTTTTGGGAAAGATCCAGATTTGCATCTGGTGTCATTGCTGCGGGTAGTTTTGCGGATTTGACCGGATCGGTGGGCTTTGGGCCGCTTCTTGAACGGATTTTGCCATCGCTGTCGTGCCGCCCCATCTGGTTCTGACTTTGCATTTTCTCTGCAAGAGTGGGCTTTGTTTCGGGGGCTGCCGGCTTCGGAGCGGAAGCATCTGCAGTGCGTGCTGCCGGGAATTCAATGATCTCTGCTGTTCTTGGAACGCCAGCACGCGATTCAATGACACGCGGGTTTGGTCCTCGTCCTGTGGGTTCTGCTGTCGTTGGTTTTGGAGCAGATTCCGGGGTGGCGATCGGTTGTGTGCGTGGGAGTATTTCAACATTTCCTACTCTTACCGTTTCCGGACCATGGATCTGGGACGCGGTTGCTCCGGCTATGGCGCGTACACTGCTTACTTGCGGTCTTGGAATTTGCGATCCTTGTGCATGAACAGATCCCGTCGCTGCGGGTCTAAGCCTTACGACGTTGCTGCCGCTTTTTGCCGAGGCACCATCAAGTTTGGTTGCTGCGGTTGGTCCGCCCGTGGCGCGCGGGCTGGTCATTTGAGGCCTTGCTGGTTTTGCGGCCTCTGCTGCTTTTGGCTTTAATTCCACGACCTCGGCCGTATGTCCGGGAGGCATTGGTTTGGCAGGAGCCCTGCCGATAATTTCCGCGACGACTTTTGGGCTTGACGCTGTTGCCCTGGCCGGGCGTGGCGTCGTGATTTTTTCTCCGGTTCCGGCCCCAGCTTTTGGTTTTGGCGTGGAGCCTTTTGGGGTGTTCTTTGGTGATGTCGGCGCTGGCTTTGTTTTGGGGGCTCTGTTTCTGGCTCCAACTTGCGCGCCGGCCATTCCGGCGGCAATGCCTGCGTCAAGGGCGGACGGTCCTTCGCTAGGCTCCGGCGTCATCGTTGCTTCCGCTTTCAGCACAGGCCCTCTTTCATAGTTTCCGCCGACTTCGGTGGTCAGGGGGCCGTCGTGGCCGTCCATGCGGGTGGCGTGGCCGGACAGGGTGTAGGTGGCCTGGGCGATCATAACTTCGCGGTTGTCCGGGTGGTTGCCGGCGGCCTGAACTTTTTCGACGACTCCGGCTTCCGCTACGTGGTCATAGCCCTGTGCGGTGCGCATATAGCCCTGAACGGCGCCAAGAACCTGGCCGTGATGGGAAGGATCTACTCCCGTGCCGCTGGTTTCAAGATATTGCTGGAAGCGCTTATCTTCCATCAGTGTGGCAATGGCGGCGTCCGGGTTGCCGTCCATCGGGCCGTCATTCACGCCGAGCGCGGCAAGGCCGCCGTTCAGTAGCTGGTTCTGGTGTTCGTTCAGGCTTTCGAATTTTGAGAAATCGGCCTGGGCGATCCTTTCCCGCAGCGATTCCATAACGACCCGCGCATCCTTGCCGACCAGTTCGGGATCAATCTGCGCCAGCGCTTTGTTGGTGTTGCTGTTTTCCCCGCCGGGCAGGCCGTCGACAACGCCGGGATCTTCGCCCAGAAGGTGCATGAAGGTCTGGCTGTCTTTCCACATATTCCTGTCTGATGCAGGGGTGGTTGTGTCCGGCACCTCTGCCGTGGCTGCAACTTCGGCTTCCGGGGCCGTTGGCGCGGCAGGTTTTGGCGGCGGCGCTGTGAATGTAGTTTCCTGTGCCGGTGATGCCGGAGCAACAGTGGCTCTGATTTGTTCATTTACCTGCTGATATTCAGCCGGATTGCTTTGAATGTCTGTGAGAAGCTCTTTACTTTCCGCAGAGATTTGTTCTCCACCTTTTTCAAGAAGTTCCGATACGTTTTCGAGGACTTCACTGAACGCAAGGTACATAGGAGCGTTGGGCTGATTAGAAGGAGAGAAGCTTTCATGCAGAGAAAAGCCGCTTTCAGAACCGAGTTGTGCATGCAGGTTCTGTAGCATCTGCTGGATGCGTAAAACGAGATTGGGATCTTGTATAAATTTCGCCGCCATTTTCCCTCTATTTTCGGCTTTTGCCAGCCCTGTTTTTCTGGCTTTTATTATTCACATAAAGTGTTAACAAGTTGTGACCATTTTACCTTTTTAGGGTTTAAAAATGCAAAAAACGCCCCGTGGAGAGGCGTTTTTGTAAATTGAATCAGTTGGATATCAGGCTGCGGTTGTTTCCTTGGTTTCGCCGCGAACCAGCGCTTCGTAGGCGTCTCTGAGCTGTCTTGTGATGGGGCCGACTTTGAAGTCGAGATCGTCGATTTTGCCGATGGCGGTAAGCTCTGCGGCGGTGCCTGTGATGAAGATCTCCGAGGCTTTGGGAAGGTCTTCGGGCATGAAGGCGCGTTCTTCGAGGGGAACGCCCATGTCTTTGGCCAGTTGCATCACTGTCTGGCGGGTCAGGCCGTTCAGGAAACAGTCGGGCGGCGGCGTGGTCAGGACGCCGTCAAAGACCGCGAAGAAGTTGGCACCGGTGGCTTCGGCGACCTGGCCGCGGTAATCCAACATCATGGCGTCGGTGTAGCCGGCCTGTTCGGCCTCACGTCTGGCCAGCGTGTTGCACATATAAAGTCCGGCTGCCTTGCTTTCCGTGGGGGCCGTGTTGGCGGCGGGTTTGCGCCATGTCGAGGTTTTGAGGCTGATGCCGTGTTCCTTGACCTCAGGCGGGAAGTAGCTCGGCCATTCCCAGCAGGCGATGGCAACGTGGGTTTTGGTCCGGCCGACGGCGATGCCCATCTGTTCGCTGCCGCGCCATGCAACCGGGCGGACATAGCCGTCAACGACGTTGTTGGCCTTGAGCGTTTCGTATTTGGCTTCTTCCAGCTCTTCGACCGTATAGGGAACGTCCATGGCCAGAATCTCGCCGGAGCGGATCAGGCGTTTTGAGTGGTCTTCACTGCGGAAGATGTTGTTGTTATAGCAGCGCTCGCCCTCGAACACGCAGCTTGCGTAGTGCAGGCCGTGGGTCAGAATATGGATCTGCGCTTCTCGCCAGGGAACAAGTTTTCCGTCAAACCAGATATAACCGTCGCGGTCGTCGAATGGGAGCATGGTTTTCAGTTTTTGGTTGTTAGTGTTTAGTGATTGGTGGTTTCTGTTATACCTTACGGAACACTAATCACTAATCACTAAAAACTAAATACAAAAAATGCTTCAGCAAGATGATCCCGAACTCGCCCCGCATGTGCTGGTTGTTGATGACGACCAGCGGATCCGTGAGCTTGTCTCGCGTTATCTGGACAAGAACGGTTTTGTCACGATGGCTGCCGAGGATGCCGGGATGGCGCGTGAATTGCTGAAGCGCTTTGAGTTTGATGCGCTGGTGGTCGATGTGATGATGCCGGGGGAAAGCGGGCTGGATTTTACGACGTCCTTACGGGAGACAGGAGATTTGCCGGTTTTATTGCTGACGGCGCTTGGAGAGGCGGATGACCGGATCGCCGGACTGGAATCCGGGGCGGATGATTACCTGCCCAAGCCTTTCGAGCCGCGCGAGCTTATCCTGCGGCTTCAGGCGATTTTGCGGCGGCGGCCAAAGCCGCAGAAGGATGTCGGGCCGTTCCGGGTCGGCGCATTGCGTTATGATCCGGGAGCGGACGTACTTGCGGATGTCGAGAGCGGGGAAGTGCAGCGGCTGACGGCAGTGGAGGGAAACCTGTTGCGGGCGCTGGCCAGCCGCCGCGGGGAGGTGGTCAGCCGGGATGAACTGGCGGCGCTTTGCAATATGGAGGCAGGCGAGCGGACCATTGACGTGCAGGTGACGCGCCTGCGCAGGAAACTGGAGCCGGACCCGAAGTCTCCTCGCTATTTGCAGACGGTGCGGGGAAAAGGGTATTTGCTGAGGGCTGAAGAAGGATGAGCGGCATTTTTTCGATCAAGAGGTTTTTGCCCCGGACGCTGTTCGGGCGTTCGCTGCTGATCCTGATGACACCGATTTTATTGCTTCAGATCATTACGACCTACATCTTTTTCGACCGGCACTGGACAAAAATGTCTTTCCGGCTGGCTTTTGCTGTGGCCGGGGAAATCGCCGTGATTGCCGATCAGTACGAAACGAATCCGGACCCCGAGGCTCTGAAGCGCATGACCGGCTATGCGGCGCAGAATCTCGATCTTCTGATCAGTTTTGTGCCGGACGGGGAGATGGAAGTGAAAGAAAAGCATCATGCCGGCTGGGAAGGCGTGGTGGCGGAAATTCTCGCACACGCAATGGAAGACAGGGTGCGTCGGCCTTTCGATATTACGGTCAATATCGACGAGAAATGGGTGGAGATCAGCGTGCAGCTTGAAAACGGGTTGTTGCTGGTGTCTTCGCCGCAAAGGCGGCTTTTTTCTTCATCGGGCTATATTTTCCTGCTTTGGGTGTTTGGGTTTTCGATCGTGCTGCTGGCGATTGCCGTATTGTTCATGCGCAATCAGATCCGTCCTATCCGCAAGCTGGCCGTGGCAGCAGAGTGGCTCGGCAAGGGGCGGGACGTGCCGACCTTCAAGCCGGAAGGGGCGGTGGAGGTGCGGCAGGCGGCGCAGGCTTTTATGGATATGCATGAGCGGATCAAGC
>CAZKGT010000013.1:9408-10145 GCA_964552285.1 uncultured Pseudobdellovibrionaceae bacterium | reverse complement strand
CGTACGGCAATGCTGGCCGGGGTTTCGCACGACCTGCGCACGCCGCTGACGCGTCTCAAGCTCCAGATAGCCATGCTGGATATCGATGCCTGCAAGGCCGATATCGATGCCATGGAGAAAATGATAGAGGGGTATCTTGATTTTGCCCGCGGCGAAGGCGGGGAGCAGGCTTCCATGACGGATATGAGGGCGCTCCTGGAAAAGATTGTCGTGTCGTCAAAGCGGCAGGGTGCGCCTGTCGAGCTTTCCATGAGCGGTGAGTTGATCATGTCTCTGCGGCCGGTCGCATTTGAACGTTGCCTGAATAACCTGGTCACGAATGCCAGGAAATACGCGAAGAATATCTGGCTTTCCGCCTGGCGTGACGGCGACGTGATTGAAATCACTGTCGAGGATGACGGGCCGGGCATTCCAGAGGATCAGTTCGAGGACGTATTCCGACCGTTTTACCGTGTAGACAGTTCACGGAATGCTGAAACGGGTGGTGTTGGTCTGGGGCTGCCGATCGTCATGGATATCGTGCACGGCCACGGCGGGCAGATCTGGCTGGAACGCAGTGAATATGGCGGGTTGAAGGTGGCCATTCAGTTGCCGGTTTGATGGAAAGGTTTTTTACCGCGAAGACGCGAAGGAGCGAAGAAATCGCCGCAGGCATTTTTAACTCACCACAGAGCACACAGAAATCACAGAAGAAATCTTCGTGTGCTCTGTGATCTCTGTGGTGAAAAAAGTGAAAA
>CAZKGT010000013.1:0-9398 GCA_964552285.1 uncultured Pseudobdellovibrionaceae bacterium | reverse complement strand
GCGTGCTTTTATTCTTCGCTCTTCGCGTCTTTGCGGTTAATAAAGCCGTCCGCCGTTTGGAACTTTTTGATCGGGTGCGATCAGGACGACGTCGCCGTTTTCGTCCGGAAAGCCCAGCACAAGGACTTCCGACATGAATTTGCCGATTTGTCTGGGCGGGAAGTTAATTACGGCGGCGATCTGGCGGCCAATCAATGTTTCCGGGGTATAGTGTTTGACAAGCTGGGCGGATGTTTTGCGCGTGCCGATTTCTTCGCCGAAATCTACAATGAGTTTATAGGCAGGTTTTCTGGCCTCAGGATATGGTTCGGCAGCGATTATCGTGCCGACGCGGACATCTATTTTCAGGAAATCGTCAAAACCAGCCTCTGTCATGTAGACAGAAAAGGGATCTTCGCAAGAAATGTCAATTTGTGTTATATTTACATAATACAGCTAACACTATAAAAAATCACAATTTTTTCTGCGTTATTAGCAATGTTTTAACCCAAAACGCGCAAAGTCATTATGGAAGTATGGGTATTTTGCGGGTTTAACGCCTAATTCACGGATCGACATGTCTGTTGGGAACACCGAAAATAATAACTTAGAAGGGCCAGCCATGCCGCGTAAGGGATGGCTATCGGGCAATATGGCCCAGCTTATGGTGTTTTTGAACGGTCTGATCCTGACGGCTACGGCCTTTGCGACCTTAAGTGTCTTTATTCAGGAAATGCTCTATGAGGATTATTCGGCTGTCATGAATGATGCGCAGAAGGAGATTGTCTCCAATATCGGAAGCATCGAGCGCTCTATTGTTACAACGGCTGTCTTCCTGGAGTTTGCAGATCAGGCGCCTTCCGAGAGTCTCATCAGAAAGCTTGAGACGAGCTATAATTCGGAAGTGGGTATCGACAAGCTATTCTGGATCAAGCCAAATGCGCAGAACGACAAAACATGGGATATTCATGGGCTTATTTCTCATACAACACACGAACGAGAGCGGTCTTACTGGCCGTTACTGGCAAAGATGGACAGCAATTTTGTGTCCTTTGCTATTTCCAGTGAGCCGTGGAAACAGGATGGGACGGTTTTTATTTCCGAACTTCCCGAAACACAATATATACGCGAATCCGAAAAGCCGCTGATTGCCAGCCGGCCTTTTGCGATGGCTAGGGCTGTCCAGAAGGGGAACAGGGATGCAGGCTTTATTATAGGATTTGCGCAGACCTCCATTGTTCTCAACAACAACTGGATTTATAACAGCCCGTCGATCGTCAGGCTTGAAATTATCAATCCAGAGACCAAAAAGCCCGCATATCTTCTCGATAAATCCAATGACGATGTCAAAAGGGAGTTGGGGCTTGCTGCGGAGGTCGTTAAGGTCTCCATTGGCGGGACCAATCTGAACTTGGTTTTTGATATCCAGAAGGGGGCGCGGGAAGCTTTTCTTGAGAAGATTCCCATGCTGATGCTGCTGTTCGGCATAACCCTGACCCTGATCGGCACACTTTATGTACGGAACAATCAGCAGCAATCCACCAAGCTGGGGAGTATGAACAAGGTTCTGGCGCAGAAGAACCTTGAGCTGAACAACGAAATCAGAAACCGGGAGAACCTGAACCAGGCATTGCGCAAAGCCGAGCGCGAAAACCGCGCGGTGATCAATTCGGTCAGCGATATCATCTTTGAGACCGATACCGAAGGGGAACTGCTCTTCCTTAACGAAACATGGTTCAAGATCACCGGTTTTGAGCTTGAGCGTTCTATCGGACGGAACCTGTTCGATATGCTGCATCCACAGGACCAGGATGAGCAGAGGGAAAATTTTAAGAAAATGGTGCAGGGCAAAAAGCAGGCTTATCGCAGTTTTACCCGCCTGCGTACATCGGACGGTACGTTCCGGGCGGTGGAATTGGCAATGTCCATGCTGCGTCAGGATGAAAACAAGGCGCTGCGCGTTGTTGGCACAGTGACAGACGTGGAAGAGCGCCGCCGGGCTGAGCGTGCCTTAAGTGAAGCGGAGAAGAAATACCGGACGATCGTTGAAAATGCCGCCGGCGGTATTTATCAGGTAACGCCGGAAGGGCAGTATCTGAGCGCCAACCCTGCGCTTGCGCGCATTTTAAAATACGATTCACCCGAACAGATGCTGCGCGAGGTGCGCAGTGCCAATGACCAGATTTATGTCGATGCCAAGCAACGTGTTCGATTTTTGAAGGAACTGGATATGCTCGGCAAGATGAAGACGATTGAAACGCGCGCGATCCGGAAGGACGGCACGACAATCTGGATTAATGAGAACGCACGTGCGGTGAAGGACGACGAGGGCAACGTTCTCTATTACGAAGGCAGTATGGAAGATATCACCCAGAGGAAGGTCGCGGAGATCGGCCTGAAGGAAGCCAAGGTCCAGTCTGATCTGGCGAACCGGGCGAAATCTGAGTTCCTTGCCAATATGAGCCACGAACTGCGCACGCCGCTGAATGCGATTATCGGGTTTGCCGAGATCATCAAAAATGAAGTGTTCGGACCGGTCGGCAAGAAGGAATACTGGGAATATGCCAGTGACATCCACGACAGCGGCAAAAATCTTCTAACCGTCATCAACGAGATTCTCGATGTTTCACGCATTGAAGCCGGGGAGCGCCAGTTGAACGAAGGTATTCTGGATATCAACAAAATTGCCAAATCCTGTCTCGATCTGATGGCGAGCAAGATCGAGGCAAACGATATGACGGTTACCAATTTGCTGTCCGAAAAATCACCGCAGATTATTGGTGAAGAGCTGGCTGTGAAGCAGATGATGATGAACCTTCTCTCCAATGCGATTAAATTTACGCCGAGCGGCGGCCGGGTGACGATCGATTGCGAGCTTGAGTCAAGTGGCCAGCTCAGGGTTTCCATCACCGATACCGGTATAGGTCTGGATGAGGCGGAGATAGAAAAAGCCCTTTCACCTTTCGGGCAGGTGGATACGGCGCTCAGCAGGAGCGGTTCCGGCACGGGGCTTGGCCTGACGCTGGTCGACTCGCTCATCAAGCTTCACGGCGGACGGCTTGAGCTGTTCTCTCAAAAGGGTATCGGAACGACGGTGAATCTTGTCTTTCCGGCCAAGCGTGTTGCCTATCGCGAAGAGGATGAAACGCCGGCTGAGGGGGTGAAAGAGAACAAGGATCCTGAGGCGAATGGCAAGGTTAACGGGGAAGATTTTCTTGATGAAGACAGTTTTGATGTGAGTGACCTGTCCGACGAAGAGTCCTTTGAAGAAAAGGATGCTGCGGAAGAAGACGATGACGACGATATGCCGGAGAATATAGAAGAGGATACCGGTGAGGCCGAAGAGGAGGCCCGTTTATAATTCCATGTGGCTCAGGATGTTTTCCGCTTCCTCCGGTGACATTTCCAGTGTTTTCCTGGCGATATCATAACCGAATCCGGAACGGCCCATGGCGGCAAGGCTTTTATCGTAAGGCTTTTTGTTGTCGTGATCGTAGGGTCCGAGCTTTTTGCGCCGGGCAAAACGGACGGCGGCCAGCAGGTCGGAGTCACCGTTTTCTTCCAGTGCAGATTTGATGAGACCAGAAGGTACGTTTTTCTGTTGCAGTTTTGCCGTGATCAAGCGGGCGGGAAGGCCGCGCCTGCGCAGGGAATGCACCATGCCGCGCGTATAGGCTTCATCATCAAGCAGGCCGGCGTGCAGGAATTTTTCAATGAGCGATTCCAGTGTTTCGATGCATTGCGTCCGGTCCTGGTCCGTGTGATGGCGGCAGGAACGGTCGATCTTTCGCATCATGACGGTTCGGAAATGGCCGCTGCTGGCGGCAAAGCGCTGCAGGTAGGCAAGGCCCGCATTATGTAGATAGCGCTCCGTTATTTTTTTCGGCGGTCGCTTTCCCCGCTTGATATTGCGGGTATCGGCGTTATTTTGTTGCATTACAGGCAAGCCCTTTTCTTATTCAGGACCAGCATGACAGAGCATCCACCCTCCGTTCAAGACCTTAGCCCGCGGAAAATCGGCGGCGTAAACTGGATCGGCCTTTATACACTGATTTCCAAGGAGGTCGGGCGTTTCCTGAATGTCTATATGCAGACGATCGTTGCGCCGATCGTTACGACCTTACTGTTCTATACGGTTTTTGCGCTGGCGTTCGGCGGCGTGGCCAGGGTTGTCGGGGATATTCCCTATCTTGAATTTCTGGCGCCGGGGCTTTTGATGATGACGATGGTCCAGAACGCTTTTGCCAATACCTCATCTTCGCTGATTATTTCCAAAGTGCAGGGAAATATTGTCGATGTCCTGATGCCGCCTCTATCGCCGGGAGAGCTGCTGGTCGGCTATATTGCCGGCGGGGTTTTGCGCGGGCTTTTTGTCGGACTGGTAACGGGGGTGGTTATCAGCTTTTTCGTGCCGCTTGGTATTCATGCGCTGTGGGCGGTCGTTGCCTTCGCGGTGCTCGGGAACCTGATGCTTTCCGGGCTTGGTATGGCGGCCGGGATCTGGTCTGAGAAATTCGATCATATGGCGGCTGTGACCAATTTTATCGTAACGCCGCTGACGTTTTTATCGGGCACGTTCTATTCGGTGGAAAGCCTGCCCGAAGCCTGGCAGGTGCTGGCGCATTTTAATCCGTTCTTCTATATGATTGACGGGTTCCGGTTCGGGTTTATCGGTCAGGCGGACGGTTCTGTTACGGCGGGGCTTTGTACGCTGACAGGGGTAAATGTGGCGATTGCCGTGCTGATTCTTTTGATGCTGCGGGCCGGATATAAAATCAAAAGTTAACGGAGTTCTGTTATTCTGAGGGCGGTATGAGCGATTTATCCGGCGATAATGTTATTCAGCCCTTCCAACTCGAGTCGTGCAGCCTGCGCGGCCGCGGCGCCAGAATGGGACGCGTGCTGGACGAAATTCTTTCTTCGCATGAATATCCGGAAGTGGTGGCACATCTTCTGGGCGAGGCGGTGACGTTGTCTTTGCTGCTGTCCTCGATGCTGAAATATGAGGGGATTTTCACTTTTCAGGCGCAGGGCGACGGGCCAGTCAGTTCCATTGTGAGCGACATTACCTCGAACGGCGCGGTGCGCGGCTGCGCGAATTTCAATGAGGAGCGCCTGTTCAAAGTTACCGGGCAGATCAAGGGAATGCGCGCGCGGGAAAGCGCCCAGAACCATCTGGCGCAGTATCTGGGTAAGGGATATCTGGCCTTTACGGTCGATCAGGGGCCGGATACGGAGCGTTATCAGGGGCTTGTGGAGTTGAAAGGCTCTTCGATGGTGGATTGCGTCCAGCATTACTTCAATCAGTCGGAGCAGATCGGGACCGGGATCAAGATGGCCGTCGGGCGGCGGGATGGGCACTGGCGGTCCGGGGCGGTCATGCTTCAGCATATGCCCGAGGACGGACACAATGCGCAGGCAGGAATCGGCAATGTTGACGAGGATAGCTGGCGCCGGGCGATGATCCTGATGGATTCCTGTACGGAGGACGAGCTTCTCGATGCAAAGCTGTCCTGTAACGATATTCTTTTCCGCCTGTTTCACGAAGAGGGTGTGCGGGTTTTTGAACCTGTTGACGTTTCAAAGGGTTGCCGGTGCAGTGAGAGCAAGGTTGAGAATATCCTGATGATGATGACGGAGCGTGACCGGCGGGATATGAGCGTCGACGGCAGGATTGTTATGACGTGTGAATTCTGTAATCATGATTTTGTTTTTGATCCAAAGCAAATTGACCGTAAAATCAAAGAAAGTATTCAGACAGACACATAAGCAGGTTTTCCCAAATGTCCGACAATCCTCAGTTATCCGCCGTTATCCATCTTTATCATGCGCCGCGCTCGATCAAGACCCGAATCGTTAAGATGGTTCTTCTCGAAAAAAAGGTGCCGTTCGAGCAGCATCGTGTGAATGTTTATACTTTTGAGGACCTGCGTCCTGTGTATAAAAACTATATCGTTCCGGATATGGACGTTCTTTATGTCCGCGAGGGGAAGGCGATTCGCGACTTCTACGCAATCTTCGATGATATTGAGAGTTTTGCTCCGGAGCCGGTTCTTATGCCAGCGGACGAGGAGGAAAAGGCAATCCAGCAGGAGTGGCTGGATTGTTTTGATTCCCTTCCTTTGCTGGAGCTGACCAACGAGTTTCCGGACGAGATTCGGCGAGTCGGGCTTTTATCCGCGCAGGAGGCGCGAATCACGCAACTGGAGAAAGCGGTAAATGCCAGGCCCGATCAGGCCCAGGCCTTTCAGGAAAAGATCGAAGATGCAAAGCGCGTGATTAAAATCCTGAACTCCCATGTGGACAACAGGGAGTTGAGCCGGGCTCTGTTTGATGTGCTTGGCAGACTGGAAGAAGCGCTTGTCGGAAAGAATTTCCTTTCTGGCAGTAAGCCGGGGCTGGCGGATATTGTCTGGGCCTGCACACTACACTTCCTGAAAGAGTCTGGCTTGTCGGGCATGTGGATGGGCGGGAAATATCCGCGCATTGCCATGTTCTATTCCCGTTTTGCCAACCGGCCCAGTTTTAAGAGCGCCTGTCTGGAGCATTCTCACAGCAAGGATAATGCTGAACTTGTCTTGCGCGGTGTGCTTGCCATTATTCAGGACAAGTTCGTCGGTCTTTTTGGCGGTGCCGGAAAACAACAGGTCTGAGCAGGGGATATTATGCCGTTTACACATAAGGCTTTTCTGGTGTCGGCTCTGGTCGGTGTTTTGTCTTTGGCGGCGGCGGGGTGTTCCTCACAGTCGGAAACGGCCGGTAAGCCGCTTCCTGTCATGACGTTTCAGCACATAACACCGCTTGATCTTAACGTGGAGTCCGTCTTTGTTGAGAGCCGGTACCACCATAATCCCAATTCGGACGATATATCGGCCAGTTTTCCGGCGGCCCCGGATGTATTGCTGCGCCGTTATGCCGAATCCCGGCTGGGTCCCGCAGGAACTTCCGGATCGCTGAAAGTTATTATTGAGGACGCCAGTGTGCGCAAGCGCATGATTGATCCGCAAAATGATTTCTTCCGGTTGCTGAAAATGGACCGAAAGGAAGAATATACAATTCATGCCGTTTTGCGGCTTGTGAAGTTTGACGATCTGGGGATTGAGGAAAAGGGTTCAATTCTAACGGTCGAGAGAACCCTGACCGTGCCGGAAAGTCTATCGCTGGCGGATCTGGAGCACAGGCAAATGGAGGCGCTGGAGGCGATGATGGACGATGTGGACGGGGCCGTCCGCAAGTCGTTGCACCAGACCTTCGGTCTTTACTCACGGATTCCAGAAGCGCGGTGAGAGCATTACCAGGATCGTGAAGATCTCCAGTCGGCCGAGCAGCATTCCCGCACATAATATCCATTTGGCGGCATCGGGCAGGGTAGAGAAGTTTCCTGACGGGCCGATAACATTGCCAAGGCCGGGACCTACATTTGAAATCGATGTGGCTGCTGCCGACATGGCTGTCAGGAAATCAAGGCCGACGAAAGACAGCGAAACGGCCAACAGCGAGAAACACAGGGCATACATAAAGAAAAAGCTCATGACCGAGGTGGCGATGCCTCTGGGCAGGGGTTTTCTGTTGTAATGCGGGATGAAAACGCCGTGCGGGTGCAGAAGCTGTTTGATCTGGACGCTGGTGACGGCATAAAGGACCTGGAAACGGAAAACCTTAATGCCGCAGGTTGTCGATCCGGCGCAGCCGCCGACGACCATCAGGAAGAACATCATGCCGACAACAAAACCGCCCCAGGCGTTGTAGTCACCGTTGCTGTAACCGGTGCCGGTAACAATTGAAACGGTATTAAAGCTGGCGCGGCGTAGCGATTCCAGAAAGGGCATATCCTGCTGCCAGATAAGGTAGACAACCAGAACGGAAATGCTGAGGGCGACAATGCCGAGGAACCAGCGAACCTGTGAGTCCGAGAGCAGCGCACCCGGATTGCCGCGCACAGCTTTCAGGTAAAGCACAAAAGGCAGGCCGCCCATTAACATGAAGATGATGGCCACCACCTCCGTCCAGGCATCATCATAATCGGCAAAGGAGCTGTCGAATGTTGAAAAGCCGCCGGTTGCAATGGTCGTCATGGCATGGGCAATGGAATCGAAGGTTCCTAGCCCGGTAACGGAATAGGCGATGGCACAAATGGCGGTCAGGCCCAGATAGATAAGGCCGATAGAACTTGCCAACTGTGCCGCGCGGGGCAGTGCCTTCTCGCTTTCAGAGGACTCGGTACGGAAGAGTTGCATGCCGCCGACCTTAAGGAAAGGCAGAACTGAAAGCGCCATGACGATAATCCCGATGCCGCCCAGCCACTGGAGAATTGCCCTCCATATGAGGATTCCACGTGGCGCAACGTCAAGGCCGGTTATGGCTGTCGATCCGGTGGTGGTGATGCCGGACATAGCCTCGAAGAAGGCGTCGGTAAAGCTGATTTTCAGTTCGGAAAGCCAGATCGGCAGAGCGGCAAAGGTTGCCAGAGACAACCAACTCAGCGCTGTAATCAGAAAACCCTGCCGGACCGTGATGTGAAAACTTTTGCCTGTGTTGCTGAGGATCAGGAGGCCGCCGAAGAAGGCCGTGATCAGGATACATAGAAAAAAGGCGCGCCAGTCCGTGCTGTTGTAATAAAGATCGACCAGCATGGGAACAACCATGCTGACAGCCAGCGTAGAGAGCAGGACACCGATAACATACAGGACAGGGCGCAGGTCCACGTGGGGGTTCCTTCGTTGTTGGATGTGTATTTTACCACGGAGCGGGAGGGTTGGAAATTATGTATGTCCTGCCCTGTAAGAGCTTTTGTCAGTTAACGCTCACGGGCTGGTACGGGCTGTCCAGCGAGAAGGCGGGGATACCGACGGTGAACTTGTCGCCGTTGGGCCGGCGCATGGTATAGGAGCCGACCATAATGCCGCCCGGTGCGTTCAGCGGCGTGCCGCTTGTATATTCGTAGGCTTCGCCGGGCAGGAGGACTGGTTGTTCGCCGATGACGCCTTCGCCGATGACTTCCTGCGAAAAGCCGTAATGATCTGTGATTTTCCAGTGGCGGGTGCAGAGCTGGACGGCTTCATCGCCCTTGTTTTCGATCATGACATGGTAGGACCATACGTAAAAACCGTCATCCGGGCAGGATTCGTCTTCCAGATATAGCGGTTCGACTTTGACGCTGATGTAGTCGGTTGTCTGTCTGTACATCGTTTCCCTACATACAATTTTCCTGTACTCAAAAAAACCGGAGCAGCTGTTTGCTCCGGTTGGTTTTATCACGGTGTTCCGGCCGAAACGATTATCCGGCCGGAACTATGCACCGGAGTTATTCGAAGGAAATGTTGGCGCGGCGGTTGGCCGGCTCGCGAACATTGTCCTCGGTCTGTACCAGAAGCTCTTCTTCGCCGTGCCCGACGCCACCGCGCATTACGTCCGCAGGA
>CAZKGT010000012.1:0-28918 GCA_964552285.1 uncultured Pseudobdellovibrionaceae bacterium | reverse complement strand
CGCCGAACAGACGGTCGGCCAGAACATGTCCTTCGGCAATGGCCACCGGGGTTAGTTTCCAGCCGCTGGAGATGTCGCCTACCGCGTAAATGTGCGGAACGGCGGTCTGGTAGGATTCATTGACTGGTATTTTCCCTTTTTCTTCCAGTGTGATAGCGGCATTTCCGATCTCCAGGCTGTCAAGGTTCGGATCGCGGCCGATGGCGGCCAGAACGCAGTCGCATACCAATGTATTTGAGTCCTCTAGTTCAACAGTAATCTTATGGTCTTTCTGCCTGAGAGCTACAGGATTGGCATTAAAATGCAGGTTAATACCCTGTTTGCTCATTTCATCCCTTAAGAAAAGGCGAATATCGTCGTCAAAGCCCCTTAAAAACAAATCTCCCCGGTAAAGCAGGTCGATCTCAACGCCAAAACCGTGGAAAATATGTGCGAATTCGACGGCAATGTAGCCGCCGCCAACGATAACAATCCTTTCCGGCAGCGTTTTCAGGAAGAAAGCATCGTCTGAATTGATGGCGAGTTCGCCGCCGGGGATGCGCAGTTGGCTTGGTTTGCCGCCGACGGCGATCAGGATTTTGTCTGCGGTGACCTGTTTGCCTGCAATTTCCAGCGTGTGGGGATCGACAAAGCGCGCATAACCCTGATGAATATCAACGCCTGCCTTGCCCAGTATCATTTCGTAGATGCCGTTAAGCCGGGTGATCTCCTTGTTTTTGTTCTCAAGAAGCGTTTTCCAGTCAAAACAAACATGATCAGCACTCCAGCCATAGGCGCGTGCGTCTTCAAAATGCGCGCCGTAATCTGAGGCGTAGGTGAAAAGCTTCTTGGGAACACAGCCGACATTGACGCAGGTGCCGCCGAAATGCCGTCCCTCGGCAATCCCGACCTTTACGCCGTGCGTGGCTGCGATCCGGGCTGCGCGCGTTCCGCCGGATCCGGCGCCTATCACAAAGAAATCATAATCGTACTTGCTCATCTGCCTCTTCTTTTTCCGAAAGCGCCCTTGAATCCCAGCGCCTGTGCAGCCACAGCCACTGCCCAGGTTTTTCCGATATCCAGGCTTCCAGATAAGAATGGGCGCTTGCGATCATAGTTTCAACCGGCTCGTCCGGATTTAACGGCGGATAGACCGTAATTTTAAAATGTGCGCCTTCCAGCCGCTCCGTACGTACGGGCACCACGGGGCAATCGATCCGCTGCCCCATCCGCGCAAATGCGTCGCTGGTCATGGCCGGGCGGCCGAAGAAGGGTATGGCAAGTCCCTGATTGTATTTCTGGTCGATCAGGATGCCGATATTCTCGCCATTTTTCAGCTTTTCCATCAGCTTGCGCATGCCAGACGCCGATTTCGGCACGGACTCGATCCGCCCTTTCAGGCTGCGTGCATCGGACAGGATTTTATCGGTCCACGGGTTGTTTGCAGCCCTGTAAACGGCAACCAGCCTGTAGTCACGGTTAATCAGGGTCGGGCGGGTAATCTCCCAGTTGCCGATATGGCCGCCGACCAGAATGGCCGGTTTGCCTTCTGCGGCTATTTTTTCAAGGATTTCAAAATTCTCAACCTGTACGCGCTCACGGCCGATACGCGCCAGATGCGGATATTCGGCCATCGTCCGCCCGAGATTTTCCCACATGTCTTGTATGATTACTCTGTACGCCTCATCATTCTGGCCGGGCAGGGCGGCCTGCAGGTTATGAAGTGCTTTTCTCGAGGCGGCAAGACGTGGTCCGAGCGTTTTTCCGATCCATCCGCCAATACCGGATGCTGTATCGAGCGGCGTAATCCTGAAGAGAAAAAACAGGATGCATGTAAATATTCCTTCTATAATATAACGAATATTTTTCAGCATATTAGTTTGATTTTCTCATCTGAAACTTTAAGAAACTTTCAGGACTCTGGCCGCTTGTCCATTGTAACCTGACGGGCAAAACATCCAGCTCTTCCGGCAGGTCCATGCCGCTGAGGCGCACCGCGTCCTTTTCCGTTGTGATCAGCCGCGCATTTTTGCCGCGGGCATCTTCTGCCAGTCTCTTCATATCCTTCACATTATAGGCGTAATGGTCGGGAAAGACATGCCATCCGGCGAGATCTGCGCCGCACGCTTCAAGCGTACGCCGGAATTTGTCCGGATGCGCCAGCCCGGCAAAGGCGACGTAGCGCGCCTTTTTCTTCGGCCTGGCCTCTTTAGGCACTTCAATTTCAGCGAGGAAAACCGGCTTGTCGGTTGGCAGCATATCTATCACGCCGGTTTTATCCTCCCCGATCAGGATAAAGCCGTGCGCCTGCCGCAGACCCTTATGAAGCGGTTCGCGTAAAGGCCCGGCGGGCAGGAGCTTGCCGTTGCCAAAACCGCTTGCGCCGTCAATCACGATGATGCGGATGTCTTTCTTAAGGGTGGGGTTCTGCAGGCCGTCATCCATGATGATAAGATCTGCGCCGCTTTCCTCGGCGGTAACGGCACCGGCAGCGCGGTCTGCGCTTACGATTGTGCGCTCTGCCTTTGCCAGCAGGAGGGCCTCGTCGCCGACATCGCCTGATTTGTGGTTGCCGCCGACAAATACCGGGCCTTTCAATCGTCCGCCATAGCCGCGTGTGAGGAATACCGGGGATTGGCTCAGCCCCAGTTCTCTGACGAGTGCCAAAAGCGCCAGTGCCGTAGGTGTTTTTCCACTGCCGCCCGCGATGATATTTCCGATGCAAAGAACCGGAACCTTGGATTCATAAGGTTTTGCAAGGGTTTTATGGTATGTACGTCCCAATGCGTACAGGCAGGAAAAGGGGGTGAGGGCTGCGCTAACCCCGGACGGGCTGTTTTTATACCAGAATGCGGGTGTCTTGAGCTTCATGCGCCTGGTTTTTCCTTAAGCTGCGCCAGAACCGGTTCAAGCTCCGTCATGACCCGTTCCAGAACCGTTGCCTTGTCATGTGCAAATCTGGCGGCTTTTTCCTGCCGTTCCTTCCGGTAATCCGGCTCTTTGAATAATTTTCCAAGCTCTTCCACGAACTGGTCTTCATCCGTCAGGCGGATAGCGGCGTGGGCCGTATCCATTTCCTGATAAATAGTGGCAAGGTTCTGCACGTGCGGGCCGTGCAGAACGGCACAGCCCAGTTGCGCCGCCTCGATCGGGTTATGCCCGCCGCCGCCGTCATCGCTGAACGAGCGGCCGATACAGGCTATATCGCACAGCCGGTAAAACAGCCCCAGTTCGCCCAGCGTATCGGCAATATAGATATCGTCGTCCGCAAAGGGCAGCTTCAGGTCATCGCCGCGCCTGTGCGCGTTGAGAATGGCATCAAGGCACGTATCCATTACTTCCGGTCCGCGGTGCGGGTGGCGCGGTACAAGGATGGTAAGAAGGCTGGGGATGTCCTGCTTCAGTCTTTCGTGTACGCGGCAGGCCAGCGCTTCCTCCCCTGCATGCGTACTGGCATAGACCCAGCAGGGACGCTTTCCGATGGCTTCCGTTAGCGCTTTTAATCCGGCCTCGTCGCAAGGCAGCGGGGAAGAGCTGTATTTCAGGTTGTCGGTTACAATGACCTTGCCCGCGCCAAGTTCTTCGAAATGGCAGGCGTCCTCACCTGTCTGGACAAGGCAGACGCTGAATGTGCCGAGCAGGGCCCCGATCTGTTTTCCGGCCTTCTTCCAGCGGCTGAAGGAGCGCGGGGACAGCCGCCCGTTGACCAGCGCGGCCGGAATTTTGCGTTCGCGGATTTCGCTCAGCATGCCCGGCCAGATCTCGGACTCCATCCACAAGGCGCAGTCCGGTTTCCAGTGGTCCAGAAACCGCCGGACCCAGGCCGGATTATCCAGCGGATAAAATTGATGGAAGGCATTTTCTGGCAGCCTGCGCGCCATGAGTTCCGCCGAGGTGACGGTGCCGGTTGTCACAAGGATGTCCAGGTTTGTATATGCCGTGTTAATGGCCTCGATCAGCGTCAGCGTGGATTGCGATTCCCCGACGCTGGCCGCGTGAATCCAGAGCAGGGGCCCCTCAGGGCGCGCACGGCCCGGCACACCCATGCGCTCCGGCAGGCGCGCAGGATCCTCCTTGCCTTTTGCGGCTCTGTTCTTTAGCAGTGATTTCAGGACAGGCGCACCGCCCCGCATGATCGTTTTATAAAGTCCCAGCATTCTTTACGGCTGCTAACTTTCTGTTAGGTCTTTGTGCGTATGGTGTAGATATATAAGGCGTATATCATGCCTTTGCCAAGCCATGAGGTTCTTTTGCGACGAATCTATACATCGAAAAAAGGCCGCAAAATCCGCGATGAGGCCATAGAGCGCCTGCGTGAGGTAAGATCACGCATCGATCCGGATATCCTCCGCAGGGTTAAAGACCTGATCGATGAGCAGGGCGGGATCGATAAGATCTTCCGCCCGGAAAAGCACGAAGAAGGACCGGACATGATCCCGATCGACCGCGAAAAGAATGCCGCGATCGTCAAGAAATACATGGAATTAAAAGAAAATCACGAGAACGAAACCAGCCATTAAGCGCAATTAATGGCAGGCGGCTCCATTATATGTACACCCCGGATTTGGGCAGAAGGCATCCGGATAACCTCCGCGTCCCAGGGAATCGACAGTAAGACCTGTGGGGACGGCCACGGTACACGCGCCAGGCATGAGTTGTTGTCCGACTTGTGTATGGACACCGGTATATTCACCGCTGACTTTCTGATACCAGATCGGGGATTCCAACGCGAATGTCAGAAATTGCGCCCAGCGAGTATCCTTTTGGCAGGGAACAGGGAAGACCCGCTTATCCGGGCCGTCGCGGTATTCCTCAAGTGAAAACCAGCCGTCATTGGCTTCAGTCATGAAATTATAGCACTTGGCCTCTTCCCAGACCTGCTGCATGGCATCACAAACATAGTCGTTGGCACCAAATCCAGGAACGCCGCCGCCACCGAGAGAACTGCGCTCACCAAGGAATTTATGGCCGAAATTACCGCTCAGATAAACGACCATTGAATTATAGACAACCCTTTGTAACGCACCCTGAAGAGATCCGCCACGACCGTATTTGTCACTAAAAATCGGCCCGACATGCTTGGCGGCATGGCCAAGGAAATTACCAAAGCACGTATATTCAAGCACACTGTCCGGCTTGAAGATCAGGTTCTGATACTGGACAACCTCGCGCTCGGCCTCCAGCCACGCCCTTGATTCGAGAGACTGCCAGTAATCGCAGTCGCAGGACGATGTGGCAATCGTCCCGGGGCCGGTCGGATTGGCGCAATCCGCCATTGCTTCAGAAGATGGCGGGAAGACAAGCGCCATAACGGCCAGCAAGGCCAGTCTGGAAAAAGCAGCGATCAATCTATATCCGGCACTCGTTTTCATATGTCGTAGCCTTGCTCCCGTAAACTCATTCTAACCCAGCATGCACCCCGTGTCATGTCTTCCGCTAAATCATAGCCGCCCATATAAATTCTACTAGAAACGCACAAGATCGGGCAAATCTCGGTCACTGGACACACTCCCCTGCGGCGCGATCATAATGACAGCGCGGGTTGGAACATGTGAACTCGTCATATTCGTAGGGCTGTGTACCCGTCACCAGATTATTGGCCTGAACAACAAGATCTTCGCGTTTTACGTGCAGGCCTGTCGGGACGGGCGTATTGTTGGTGCAGGCGCCGGGCTCAACCAGCGCAAGGTAGTCTCCGCCTACAGGAGGTACGGGCGCATCAAACCTTGAATAGGCATGATCTTTATCTTCAGACAGGTCAATTGTCGGCTGGTCGATCCCTGACTTGTCACAGAAATACGGATAAGGATCGTACCTTGGGTCAAGCCCGACCAGATCCTCAAACTCCATAAAGATTTCCTGGTCGCTTAAGGGGAATACATCATCGACAAAATTCTCACACTTGGCGTGGTTCCAAACCGTTGACATCTGATCGCAAACATAATTTGCAGATGCTGGAAACACCGATGACAATGCATTATCTAGCGGGGCCGTGCCACCAAGGTAGCTATGCCAGAAATTGTTTGAGATGTAGTTGATCATGACCTGGAAGACGGCGAAAGCCATGGTGTTGGCCATAGTTCCCGGAGGCTGGGCGTAACCCGTTGTGATCATGCGTGGGCCGCGCGTTGTGCCGACATCGACAGTGATCGTTCTCCAGTTTTGCGTCTCGCTGAACAGGGGGGCCGCCAGATAAGCCGTATAGCTAAGGAAACCATCGAAGCAGGTATATTCCAGAACACTGTCCGGTTTTTTGATCGCAATCTGGTTGATAAGAATCTCTCTTTGCGCTTCCAGATAGGCGCGGCCGAAGATCGTGTTCATTACATCGCCGTCGCAGGCTTTTGACCATGCCTTGTCTGGGTTTGTATCATAACCCGGCGTGGGCTTTGGAAATCCCGTGCTGCCGAAATTTGTGATGGCGCTGTCAACCGGTGTAGAACTTGCCGGACCTTGCGGCGGGCCGACATCGCCGATTGTCCCGGTGGCTCCGCCGCCACCGCCGCCGCCACCGCCTCCGCCTCCGCCTCCGCCGCCGACTGCTCCGCCAACAGCGGGAGGAGGCGCCAGATTTTGCGAACTGCCGTTCAGTTTGTCACGGGCATCCTGCAGCAGGGCATCGCGTACAGCCTGGTCGCAAAGATCCTGTCCGAAGGCCTGACTCGGGTCGACCTGTGTATAGCTACCGTCTGGCTGCTGCACGCGGACCTCGTAGTGATCGTGACAGCCCGTACCAACCCCCGTATTGCCAACCTTGGCTGTGCGTGTTGCGGAATCGCAGCTTTGCAGGTGGCCGTGAAACTCCTGAACGCCGTTGCCGTGGTCGATAATGGCATAATTGCCGTAGCCTCCGGCGGTACCGCATGTCATCGTTCCCGTTGCGGGGAGGGGAATATCGTACCCGCAGTCAGCTGTGCCCGGCAGGTTCAGGTCAATACCGCGGTGAGGCCTGTACACGCCGTGGACGGGGTGAAGGCGCATACCAAACGGGCTTGAAATATTAAAGTTGCTAAGGGGGTTGTTAACGACACAACCGGCAGCAGGTTGCGCATGGGCATTGGAGATGCCAAGCAGAGAAGTAAAAATCAGGCACAGGAAAGCAAAGCCGGGTCGGCCTGTCGGATAATTCTCCCTCTTGTTCCTTTCCCCCATAATCACTTTCTACTCTATGATATCTCTTTCCGGGTCGAGCACGTCGGTTCTCCCCGGATAATAGGTCTGATCTGTTTTGCTCCATGAATACAGGACGTAGACAAGGCTGTCCTGCCCATGGAAGACCAGCAGGTCACGCCAGCCGTGCGTATAGTTGTCGCCCAGCATGACGGCATGGGCGGTGAATTCGGCGACCCTTTGCACCGAGCCGTCATTTTTGATTCGAAAGATGACATGCAGATCGCCCGGATCGTCGGGGCCGTAGAGATTGTAATCCCGCGGCGCTGTGGCAATCAGCTCCGGGCTGTCGTCCAGGTTAAGATCTTCCGGTGCGATGCTGAGAATGGTGCGAATGCGCCCCATGCCGCCGGCCAGAGCTTCTTCCTGCTCATGCAGTTCCGGCATCGCCTCACGAATTTTCAGGTAGGTCGGACCGTCCTGATAAAGCGCCCAGTCAAGCCGTCTGGCGGCATAGGTCTGGCTCGCACAGGCAGTCAGTACAAGGCTTCCCAGAAAAAGGGCACCGAAAAAAGGCTTCATATTCATTCCCGCATTCCTTGAGCTATTAGCCAATTTTACCAGAACCAGAAAGACATACACAAAGTTTCCCCAAGGCCTATTATCCCCCGGACGGAAAAAATACTCAATCACTGATCTGGCTGTTTATTTCATAGGGCAGGTATCGGGCTTTCTCCGGCACCCAGACAAATCGAGTAAAACCGAAATCGTTTAAGGGGTCATTATGCACCAGAAGTTCCTTGTAGAGGCGCCCCTGAACGGCTTCGGTTCTTACACGGAAGGCTTTGAACCGGGCGATTTCAATCAACCCGTTCCCGGCCTGTCCCAGAACGTAGTAATCGCAACCGGTCTCAGGCGGGCACTCGCCGGTCAGTTCCGGCTGTGAGACGATATATTCAGGGAAATTATCACCGTTCAGATCCGCTTCCTCGATATTAAGCGGGCGGTGACGGTCTCCATGATCTGCGATGAAGTCACGAATAGCCGGGAAAGAGCTTTGCACGTTCTTCGTGTTTTCCTGCGCGGCGGCGTCAGAAGCCAGAAAGCAAAAGCATAGTGCGGCAAGAAGAATTCTCATTGCTTCATTGTAGCAAAAGCCGCGAATGGATCAAAAGGCGCTATGCCGCTTCGGACAGATCGATATCGAGGATCGACATGGTGAAAGTGTAGGAGGTCTCGCCCTCGTCGACATCCTTGTAGATGGTACCGATAAACTCACCCTTGATCAGAACCTCAACAGAATCCTCCGCCTTTTCGCGCGGACGCAGGGCAATGTCTCCATTAGCAAGCTTGCGGGAAAGATAGGCCTGGACCTGTGCAATTTCTTCCGGGGCGAATTTCATCAAAATCTCCATCTCGTTTTCGGGAACAATATAAGGTTGTCGGCGCTGGATCAAGCTGCGTTTGCCAGCGCTTCCGTTTCTTTTAAGCCTGAGGCGACAGCCGCGTGACAGGCCGCCGACAGTTCTTTCCGGTTCTTGAAATCCAGCGGGTTCAAAGGCTCATGGAAAACAAGCGTTACCTGCGCCCCTTTACTTCTGGCGACAGCCCACAGATGCGGCGGCATCTCCATATCACCGTGCCAGGCATAAAGATCGCGCTCTTCCTGCGTTTTGGCGTTTTCAAGCCGGACTGTTACGGTCTGGATGACCACGGGCTGCTTTTTTGCGAGCTCCATCGGCAGGGCAAAAAGGCTGGATTTGAACGGCAGGACTTCGCGCCCGTCCGTTGATGTGCCTTCCGGAAAGATAATCAGGTCCTTGCCGTCATCCAGCATTGTTTGCAGGGCGTATTTCTCCCTGGCCGCGTCTTCGCGTGAGCGGCTGATGAAGGCTGTTTGCTGCAAAGTCGACAGATAGCCGAAGACCGGCCAGCCGGAGACATCCTGCTTGGCAACAAAAGAGGCGCGCACAACACTGCCGATGACCGGAATATCAAGATAAGACAGGTGGTTGGAAATAAACATTACCTGGCCGCCTGAATAAACTTTTCCAATTACCTTGAATTTAAGTCCGAATATCAGGCAGACGATCCGGTGCCAGAGCTGCGGCAGCACATAGGATTTCGGCCCGCGGCCCAGCAGCAGGACCAGGCTTTGCGACGGGATAACCCAAAGGCAGTTCAGTAAAAAGCCGACAAATTTCAAGGCTCCTGCAACCGTTCCCATCACGCCGATTCCCGTTTAAGTTCGGGATTATCCCCTGCAGGAACATCCATCTGTGTGGTGCGCTCATAGTGCTTGCGGTAGCGGGAGGTCACAAGGTGCGTCTGGAGCACGATGCAGACATCTGTGGTGTTGAACTGGTAATCGATAACGGCGCCGTCTCCGATCGTCGCGCCAAGGCGCAGATACCCTTTAATAAGCGGCGGCAGGCTTGCAAATATTTCCCGTACGTTCAGATATTCCCTGACATGCAGGTTCATATCCACATAGCGGCTTTCAATGGCTTGTGGCCGGAGTTCTTCAGGCGCCAGGTGATAGTGGTACATGTAGGCCAGCGCCTCCGAGAGCTTGCCCGTATCCGTACCGTGCAGGCTGGCGCAGCCGAACATCAGGCCGATTTCACGCTCAAGCACATATTCGGCTATTCCCTGCCAGAGGAGCTGAAGTACGGGCCGCGTACGATAGGGAGCCAGAACGCAGGAGCGGCCAAGCTCCAGCAGGCTCGCTCCGCAATTCAGCAGCGGGGCAATGTCGTACTCGTCGCTCGTGTAGAACCGCCCGAATTTATCGGCGGCATTGCTGGGGAGCAGGCGGTAAGTGCCGACAATGCCCGCAGCGCCTTCGCCGACGGAGCTGTCAATCACGACGAGATGATCGGTTACATCGTCAAAGGCGTCGAAGTCGCGCTTCAGACGCAGGACTTCTTCGCTGGCCTGCGCTCCGTTTTCCTCATAGAAGACCAGGTAGCGCAGATGCTGCGCCGCTTCGATCTCTTCACTGTTTTCCGCAAGGCGGACGAAGATGTTTTCAGTCTGGTTTGACGTCACACTCATTCCAAAAAAAATCGCGGAGTAATTTTTGCTCCGCCTTGTTAACGCGCACGCTTGCAACGATGTTACCTTTTTGTTGCATCCTAAGCATTCCTTTGCCACGGTCAAGCCTGTTGACAGGATCGACACGTTTTCAGGGAGTTGCCATGGTCGGCGTTTTGTTTGTCTGTCTGGGAAATATCTGCCGTTCGCCGACGGCGGAGGGCATGTTCCTTCACAAGATCGAGCAGGCCGGGTTGTCCGGCCGTTTTGTCGTCGATTCTGCCGGCATGCAGGGCTGGCATACCGGCTCCCCACCCGATTCCAGAGCGATCGAAGCAGCTGTGCGGCGCGGATATTCACTGGCGGGGCTTGCGGCAAGGGCTGTCCGGGCGCAGGACTTCGAAGATTTTGATTATATCCTCGGCATGGATGCCTCGCACAAACGGGGTCTTGAGGCGCTCGCCCCGGCGGGAAGCAAGGCGCATGTAGGCCTCTTGCTCGATTACGCGCAGGATGTAAAAGAAACGGAAGTGCCCGACCCGTATTACGGCGGGGAGGCGGCGTTCGAATATGCGCTGGATTTGATTGAGTATGGCACCGACGGTGTTTTGCGCCACCTCGGGAAAGAACTGGCGCTATAAAAAGAGGTCTTGACAGGAACGCGGCCTATGGACGTAATTCGCAGGTGACTTTTCCGCTTTTCCGGGAGTATGCGGAGTGGCCTCAGAGACGCTGCTGACTGCTTTTTCAGATCAGGCGCTTACAGGGGATGGTGGAGCGTCTCCCCTTACCTACCGTATTCCCCGTATAGATCTCCGGCTTTCGATGCCTTCCCGGCGCAGCAGCAAGGCTCTTGCCGCGATTGCGCAGACATTTAATGCCGCCTCGTTTGTCCTGATGTTTGTTCCCCTGCCGGCGGTGCAGCTTCCGCGCCTGGTGCTGATCGGTGTCAGAGTGGGAAGCGCAGTCTGCAATATTGCCGGCGCTCTGGGTTACGGGCCCATGGATCTGGCGAGAATGCAAAAGGAAAAAGAAGATCGCCAGATTGAGGATCATCATGCGGTCATGATTGCCTTTCACCGGGACTCGTACGTTCGCGAACTGAGTAATATTCCGGCAAGTGAACTCGACGATCCGGCCAAGGTCAGGCTGTCATTGCTGTCCGATCATGATATCCGGGAACATCTTCCCGTTTCCCACCAGGCCGAAGCGCTGAAAACACAGATTATGCTGGCTCTCGGACAGTTGAAGTGGACTTCCTATCCGATCCGCTCCAGCTGGTTTTACAAAACGCTGGCGATGCCGGATGAAAATCTGCATACGGAGGAGGCTGTCGGCAAGCTTTGGGAATTGCGGGAGCTTGCGCACCATATGCTCAGGCCGAAAGGAAAAAAGGAAAGAAATCTTGCCGGCAGGATTGGGGAAGCGGTTGAGGAGTCGGCCAAAAAGGAAATCAGGAAGTATGTTAAAAAACTTGGCCACAGAATTGCAGAGGAAGTGTCGGAAGAAGCGCTTCTCAGGAAAGCGGCAAAACTTAAAACGTCTGCCGGTATGGCCGTGGCGCTTGTCGATGCGTACGGAAAGAGCCGGGAGGCGCTGGATATCCTTCTGGCTCCCGGCGTGGCGGGAAGCGAGGAAGAACTGGTCATGAGAATGGCGGCGGACAGGGCGGTCATGCGTTACGAGATCATGTATGCCCGATGGGCAAAAACGGGCAGGAAGTCCGGAGATCTGCCTTCGAAGTCGGAAAAGAATATAGACGTGCGGCTTGGCGTGGAAGTTGTGGTTATAAATTTTGACGACCACGCCCTGCTTGAAGGGCCGGACGTTCGTGTTCCGCTTCCGGTGTCTCTCCCGCCGGCGCATGCTATGGAACAACATGCATGGCTTTTCCGGTAAAAAATGGCGTCGGGTAATTGATACAATTCGAACCCAGCATTATCAAGATATTCTGGCCATTGTCAGCATAATCCCTGCGCCAATATGTCATAGAATACAGGCCCTTTAGACGTTTGTTTAAACACGCAACACCAGTTTTTTATTATATCGTTCTTAACGAAGATAAAAAGGGCCCGCTCGGGGGGGCGGGCCCTAGAGGGGTTAGGGTGAGTTTGTGGGAAATTATGCGGCTTTGTTGATTTCGATCACCTTGGTTTCGTTTTCAGGTTTCGCTATTTGTTTGCGTGGAACTGTGATCGTCAACACGCCGTTTTTAAATTTGGCTTTGATGTCGTCTTCCTTGGCATCTTGCGGCAAAGACAATATCTTTCTGACCAAAAATCATCAGAGGAACTGACAGCATGGGATGTGATGATCGCCAATGCGGATACTGTCCACCCAGATGACTCTGTTGAGGATGCGCTCGATCTTATAACGTATTTTGGCTATCGCTATATGCCGGTTGTAAACAGTCAAGGCACACTGGCAGGAATAGTTGATGCCAGAGAACTCCATCAGCATGTTCAGGCAAAATCGCAGGACATCATGAAGTCTAAAGATACGTTGCTGTCATACTTTATGGGCACTGAACCCTATGGGATTGGTGCTTCCATTTAACCTCAAACCAAAAGCCCATGCGCTCAACTGTGAGGCGTGGGCTTTTCGCGGTCTATTCTGATGCTATTCTTAAATATGACTTCACTCTCTGCGGTGGCGCTATAAGTAATTGATATAGTTACAAAATGATGGCGTCCCCGGCGGGATTCGAACCCACGGCCCCAGGATTAGGAATCCTGTGCTCTATCCTGCTGAGCTACGGGGACAGCCCGTCAGTAGCGCTATCTTTACGGGGTGCCGGTTAAAATTTCAACAATTTCAGTCAAAACCATCCATTGGTTTTGAAACAGGTTTATGCCGAAAGTCCTTAAAATTGTTTGGTTTTTTAAGCCTCCATAAACATCCGGATGCCATAATAATATAAGCGGGCGAAAAGACTTGGGATCACGGTTAGGTATTGGAGAGGGAAGAATCCATGACGGATTCGAAAGACAGCGGTCTTACCGGCGGTATTGATCAATTGGGCTTATACGGTGCAGGCGGTCTTCTGGAAGAGGATGACCGCTACGATTCTTTGGGAGATTCCAGTGACACTTATGAGGCTGCCCGGGATTACAGTGGATATGATAGTGCGCTGTATGGCGACGCCAATGCGCTTTTGACGATTGGCGCGGCGCCTGACGATTACCAGTCTGGCAATACCCCGGAGCAGGTAGCGACAAACAACTACAGTTCAACGGAAACAACGGAAACGCACAGTGCCGGGCAAATTGGCCATATCGGCTGCGGTTGCTCGGCCTGTTGCGGCGATAACGGCCTCGTCCAGGACCAGTCAGGCGATGATTTCAGCGGCATAGTCGCCGATGACGTTGTCGGCGGTACGGACGGGAAAGATGCCCTGATGAGCGGCTATTCCTGGGCCAATGACGGCACGGGCCTGACGCTCGACTTTAATTTTTATACGGCTCTTCCCGGATTTTATTCCAGTGTCGGGGCGGAATACCGCACAGGATTCCAGGCCATGAACGCCAATCAGGCGGCGACTTCCCGTGAAGTGCTGGATATTATCGAAACCTATGCCAACATAACGTTTAACGAGGTCAGCTCAAGCGCCAGCGCCGATATTTCCTTTGGTCAGGTGGCGCGCTCCAACGTCAATGTCGTGGCACATGCCTGGTATCCGACAGGCTCGTCCGTGGACGGTGACGTTTTCCTGAACACGGCGTTCTGGGGATATGAAACGAACCCCAACCCAGGAAGCATTGTCTACCAGACCCTGCTTCATGAAGTCGGGCACGCGCTGGGGCTAAAGCATAGTTTTGATGGTTCGGATACGCTGACGGCCGCCGAGGAAAACAACCATTACACGGTCATGTCCTACACCCGTATCGGCGGTAACGCGGAAAGCATGATGATGCACGACATTGCCGCGCTGCAGGAACTGTACGGTGTGAATACAAGCTACAATACAGGCAATAACAGCTATACGCTGCGCTCAGGCGATCTCTACACGATATGGGATGCCGGCGGGGTTGATACGCTGAATGGCGCGGCCATCAATTCGGACATGATCCTGAGGCTGGCTGACGGTTCGCTGAGTTCCGTCGGCGGCAATGAAAATATAGGTATAGCCTTTAATGCTGTCATTGAAAACGCAACCGGCGGCAGCGGGAACGATACGATATACGGTAATGAGGTGAATAACGCCCTTGTTGGCAACGGCGGTGCCGATACATTCCATGGCAGCCTGGGGGATGACTCGATCAATGGCGGCGCCGGGGATGATACGGTTGAGTATAATTATTCGGTGAATGCCTTTGCCTTTAATTTTATTAACAGTGTGACCGTTGCGTTAAATCACCTGACGGAAGTCTTTACCGACACGCTGACGAATATCGAGAATTTCATTTTTGCCGACGGCACGTACACCTTCGAGACGCTGGAAAGTACGTTTGGCGGCGGCTCCGGCGGTGGTGGAGGCGGCGAAACCAACGACCATGCGCCGGTTGTAACAGCCAGTAACCTGACGCTGGATCTTGATGAAACTATTCTGGTATCGACGGTGATCAGCGCATCGGACGCGGACGGCAATACGCTTTCCTATGAAGTGTGGGACGGCGGCAATTCCAATTCGACAGGATATTTCGAACTGGACGGTCAGCGCCTGGAGTCCGGCCGCGGTGTAAGTGTTACGGCTGATGAATTTACCCGGCTGAATCTGGTCGGCGGCGACGTAAACAGCACGGATAAAATGTGGGTAAGGGTCTCTGACGGCGAGCACACTACGCCGTGGGCCAAGTTTACCCTGACGACGCAGGATTCCGGCAGTGGCTCCGGCGGCGGCGGCGGTGAAGGCGGCGGAGGTGGCGGCGGCGGAAGCAATGACCATGCGCCGGTTGTGACGGTTACAGGCCAGACGGTGGATCTTGACGAGGTTATCCTGGCCTCAAGCTTTATCAATGCCACGGACGCCGATGGGAACGAGTTGACCTATGAAGTCTGGGACGGCACGGCACATGGCAGCAGCGGCTATTTCGAGCTGGACGGCCAGCAACTGGCTACGGGACGGGGCGTCAGTGTTACGGCTGATGAATTTACCCGGCTGAATTATGTTGGCGGCGATATGAATATTCAGGACAAGATGTGGGTTCGCGTTTCAGATGGCGAGCATACCACGGCATGGGCCAAGTTCTTCATGGTGACGGAAGACTCCGGCAGTGGCTCCGGCGGCGGTGGCGGTGAAGGCGGCGGCGGTGGTGGCGGCGGTACGAATGATTTCGCGCCGGTTGTAACGGTTACCGGCCAGACGGTGGATCTTGACGAGGTTATTCTGGCCTCAAGCTTTATCAATGCCACGGACGCAGATGGGAACGAGTTGACCTATGAAGTCTGGGACGGCACGGCACATGGCAGCAGCGGCTATTTCGAGCTGGACGGCCAGCAACTGGCTACGGGACGGGGCGTCAGTGTTACGGCTGATGAATTTACCCGGCTGAATTATGTTGGCGGCGATATGAATATTCAGGACAAGATGTGGGTTCGCGTTTCAGATGGCGAGCATACCACGGCATGGGCCAAGTTCTTCATGGTGACGGAAGACTCCGGCAGTGGCTCCGGCGGCGGCGGTGGTGAAGGCGGTGGCGGAGGCGGAGGCGGTACGAATGATTTTGCGCCGGTTGTGACGGCCAATAACCTGGCGCTGAGTGTTGATCAGACTGTTCTGGCTTCATCGATCATCGGCGCCACGGATGCGGACGGCGATACAATTTCCTATGATGTCTGGGATGGCGGCGTGTCCAGTGCGACTGCTTATTTCGAGCTGGACGGCCAGATTCTGGCGACAGGGCGAAGCGTAAGCGTTACGGCTGATGAGTTTACCCGGCTGAATATTGTCGGCGGTGATGTCAGCAGCAGTGACAAGATGTGGGTGCGCGCGCTGGACGGCGAGCATATCACCCCTTGGGTCAAATTCACCGTAACAACCGCGCCGTCCTCAGACATTGTCGAGCTTGAGGATATCATTGCTTTCGACAACGAAAGTCAGGACGCCCTGAACGAAATCGCTGAAGGAGAGCAGTCGGTGGGTGATGCCGAGGTGATCGCAGGCGCGGGACTCGGCGATACGGGCGCATCCGACGTACTGGATACGGACGTCAACGCCGACGTCATTGTTTAGTCCTTAAACGATTTTTCCATCCACCATATGAATATTGCGGTCGGTATCGGCGGCCAGTTCTTTGTCGTGCGTGACCATGACAACGCTGGCAAGCCCGTCTGAAGCGATTTTCTTGAAAATATCATGGACGTTGCGGCTGTTCTGGCTATCGAGGTTGCCGGTCGGCTCATCGGCGAGGATCACGGCAGGTGCGTTGGCGAGGGCGCGGGCGATCGCAATGCGCTGGCGCTGGCCACCGGAAACCTGCGAGGGATGCTTGTGTATGTGATCGGCAAGGCCGAGCGTTTCCAGAAGTTCTTCCGCACGGGCATGCATATCCTTTTTGCCAAGCTTGCCAAGGCGGCGCATCGGGATCATCACATTGTCGAGAACGGTAAATTCCGGCAGCAGGAAATGGAACTGGAACACGAAGCCGAGCTTTTCCAGACGCAGGCGCGAGAACTGGCTCTTTGACAGGCCGGATGTCGCCCGGCTTTCGACGAAAATCTCGCCTTCCGTCGGACGATCCAGCAGGCCCATCAGATAGAGCAGGGAGGATTTTCCCGAACCGGACGGGCCGGTGACGCTGACGAACTCACCCGCGCGAACGGTAAGGCTGATATCTTGCACCAGCGTTACCTCGATCTCTTCCTCATGCAGGATACGGGTGACGTTTTTCAGTTCAATCAGCGGGGCGGCACTACTCATGCAGCCCCCCGGATAATATCGACAGGGCGGAGCAGGGCGGCCTTGCGCGCCGGAAGCCATGCGGCAAAGCTGGCCGCGGAAACGCAGAAGATGCCGCCAATGATGTAATGGCTGATGTCGTAAACGATAAACAGCCGGTCAGCGGTAATCATTGCCTCCATCTCGATCGGTATCGATTCAAGCCCGATGCTGAGCAGGTACCCAAGTCCCCAGCCGAGGAACATACCGGTGACGCCAACCATTACGCCTTGCAGGAGAAAAATCATCTGGATATCACCGGCGGTAAATCCCATCGACTTCAGGATGGCGATATCGCGCGCTTTTTCGTTCACGATGGTGCTGATGATGTTAAATATCCCGAAGCAGGCGACGATCAGAATAGCGCCTGTCGTCGAATACATGATCATATCCTGGATGATGAAGACGGACAGGAAACCGGCATTGGCTTCCTGCCAGGATTCGGATTTGTAGCGGTATCTCTCTTCAATTGTACGGGCGACGTCTTCGGCGGCGTGCGGGTCTTCGAGAGCAAATCGTATCATATTGATAACATTGGCCCGGTTTTGCAGGACCTGCGCCCGTTTCAGGAGCGTATAGGAGTGCATATCGTCCATCGCGACAATACCGGTATGAAAGATTCCGACGACCTTCAGGTTCTGAACGACCCCCGCCGGGGAAATGGCCGTGACGATATCCCCCGTCTCCGCATTGAGATCCCCGGCCAGTCCCGAGCCGAGGATGACGCCGTTGGAATGTGTCTGAAGTTCGGTAAGGGAGCCGGAGGTCATATCCTGTTCAAGCCGGGTAATAACACGCTCCTTGTCCGGTTCGATCCCGATGATGCTGGCCGAGACGTCTGTAGAGCCGTACCGGTAAATCACCTGTCCCTCCAGCGCCGGAGCGATATGCAGGTCCGGCGTTTCTTCAAGAGAGTGGATAATGCGCCGGGCGTTTTTGATCCCGCGAATTTCCTCCTTGGGTTTGATTCCACTCAATGCCACGGCGGCCTGCTCTAGATCAAAGACAAAACTGATCGGCTGGCGCGGACGTTCGCGGTATTCGTCCTTCATAACGATATGCGGGGAAACATCGACGATGGTCTGGATGAAGAATCCCTGAAATCCCTGCATCATGGCGGCCATGGCAATAAAGAAACCGACACCGAGCGCAACGCCGATCGTTGATACGGCGCTCTGGCGTTTGCGCCCGCCCAGATGGGTTAGCGCGATGGTCCACAGTAGGGAAGTGGTCCCTGCCATTCTTTATTGGCCCGTCTGTCTTCTGTCAGTTCAACGCCGCCGGCGCAGCCGCTCCGCCCTGTTCCGTTGCCGCCGCAGGAACCGCAGCCGCTTTTTGGTTTTCCACTGCCTTCGATCAGTTCACTGACGCTGTTGTCGATGGTCCGGCGTTTGAGATTCACATAGACCTGTTGTCCGTCCAGCAGGGTTTTGGGGGGAGATATCAGGACAAGATCCTGTTCTTCCAGTCCTTCAAGTACCTCGATATTTTCCTCCCCCTTTACGCCGGCAATGACCGGGGTTTTTATCGCCGTCGTTTTATCGTCTTTTGTGACGATCTTCCAGACGGCCGGTCCCTTGATGACAGCTTCGGATGGAACCAGTAAAGCCGTTTTCTTGTGGCTGACAACCGTGTTGGTTTCCACGGTCATACCGATCATCAGCTTCGTATCCTCGGGCAGGCTGACATAAACGCGGTAGCTTTTATTGACCGGATCGCCCATCGGCGTGATGGAAGCGACGGTTCCCGTCATAACCTCGTCCGGAAAGGCGTCCGCGGTTATCAGGACGGTCTGGCCGGGCTTGATTCGGGGAATGTCTTCCTCATCGACTTCCGCCTCAAGGCGCATCGGGCTGGGGTCGCCGATCCAGAAAATCGTTTCCCCGGCAGCCTTTACCTCGCCGACCTCGACATCGCGCCACAAAACCGTGCCGTTTGTCGGTGCGCGGATAAAGTGCTGCTCGATCTGCTCCTCAATCACGTGCAGGCGGGCCTCCGCCTGTTCATATTCGCTAACGCGCTGGTCGTAAGCCTCTTTGGAAATATTCTTGTTTTTCAGCAGTATCTCTGCGCGGCGTTTTTCTTCCCGCTTCAGCCGTATAAGGACAAGCTGTTCGTCAAGCTGAGCCTGAAGGTCCTTGTAATCCATTGTTGCCAGCGGCACGCCGGAATCAACCCGCAGTCCTTCAACGCCGAGGACTTCAATAACACGTCCGCTTTTAACCGGAGCGATGGAGGCCCATTTTACGGGCTCGACAATGGCCGTGGCGTATACGGCCTCAATTGCAGGTCCGCGCATGACAGGCGTCACATCTAGCGTCGGCGGGGTGCTGTAAAAGTAAAACCATCCCGCGACCGCCGGAATAACGACAATCAGAACCAGGGCAAAAAAGAGAATGCTTCGTTTCACACTAACGGATGTAGAGGTGGACCTCGTTGGTCTTCGCGTCCGGGCTTGGCGTATATGACAGGTCGACCCGGTCCAGCGGCAGACCCATCTGCGTCAAAGTCCGCAGAACTTTCTCGGCATTCCGGCGGGCCCGTGTGCTTTCGATGGCAACCTGTGCGGCGTTCCCGGCTGACGGGTGAACGGCGACAAGTTCGAATCGGGCGGTCGGAAAGCGGTCTATTGCTTCGCTGACGGCCAGATAGACGGGCTGCTCATAGGCAACGTTCGGGCGGTCGAAACGAATCTTCACGAGCGGGCGCGGCGTCGGGGGCGCGACGGCTTTGCCGGCGGCGCTGGCGTGCGACATGCCGGCCGGGCCAAGCCCCGAGAACGGACGGTTGGCAAGGCTCTTGCCGTACAGATCGCCCTGCGTGATGGCCAGCGAGAGCGTGCGCAGGTTGCCGCGCTCTGAATTAAGGTAAGCCGCGGTACGGGAGATATCGTCATTGACGTTGTTCAGCAGGCGGTCGATGACAACAATCGTATTGTTGATAGCGTCTTCCAGTTGCGCCAGCCGGACATGGTCTTCCTCGATGGCGCCGGACAGGCTGTAGGTGGCCCGGGAGGCTTCCAGCAGGAAGGAGGCCAGCGAGGCAACGTGTGAAATCTCAACGGCCAGCCCGTTCAGGCGCGCAACATTCCCGGCCAGTGCCTCAAGGCCGATCTGCGCGGCGGCCAGCCTTTTGACGAGGCGCGGGTTGCCGGGCGTGGTGCCTGACTGGAGCTGCGTGCTGATGGTGGCGACGTTTGAATAATATTCCGCGGACGTTGCCTGGCCGTCTGATTCCAGTGTGGCAAGGCGCTCGGACAGCGCGGCGATTCCGCCCTGAAGGTTGAAAAGCTCGTTTCGCAGTTCCTCGACCTTGCGGCCGACAATGGTTTCTTCCGGATCGAAGTAAGAAGAGCCGGTCAGTTCATCGGCTGAAATTTTCGGCGCGACGGACGGGTGCTGGTAAACGCGCTGGTGAACATCCGGCGGCAGCGGGGCGTCTGAGATAATCAGCGCCGGCGGCCGCACCGCAGCCCCCCCTTGAGCCAGAGCGTCTGTTGCAAAAACAGAGCCGAGCGCGAAAGCCATCGTCAGGACTGCTGTTTTGTTGAACAGCGCACATGTGCAAGGGATAAGTCTCATTGCAATTTTCTACCGTTATTTTAAAGGGCTTAAAAACCTTAGATATTCAAACTTGCCGGATTGCGTCAACCCGAAATCTCCTGTGTAAAAATCACTATATTAAAAAAGAGAGTCAAGCGTAAGGCTTTTCAACAAAATATTTATCTGTGGCTAGATCGCAGGCGGGGTTTTCCGAATTGGCTTGCAATAGCGCAAACATTGTCCTAATGTGCCGCCCGCAATAACGCCTCAGGGCGCCCGTAGCTCAACTGGATAGAGCACCTGACTACGGATCAGGAGGTTAGGGGTTCGAATCCTCTCGGGCGCGCCATTCGGTCTCGTCCCTTAAGTATCCTCCTCGAACATCAGCGACGGCTCCTTGTCCGGTGACTCGCTCTCATATTCAATATCCAGGGACAGGTTGAGGTCGGAAAAGCCAAGGTGTTTTTTACCCGCCTTGGGCAGCAGGATTTTGTTTTCGACGCAATAGGCGACCAGGGCGCCGGAAATGAAATCGGCCCGGATGTCGTAATATTTGTTCTCGAACGTCTTTTCTTCAAAAAAAGTCAGGATGACGGAATGCGGCTGTTCGACGACGTTATAATCCCGGTGCAGTTCCGTATGAAATTTCTCCATCTGCTGGCCCTGATATTCAGCCGTGCCGGCATTGCGTGTGCGCACGACCTTGCCTTTCGGGAAGCGAAGCCCAAAACGCGATCCATAGGACTCGATGGCGTGTGTAAGCTCGGAATTGTCAAAAATAATGCGGCGAATTTCTTTTGTCATCTGGTGGGCCGTATTTTTATAAATTGTTAATACGTTTCTGTGAGCATAACCCTAAGTCGGAATAATCCGGCGATTTAACCTTCTGCTATCATAGCATTTTTTGTGAATATCTCGAAAAGATGTTATTTTCAGGCAATAAGCTGGACGAATCCAAAAAACAGCATACTTCCCTGTATTCATTTCATTAAACAGTTTTTGCTAATGTGGTAGCAGGATTGAAGCCAGGAAAAGAAGCGCAAGCGGGTTATGATGAACGAAGATAAAACGCCGGAAGGCGAATCTTTTGAAGACTTGACGGTAGCTCCGCAGGATGACGGCGGGGAGCTGGTGCTTGATGATGATGAGCCGCCGTCAAAAGGGTCGCCGAAAGAAAGTTCTGCCGGGCCCGTATCAAAGCTGCCTGTAAAATTCACCAAGCAACAAGGACAAAAGGCGGGCGTGGAATCGCGGGATGTCATTCGCCAGTCGGCGCAGGATATATCTGTTGATGGCGGCGGTGAAGGAGAAGGCGCGCCCAAAAGCGGGCGTATCGGTGACCGCCTCGTCTCCATGGGGCTGATTACAGAAGACCAGCTCAATGTTGCCCTCCAGGAAAAGAAAATCTCCGGCAGGATGGTTGGCGAGGTTCTTGTCGACCTTGGTTTTCTCGATGAGGAAACGCTGACGGCTTTTCTGGCCGAATCTTCAGGCTTTGAGGTTTTTGATCCGAAATATACGATCGTTGACGGAGACGCGCTTGCGCTGATGGAAAAGGCGATCGCGCAAAAATATCAGGCATTGCCGATTTCCGTTTCCGAAACGGAAGCCTATGTGGCGATGACAGACCCTTATGATGTTGTCGTCATGGATACGCTGCGGCGTTATTTTCCGAAGGGCGTCCAGATCAAGCCGTTGATAACGACGGCAACGGTTATCTCCGAGGCCATTGATGCGGCCTACGGTTACGCCAGTTCCATCAAGGATATCCTGAAAGAGCTGGAGGAGGGTGAGGAGGAAATCGACCTTACCAAGTTGACGGAAGATCAGGCATATACACACCCGGTTGTCAGGCTGGTGAACGCGCTGGTATTTGATGCGGTTAAGCTCGGTTGCTCGGATCTTCACTTCGAACCTGAAGAAAACTTTGTTCGTTTGCGCAACAGGCGCGATGGTGTGCTTTACACGGCGCAAGTTCTCCACAAGCAGCACTGGAGCGCAATCGCGCAGCGTCTCAAGATCATGTCCGCGATGAATATTGCCGACAAGCTGGCGCCGCAGGATGGGCGTTTCAGCCTGAATGTCGGTGGGCGTGAAGCGGATTTCCGGGTTTCTTCGCTGCCGACGGTGCATGGAGAGAACATCGTCCTGCGGGTTCTGGACAAGAGCCAGAGCATTATGCCTCTGGAAGGCCTTGGTTTTAGTGAAGAAAACCTGGCCAGGATCAGGCGCGCCCAGAGCCGCCCGGAAGGAATTATCATTGTCACCGGTCCGACCGGCTCCGGTAAATCGACATCGCTTTATTCGATGCTGAACGAGATCAATAATGTCGAGGTGAATATCCAGACCCTTGAAGATCCGGTCGAATACTCCATTCCAATGCTTCGCCAAACCCATGTTCGCGAAGGCGTTCTGGAGTTTGCTGACGGTATCAAGGCGCTGTTGCGTCAGGATCCCGATATTATCTTTATCGGTGAAATTCGTGACGGTGAGACGGGCAACATGGCACTGAAGGCCGCCATGACCGGTCACCAGGTTTATACTACGCTCCACACGAACGATTCTTTCGGTGCTCTGCCCCGTCTTCTTGATCTGGGGTTGAAGCCGGGGCTGATTGCCGGCGCTATCATTGCCGTCTTCGCGCAACGCCTGGTCCGGCGTTTGTGCGACGGTTGTAAGGAAGAGTACACAGCGGATGCGCAGGAGTGCGAAATTCTAGGTGTTGATCCTTCCGAGGCACCGGTTATTCACAGGGCGCGCCAAGGTGGATGCGGCCTTTGCGGCGGGCAGGGATACAAAGGGCGGACGGCCATTGTTGAGATTCTTCTGCTTGATGAGGAAATGGACGAAATTATCGCCGATAGCGGATCAAAAGCGGAACTGAAACAGGCGGCGAGGAAAAAGGGCTTCAAAAATATGAAAGACGATGGCATCCTGAAAGTGCTTGAAGGCATAACAAGCCTTGAAGAGCTTGCCAAGAAAGTTGATATCAACCGCTAAAAACCCAGAGGCCTGTCATAGAACGCTATAAGTACAGGGCGATCAACGCTAAGGGGCGTCCCATACGGGGCGTTATTTCCGCTGCAAACGAAACGGATTTGTACAAGCAACTGCAAAACGCGGGGCTTGAACTGGTGCAGTGCCAGCCGCTACAGACCAAGAAGGGGATGAGCGTTGGCATTTCCATGTCGAAGGTCAAGGTTCGCGATCTGATCCAGCTTTTCGTGCATCTGGATCAGATGCAGGGCGCGGGTGTGCCGATGCTGGATGCGCTTGCCGACATTCGTGACACGACTGAAAACGGGGCTCTTCGCGATATCATGTCAGAGGTATACCGGGATGTTTCGGAAGGGATGTCCCTGTCCGAATCGTTTAAGAAGCACCCGAAAGTATTCAAGAACCTTTATGTGTCCCTTGTCGGTTCCGGTGAAGAAACCGGTGATATGTGCTCGGCCTACAAACAGCTCGTTAAATTCCTGAAGTGGATCGACGAGATGCAGACCATGGTGCGCAAGGCCACGCGCTATCCGATGATATTGATTTTTGTCGTGATTATTACGATCTGCATTATGATGGGCTTTGTTGTTCCACAGATCGTCGGGTTCCTTAATAATCTTGATCAGGAGCTTGGATTCGCGACGATCTCTCTGATGGCGACTTCCGATTTCTTTGTTAATCCGCTATTCCATTTGTTCGGTTTTCCGGTCGCGGGGGGCATTATTGTCGTATTAACGCCAATCGTTTTGCTGGCCCTGTTTTTTACGTTGCGCAATCTTTCGGATGATCTTGCGTATAAATTGGATGCCATGGCGCTGTCGATGCCGGTTATGGGGCCGCTTATCAGGAAGATTAATATCGCGCGCTTTGCCCAGACTTTCGGTGCTCTTTTCTCCAGCGGTATTGATGTTCTTTCGGCCTTGCGCTCCGCGCGTGAGACCGTCGGAAACATGGCGTTGGGCGAGGCGCTTGAGAGTGTTATTCAATATGTTCAGGCAGGCAGCCCTCTGTCCGAGGCCTTTAATGCATCCGGTGAGTTTCCAAGCATGGTGGTGCGTATGATCCGGATCGGTGAGGAGTCGGGAAATCTGACGGAAGTGCTTGAACAGGTGTCTGATTTTTATACCAAGGACGTCGATGAAGCGGTTCAGGGATTGATTGCGATGATTGAACCTTTGCTAACAGTCGTTCTTGGCGGTATGATACTATGGATTGCCGTTGGGGTCTTCGGCCCGGTCTATGGCATGATGGAAAACCTTGAATTCTAAAAATGCTGATTTATTCATGAGCATTCCGTTTCTTAGTCCGTCGCGTTGCGTCCTCCTGATCGGGGATGAGGCCCTGTGCATATACAATGTCGGGGCGACTGTCAGTAAGCTTGTGGAGACGGTTCCCTGGGGGGCGCCGAATTTCGAGCAGGCCGTTTCAGGCGCAATCAAAAAAGAGTGTAACGCCAAGTCGGTTCTGGTTCTCTACGATATGGTGGAGCAGCATTACCGCAAGGAGCGTATGCCAAAGGTCAGTCCGCTGGATAAGGCCAATGTCGTTGAGCGCAAGCTGCAAATGGCCTTTGCTAACTATCCTGTCCGGGCTGCGTTGCCTCTTAAGGCAAAAGTGAAAAAAACACAGCCTCAGCAGCAGGCGGGAGGGGGAGCTGCGCATGTGCCGATGGGTGGCGTTTATCTTTTTGCCGCTATTCCGGGCTCCGAGGCTTTTGTTAAAACAATCGATTCGGTGCGCAAATCCATGGCGCCCATTTCCGCGTTTTGCCTGTTGCCCGTCGAGTCGTCGGGCATGGTCAAGACGTTGGCGGCCAAACTGTCGAAGAAGGCGAAGACGAAATCAAAATGGGCTGTTTTTGTCGGACAGCACCGGAATGGCGGCCTGCGGCAGATCGTAACGAAAGACGGTGAGCTTGCGCTGACCCGGATGACGCCGATTGTCGACACGGATATCGAGCCTGAGCTCTGGACGAAGGAAGTGGCCCAGGAGTTCAAGGCCACGATGAGTTACCTCTCCCGTTTTGGGTACAGTCCTGACGAGGGGCTGGAGGTTATTGTGATCGCCAACCCGGCGGCCGGCGACCGGCTGGGCGAAAAGATTGATGTTCCCTGCAATTACACCAGCATGACCGTTATGGAAGCGGCCAAATTGCTGGGTATCAAGCTGGGACCGCAGGAAGATCCGCGTTACGCCGATCCGCTTCACGCGGCATGGAGCGGGCGCAGGAGCAATTTTATTCTTCCGATGAAGTCGGGAGACATCACAAAAGTTCACCGTCCCCGTCAGATCGCGATGGCGGCCTCGCTTCTTTTGGTTCTCGGGGCGGGGTACTTGATGTTCCAGATGTTCAATGAGGTTCAGGCCTATCTTCTGGCACAGGAAGATCTCGATAATGCGGAGCGTCGCAAGCGGCAGGTGGTTGAACTCTATAACGAGGAGGTCGCCCGCAAGCAGGCGATGGGGTTTGATGTTCAGCTCGTACAGGGAACGCTGGATACGTATAAGGATCTGCAGGAAGACAGTGCCTATACATTGCCTTTTATCAAGGATATTTCTGTAGCTCTTGGGCCGCAGCTCATTATCGACTCTATCAGTTATTCGACCTCGCTTGTGCCCGGTCCGCGCCCGGAAGTGCCCAGTTACGATGAAATGGGGAACGAAATCATCAACTTCGTTCCTCGCGAAGAAGCAAGGCTGACGATGTCGTTTCCCTCAAGTCTGGATCCGGACTTCGTTAGTGCCGAATACGATAACCTGATGGTGCGTTTGAGAAAGAAATTTAAGGATTATAATATCGTTTCGCTTAAAAACCCGGTCAAGCGGGAGTATACGGACACGCTGGAGGGGCAGACCGGTGTCACGCAACGTGTAAGTGGTGCGGCTGAAGACTATCTTGCTGAAATAGAAATTTCGGGGGTCAAAAAATGATACAGGTCCTCGGTCTGAAAAGAATCATCTTGATTGCCACTCTTATTCTTATCAATGGAGCGCTGGCGGCGGGTTACTACCTTCATGTGCAGCCCATGAACGAAATGATGGAAAAGCAGCTCCGTTCTGTTAAGGGCGAGATATCGAGCAAGGAAAGTGAGCTCACTCGTCTGCAGGAGGAGTTCGAGAAGATTGAAGAGATGCGGGATCGTTTTCAGGCTCTCGAAACCTCCGGTTTCTTCGGAGAGCAGGACCGTGTCGTTGCAAGAAAGAAGATCGAGGAAATCCAGGAGATTTCTCGTGTTCTAAGTGCCAGCTATGTGATCAATGCCGCCAAGTTTGAAAAGAATGCGGACCTTAAAAAGGCCAGGCATGTAATGCTAAGCAGCCCGGTTAGCGTATCAATCGAGGCATTGGATGATATTGATGTGTACCGCTTTATATATCTTCTTCAGGCAACATTCCCGGGGCATGTGAGGGTAGACAGGGTTGAGTTGTCCCGTGCCACACGTGTTAATGACTCAGTGATACGCCAGATTGGTGCCGGCCGGCCGATTCCCCTTGTTAAGGCCGGTGTTGATTTTACCTGGCGCACGGCGTTTCCGGAGGACCGGATAGCGGCTCCCGGCAGGGATAGAACCCAGGGCACGGAGTTCTAGGATGGACAGGATGGCAGGATATTTTGAAATAAGGATACCGGGTTCTGGCAGGATTATTTTCTGTGGATTCGTTATTATGTGCCTGGCCTTTTCGGTTGGCATTGTGCCGTGTGACGTCTACGCCCAGGAGGCTGCTGCGAGCGCCAGTGTGGAAGAGCCGCAGGTCGAGGAGGAGGGGTTTGTATATAGCTCCGATAACACAACGCCCTGGCTTGTCAGTCCCGATGATATTCCGTCATTGTTCTTTACGGTCTGGACGCACCGGCTCATCAAGGATGCAAGGACGCTGTATAAGTTTCGCCAGGACACAGATCCTGGTCCTATCGAGGATGATTATGAAGATGAAATCCGGCAGCCGGGCGTGCGGGAGATTTCGCTGGGCGGCATTGTCTTTGTGAAAGATGATGAGTGGACAGTCTGGCTGAACGGCAGGAGGATTACGCCGAAAGCTATTCCGGAGGAGGTTCTGGATATTAGTGTCAGCAGGGAATACATTGAGTTGAAGTGGATGGACTCATACACAAATACTGTGTTTCCCGTGCGCCTGCGCCCGCATCAGCGCTTTAATCTGGACACCCGTATTTTCCTGCCGGGATAACGGCCGGGGTCCAGATGTCAAAAAATATCCCGGCCCTTTCAATTCAGAATGTTGATGTCGGCTACGACAAAAAGCCGGTTATCCGGCATATCTCTATCGATATCATGCATGGCGAGACTTTTGGCCTTATTGGGCTGAACGGCGCAGGAAAGACCACGCTTATCAAGGCGATTCTGGGGATGCGGACACCTCTTGCAGGCGAGATAAGCATATGCGGCTTCGACAGGTATGATGCCAGGGCGAAAGCGAAGACATCCTACCTGCCGGAACGTTTTGAGCCGCCGTGGTTCCTGACTGGTATGGAGTTTATTCATTTCTCGCTCAGTCTCTACGGGCGCAAGGAAGATGATGAGGATATCAAAAAGGCCGCCGAATCGTTAGCCCTTGATCCCGGTGTTCACAAAAACCGCGTTCAAACTTATTCCAAGGGCATGCGTCAGAAGCTGGGGTTGCTGGCAACATTGCTGACGGGATGTGATGTGCTGATTTTGGACGAGCCGATGAGCGGCCTTGATCCAAGGGCGCGGGCGCGGGTTAAGGATTTCCTCTCGGGGCTCAAGAAGGAAGGCAGGACGGTTTTCCTAAGCTCGCACATACTCGCGGATATGAGTGAAATGTGCGATCGTGTCGCCGTATTGCATGACGGGATAATCCGGTTTACGGGCGCACCCCAGGAACTTTTAAAAGAAACTGGCACCAAAACCCTTGAAAGGGCCTTTCTGGAAATGATCGAAAAAAGTGAGGCCGCTTGATGATAGGGAAAAAACACAATAGACAATAAACAGGAAGGATTCACATCCATTCTGAATTCTGTTAGATTCGTATATGAAAACGATCTCCGGTCTTTTTTACAGGCCGCCTCTCACCGTAAGACCACGAAGGGTCCATAGTCATGATTACCAAAAGCACCACGCCGATTGATATCGAGCTCGAGCCCGTAGATGATGTCGATGATATGGATGAAGCGCCGGTAGATGATTTTGATGAGCCTGCGGTTAAGCCGGATTACAGGGTTTTTGCAGGGGTTAGTATCGCGATATGCGCTTTGCTGGTGACGGCCTATGCTGTCGCCGGGCCTCTGGCAGAGGAGGCGACAGGCGCCGGCTACGAAGTTGCCGGCTTTGCGGGTGCGCCGGCCCCTGAGGCACTACTGGCGACGGAACCGAAAGTGCCGCGAGTACCCGAGATT
>CAZKGT010000011.1:0-29759 GCA_964552285.1 uncultured Pseudobdellovibrionaceae bacterium | reverse complement strand
CCGGGTGCTTTGATCTGGGCGGCCTTTTCCCGCATAACACGGGCGGCGCCGGTGATCTCGTCTACCGTTTCACCGCGTTGCGAGAGGCCCATAAGGAATGCGCCGATTTGCGCCGGGGTTGCTTCACCGCTCATGATGATGCGCATGGCCGCGGCCATTTCTTCTTCTGTCAGCGCAGTGCCCTGCTGGATTTTTTTCAGTGTTTCGATCATCGTCTCATAAAAGGTTCACAAAGTTTCTCAGGAGCCGGTGGCCGTGTTCGGTGGCGATGCTTTCCGGGTGGAATTGTACGCCGTGAATGGGTTTGTTCTTATGGGCAAGGCCCATGATCAGGCCGTCTTCGGTCTCTGCTGTAATCTCAAGGCAGTCAGGCAGATCGCCCTTTTCAACGATGAGCGAATGGTAGCGCGTGGCCTCAAAAGATGGCGGCAGGCCGCTGAAGACGCTTTTATCCTGATGGCTGATTGTGCTGATTTTGCCGTGCATAGGAGCAGGCGCGCGGGATACCGTGCCGCCAAAACACTGGCCGATGGTCTGGTGTCCCAGACAGACGCCAAAGAGCGGAATATTCTCGTTTGCTGCACTTTCCACCATTTCGAGGCAGATGCCCGCATGATCCGGATCACTCGGCCCCGGCGAGAGGACGATGCCCTTTGGCTTCAGGGCTAGGACTTCCTCCACCGTAATCCTGTCATTACGGTGCACGTCCGCCTCAACCCCGAGATCCCCGAAATACTGGACCAGGTTCCAGGTGAAGCTGTCATAGTTGTCAATAAGAACGATCATGCCTGTTGTTATGGCCCAAATGGTGCGTTGTTCGCAACACGAAACAGGATTATGCTGGGTGGCATGTTCAGGAAGCCTTCCCCGAGTCCCCGGGAAAAAGCCATCTTTGTCGTGATTGCTATTTTCCTCATGTTGTTTGTCGACCAGTTCGTGCTGGGCGGCTGGCGGCCTTATTACGACCCGGATTCCTATAAAAAGGATGCCGTTCAGGAAGAGCTTGGCCTGACCGAGATCGAGGATATGGCCCATGCATCGGCGATGCTCGAGTTCCAGGAAGCGAGACTGGATCCGATTGTTGATGTCAGTCTGGAGATACCGGTGCCGGAAGTGCGGCATCCGCTGCCAGAACGTCCTGCGTGGGAGAAGAACGCCATCCATGCGGATTTTGACCCGGAGACGCCGAAGGTGGTTATCATTATCGACGACCTTGGCATCGGTAAAAAAAGGACGGCGGAGACGACGGCCCTGCCGGGACCGCTGACGATGGCCTTTCTGCCTTATGCACCGGATGTAAGCGAGCAGGCCGAGGCGGCCCGTGAGGCCGGGCACGAGCTTATGATACATGCGCCGATGGAACCCCTTAACAGCAAGCTTGATCCGGGACCGGAAGTGCTGAAAACCGATGAGACTGAAGAAGAATTTGAAGACGTTCTTCATCATATTCTGGCGTCTGTGGATGGTGTTGTCGGCATTAACAATCATATGGGCAGCAAGCTGACACAGGACCCTGTGTCGATGGGCCGGATTATGGCGGCGTTGCGCATGCGCGGGCTTTTGTTTGTAGACTCGCGGACAATCCATACGTCCGTGGCTGCGGATACGGCGCATGCTTACGGAGTGCCGTACGCGGAGCGCGATGTGTTTCTTGACCACACAACGGATATCCAGTCCGTGCGTACGGCGCTGGCAAAGATGGAGTATATTGCGAAGGATCGTGGGCTTGCCATCGGGATCGGTCATCCGAAAGAAAATACATTACGGGCGCTGCGGGAGTGGCTGCCAACACTGAAGGATAAGGGAATTGTTCTTGTGCCGGTGAGCGCCGTGGTTACGAAACCATCTGACGGCGCGCTTTCTGCGCATTTTGAACAGCCAGCTCAGCCGCTTGAATAATGGCTCTGGCCTTGTTGACGCATTCCTGATGCTCGGATTCCGGCTTGCTGTCGGCCACGATACCGGCGCCCGCCTGAACATAGATTTTCTTGTCTTTAACGAGAGCTGTACGCAGGGCGATGCAGGTATCCATATCCCCGTTGCCGGACAGATAGCCCACACAACCGCCGTAATAACTCCGGCGTTCGGGTTCCAGTTCGTCGATGATTTCCATCGCCCGGATTTTGGGGGCGCCGCTGACGGTGCCTGCCGGGAAGCCAGCGAACAGGGCGTCCAGAGAGTCGAGATCAGAGCGGAGTTTGCCCTCGACATTGGAGACGATATGCATGACATGCGAATAATATTCGATGATGAACTGCTCGGTGACGGTAACGGAGCCGATTTCCGCCACGCGTCCGACATCGTTGCGGCCAAGGTCCAGAAGCATCAAGTGTTCGGCCCGTTCCTTGGGATCGGCCAGTAGGTCTTCGCGTAAGGCGCGGTCTTCCTCCGGGGTCTTGCCGCGTTTTCTGGTTCCGGCGATCGGGCGGATGGTGACCGTGTTATCCCTCACGCGGACAAGGATTTCCGGGCTGGAGCCGACAAGGGAAAAACCGTAGAGGTTCAGGTAAAAGAGAAACGGCGACGGGTTCACCCGGCGCAGCGAGCGGTAAAGGTCAAAGGCCGGAAGATCGAACGGCACCGAAAAACGTTGCCCCAAAACGGCCTGAAATATCTCTCCGGCCAGAATGTAATCGACGGTCTTGCGGACCATGTCGTGATACTGCCCTTCGCTCATGTTCGAGTTGACCGGCAGCTCTTCAGGAAGTTCCGTTTCGTGATAGAGCGCCGTGGAGGGCAGGGGGTCGTAGAGTTTGTTCAGGACGGCGTTGATTTTGTTGACGGCGGTATCATAGGCATCACGGGCTGACAATTCGCCATGATAAACCGGGGCGGTAATGCACATCATGTGCTTGACGTTGTCAAAGATTACCATCGTGGTCGGGCGCAGGAAAATGCCGTCCGGAATTTCCAGCGTGTCCGGGTTGCCGTCCGGGATATCTTCATATAGCCGGATCATGTCATAGCCCATATAGCCGAACAGGCCGGAAGTTCCCATTGGCGGGATGTCACCGTCCGTTACGTCGATCCGGCAGGCGGCGATGTTTTCGCGGATGGATTGCAGGGGCAGTGTGTCCTGTTGTTCCCCGTTGATCGTGACATGACCTTTCCTGTACTGCCAGATCAGGTCCGGGTTAAAGCCGATCGCGGAATAACGTCCGAGCACCGCGCCGCCTTCCACAGATTCCAGCAGGAAGGCATTCGGCTCATCGCCGCATAGCTTTAAGTATGCGGAGACGGGCGTTTCCAGATCGGCAACGATCCACTGCCATACCAGTTGCGATTTGCCGGCCTCGTAGTTTTTCTGGAAGTTTTGAAAGTCAGGAAGCAACGGCACAGCCTAGAACTCCTCACCGCCCGGACCGTACATACGGTCAAGAAGCTGGCGGTTGATTTTGCTACCCATACGCTGTTCCAGCGCTCTCATATAAAGTGACAGAAACTCTTCCTGATAACCTCGCTTGGCAAGCGTGTCATGCCAGGCCAGCGTGTTTTCTGTCAGGCCGGTGGGGTCGGGAAGCTTTACGCTCATGATCTGGCCGATAATCTGACCGTCCTTGATATCCGATGTTGCGTAGCCGTTGGGCTCGGCGCCGAAGAACTCCTCCATAACGGCAGCGGTCAAAGGCGGTTTCAGGTCCTTGCGTTTGACATTTTCGTAGGTTTTTACTTTTACGCCGTGTTCTTTGGCAAGCTCTTCGAGCGTTTTTTTGCCTTCGGCCAAAGCAATAACGGCCTTCTGGGCCTGAACGGCGTTGTTGAGGGAGCGCTTTTGGTTCATCCAGCGTAGTTTAAGTTCTTCGCTGATGTCTTCGAAGGGCTCGTATGTTTTTGGTTTAATCGTATCGACGCGGACCACTGCGAAGCGGGAATCTGTCAGCTCCATAACGGGAGCACTTTCCCCCTCGAACAGCTCATAGGCATTTTCAAGGATATAGGCCCTGTCGGCAGCAAAATCCCCGAGCGCGTCGTCACCTTCGAGGTTTTTGCCGAGACGGTTGACATCGGGCAGGGTGGAGATCTGAAGGCTCATTTCCTCTTTCATGTCCTCGAGTTCTTCACCGCCTGCGAGCCGGTCGTCAACAGCGTTGGCAAGGTCGACCATCCGGTCGGCCAGCCGATCCTGCGTGACACTTTCACGAATTTCTTCTTTTGCCTCTTCGTATGATTGCGTTGTGGGCTCGATGATATCTTTCAGGATCAGTACGTGCCAGCCGAGGGCCGTCTGGATCGGTCCGATCTTGTCGCCCTTTTTCGCATCAAAAACGGCCGTGCCGATTTCCTCGACGAGGCCGTCCTGCTCGAATTTTTCTTCACCGAGCCACGCCTCTTCGCTGCCGGTTTCCGCCTTTACGGCTTCTTTCAGGTCTTTGCCCTGGTCCAGCAGTTTGCGGACCGAACCTGCCGTGACGAAGTCTTTCATGACGGCCTGTTCCAGAAGGCGGCGTTCCGGGATGGCGAACAGGTCTTTGGTGTCTTCATAAAGGTCTTTCAGTTCTTCTTCGGAGATGTTGACCTCACTCTTGAAACTTTCCGGGTCGAGGGTGGCTATTGTCAGGTCGCGGCGTTCCGGGATGGCAAACTGTTCTTTCGTCGTTTCGTACAGTTCGCGCAATTCTTCCTCACCGGGATCTTCAATATCCGTGACGCTTTCATCCTTGATGATGAAGGCTTTGAAAGTGCGTTCTTCATTATCGTAGGAATAAAGATCGATTGCCGCTTCCCGAGGCACAATGTTTGAGCCGATCTGAAGGGCGTTGCGCAGGAGGCTGTTCGACATTTCCTTCTTGATGGCGTTTATGAATTCCTGCTCGTGAACGCCCTGCGACATCAGGATACGGTTGAGCGCTTCCTGGGCAGTCGTGTTTTCGTCGATGTGCGGCTCGACCAGTTTGTTCAGTTGTTTTGCTATCTGCTTGTCGCCGATTGTCAGCCCCAACTCTGAGGCAGACTGCGCAAGCAAAAGGTCGCGGATCTCCGAGTTCAGGATCTGTTCGATATAGCCGTATTTATAGGCTGTTTCGAGATCTATGCCCTGGCGGTAGGTCAGGCGCCGCACCGTACGGTCGAAAGACTGGCCCGGTATTTTTCTTTGTCCGGCTTCGGCCAGAACGTTTGTTCCCACACCGTTGCGGAAGAAACCGCCCACATCCATCAGCACAAGTCCGCCGACGGCAACAACCAGAAGGCCAAAGAGGATGAGTTTGATAATGGTGGAATGCGCGCCTTCGCGCATGGATTGCAGCATTTTGTTTCCCCAGGGTTCGTCGCTGTTTCGCCGATATTCGGCTAGCTACTATAAAGTTCCGACCATGCGCGGGCAACAGGCGATTGCATTCCTTGCATTTGCAGGGTAAAACCGGGCCAGCGAATTCATATGAGGGAAAACAAAATGAAAAAACTGATTGCCGGTAACTGGAAGATGAACGGGACTCTGGAAGAAGCCAGAGATCTGATTTCCGGTATTCTGGAAGGTCTTCGGGGTAATCCTGCCTTGTTTGAAACCTGTGATTTTCTGGTTTGCCCGCCCTTTATTCATATGTCTGCTGTCAAGCATGAACTGGACGGCAGCGGCCTTTCTGTTGCTCTCGGCGCGCAGGATTGCGCCCTGACGAAGGACGGCGCCTATACAGGCGACATCTCGGCGGCGATGCTGGAAGATTTAGGTGCGGGCTACGTTATTCTCGGCCATTCCGAGCGTCGCCAGTATCATAAAGAGAGAGATACAGAGATTGCAGCCAAGGCCGGGCTGGCCCATGGCCAGGGTCTGGTGACCGTGATCTGTGTTGGTGAGCTTGAGGAAGAACGCGAGGCTGGCAAGGAAAAAGACATTGTTGGGCGTCAGCTTGCCGAGGCTGTTCCGGCAAGTGCGACGGCTGAAAACACCGTGATTGCCTATGAGCCTGTCTGGGCAATCGGGACCGGGAAAACGGCGACACCGGAAGATGTTCGCGTCATGCACAGTTTTATCCGTGAAAAACTTCAGGAACGGCTTGCGGATGCGGCGAACATGCGTATTTTGTATGGAGGTTCCGTCAAGCCTTCCAACGCAGAAGAGCTTTTCAAGGTTGAGAATTTTGACGGAGCATTGATTGGCGGCGCAAGCCTGAAGGCCGATCAATATCTGGGAATTGCAGAGGCTGCTTAGAAAATGGAATCCGTTGTTCTTATAGTACATTTGCTGCTGGCACTTGCCATTATCGGGCTGGTGCTGATCCAGCGCTCCGAAGGGGGCGGTCTGGGAATTGGCGGCAGCGGCGGCGGGATGGGCCAGTTTGCCAGCGCACGCTCAACGGCCAATGCCCTGACGCGGGCAACGGGCATTTGTGCGGCAGCTTTTTTTGCAACCAGCATATTGCTCGCCATCTTGGCAGGCTCCCATTCACGGCAGGAAGGCATCCTCGATACGTTCGCGGACGATCCTTCCGTCATTGAAGAAACTGTTGAAGAAACAACCACCGAAACACAGGGCGCGATTCCGATACCACCGGAACCGCCGTCCGCACCGATTTCGGAGTAACCCGGCACTTTAGGTACATGACTCGATACATTTTTATTACTGGCGGCGTCGTTTCCTCTCTGGGGAAGGGACTAGGCTCCGCTGCGCTTGGGGCTTTGTTGCAGGCAAGAGGCTTTAAGGTTCGCCTTTGCAAACTTGACCCTTACCTGAATGTTGATCCCGGTACGATGAGTCCGTTTCAGCATGGTGAGGTCTATGTGACCGATGACGGGGCGGAGACAGACCTCGATCTTGGCCACTATGAACGCTTTACCGGAAATCCTGCGCGGCAGTCTGACAACACGACGACCGGGCGCATCTATATGAATGTGCTCCAGCGTGAGCGGAGAGGAGATTATCTTGGCGCAACCATTCAGGTTATTCCGCATATCACGGACGAGATCAAAGACTTTATCAGGGAAAAGGAAGGCTCGGCGGATTTTGTTCTGTGCGAGATCGGCGGCACGGTCGGGGACATTGAAGGGACACCGTTTCTTGAAGCCATCCGCCAGTTCGGCAATGAAGTCGGGCGGGACCGCGCGCTGTTTATCCATGTGACGTTGCTGCCTTATATTCCGGCGGCGGGTGAGGTTAAAACCAAGCCGACCCAGCACTCGGTCAAGGAGCTGATGGGGGCAGGGATCAGGCCGCGCATTCTGCTGTGCCGCTCCGATCGTCCGATTGAGGATGACGAGCGTCGCAAGATCGCACTGTTTTGCAACCTTGATGAGGAATGCGTTATTCCGGCACTCGATGTGAAGTCTATCTATGAAGTGCCGTTGACCTATCACAAAGAGGGCCTGGATAAACAGGTCATGAAGTGTTTCGGGATCACAGATTCCAAGGACCCCGACCTGTCCGTCTGGGAAGAGATTGTTCACCGCATCAAGGAGCCGGAAGGTGAGGTAAAAATTGCCATCTGCGGCAAATATACCAACCTGACGGACAGCTATAAGTCTCTCAATGAGGCGCTTACCCACGGCGGAATTGCCAATAATGTTTCCGTGGAGCTGAAATTCCTGGAATCGGAAATATTCGAGGGAGAGGATCCGGCCTATCATTTGCGGGACTGCAACGGCATCCTGGTGCCGGGCGGTTTTGGCGTGCGCGGGACGGAGGGCAAGATCAAGGCGGCAAGGTTCGCGCGCGAGCACGGCGTTCCCTATTTTGGAATCTGTTTTGGCATGCAAATGGCTGTCATTGAGGCTGCGCGCAATCTGGTAGGGATTGAAGGTGCGGGCTCCACAGAGTTTGGGGAATGTGAAGAGTCTGTTGTCGGCCTGATGACCGAATGGGTTAAGGGCAATGAAACCGAGGAGCGCTGCGAGGATGCAGATCTTGGGGGAACCATGCGTCTTGGCGCTTATCCGGCAAAGCTCGCGAAAGATTCAAAAATTGCGGAAATTTACGGCACGACGGAAATCAGCGAGCGCCATCGTCACCGCTATGAGGTCAACACGAAATATGTTTCGGCGCTCGAGGAAAAGGGAGTTCGTTTCTCCGGTATGTCGCCGGACGGAAGGCTGCCCGAAATTATCGAGAACGTAAACCATCCCTGGTTCATCGGCGTCCAGTTTCACCCGGAACTGAAATCCAAGCCGTTCGACCCGCACCCTCTGTTCGTTTCCTTTATCAGGGCAGCGGTGGAGCAGAGCAGGCTGGTCTAACCCCTTAGCGGACAGGCTCAAGTATCTTCAGGCGGATGTCGGGGAGCGCTTCGGGCGGCGGAGTTTTATCCAGTTCGCGGGCCGCTTTGGCGGGGCTTTTCATCCATTCCCTGTATTCTTCCAGTATTTCCGTGAAACGCATAGAAAAGGCCGGGTCTATCAAATATTGCCAGAGTGCGTTGGCATATTGATCGTTGTGGAAGGCCCGGTTGGCCAGCAGCCGGGTAAGCGCCTCGCGGGCTTTTCTGTTTGGCGTTTCAGAAAATTCGACAGTCATGCCGTCAAAAAACATGTTCAGTCGTTCGACCTGTACGGTCATGGCAGCGTTGCCGTGTTTCCTGAAATCTCTGGTGTTTTCCCGCCAGTTGCCATGGACGGTTCCGTTGATACCCAGTGCACGGTAGATGAAGGCTTGTTCGTCCTGTTGCGCGTGGGGAACGAAAAAGGAAACGCGAAGGATGTTTCTTCCAAGTTTTTCATCGAATTCAAGCCGCAGGGTTGCGCCGGTGATCAGCGGGGCTACGGCGTGGGATTCCCCGTTGAAATTTTGCCGCAAGGATTCGGCAAGCAACATCCGGGTTTCAATTCGTCCCGCATGTATGCCTGAGAAATCGACGCCTGTTGTTTCACAGATTTCGTAAGACTTCACAAAAAAATGTCCCTGTTCAAAAAGAAACGCTATCTCATTTTTTGTTGTGTTTAAAGGCGGTCGTTTATTTAGGCTCCCGGAGGAAGGGGGGTTGCTTTTCCTGCATTTTCTGAATGCGGCTTGCTGTGGCGGCGGCGTGTTTGGCGCCTGCGCACGTGCTATAAATGCTTACAAGCCTGTCTATAAAGTCCCGGTCGAAAAATGGCCGGACGGTGATGTCTGGCTGCCCGGCTGTTATCCAGGACAGTTTCTGGTCTATGGAATCCAGTTCCTCCAGGTTGTCCGTGAGGGGATGAAGAGCGTACGGATGCATTCCCCTGAGAATGATAGAGATCGTTTCCGGTTCCTCCTGCCGGTCAAAGGCGATCAGGGCCTGCTCCGCATGGAAGTATTCCTTGCGCCCGGGTTTTGCGTGGTGCAGGGGCTCCGAGGTCGGGTAAAGCATCATGATCCGGGCCAGCGTTTCTTCATCAGGATCCTGGACGACAAGCTCGATATCAATGTCGTCTTTCCATCGACCGTAGTGACAGAACGTTCTTGTGAGCTTGGCCCGGCTTATGAGGGGAGCCATCGGCTGATCGGAGGAAAGCAGCCTGATGCCAGCCTCGATCTGGCCGGTTCCCTGATTGTTGCGTGCCGTTAATTCTTCTTCAATGCACGCCAGGTCTCTTTGATCGGCGCGAATAAAATCAGTGATACGCATGCCCGGTTTCCCTGTTTCCTTTTCGGCATTTTTCCTAAGAAAGCACGGGTGTGTTTCTGAAATCAAGTTTTCTCTTTGCCTGATGGTTGGAAATCCTATATTTAAGAACCTGCAAATAACCGGGGGACATGATGCTTATGAAGGCGCCGAAAGCCGTTTCCACAGGACCAGTGACATTTGGAAACAATCTGCCGTTTGTGCTGATTGCTGGCCCGTGTGCGCTGGAAACGCGTGACCATGCCTTCGATATGGCGGGAGCGTTGAAGGAGCTTACGGGCAAGCTTGGGATTCCGTTTATCTACAAAACCTCGTTCGACAAGGCCAACCGCACATCTGTGAAAGGCAAGCGCGGAGCGGGGCTAGAGAAGGGGCTGGATGTTTTCAGGGACATCAAAAAAGAACTTGGTGTTCCTATTCTGACAGATATACACCTGCCTGAGCATTGCAAGCCGGTGGGTGAGGTTGTCGATATACTGCAAATTCCCGCATTTCTGTGCCGTCAGACGGATTTGCTGGTGGCTGCCGGGGAAACGGGCAAGATTATCAATGTGAAAAAGGGCCAGTTCCTGGCGCCGTGGGATATGGCCAATGTTGCGGCGAAGATCGCCAGCACGGGCAACGAGAATATTCTTCTCTGCGAGCGCGGGGCGAGCTTTGGTTACAATACGCTTGTCTCGGATATGCGCTCCCTGCCGATTATGAAGCAGACGGGGTACCCGGTTGTATACGATGCCACGCACTCGGTCCAGCAGCCGGGCGGCAAGGGTGAGTCTTCAGGCGGGGACCGGGAAATGGTGCCGGTTCTGGCAAGGGCGGCAATTTCGATTGGCGTGGCGGGCGTGTTCATGGAAACACATCAGGATCCGGATAATGCGCCGTCGGACGGGCCGAATATGGTGAGGCTGAGTGATATGCCCGCGTTGCTGGAGACGTTGATGGAGTTTGATGCTTTGGCCAAGAGTGGTGCGCATGCACATTGATCATATCAATATCGTTGTCAGTGATTTACAGAATGCTATTCGTTTTTATGAGATGCTTGGTTTTGAGCGTGGCCATGGTGGCATTCTGGAAGGAGAATGGGTCTCCAGAATTGTCGGCCTTCCTGATGTGAGGGCGGAGTATGTTCAGCTCAGATTTCCGGGCACGCAAACAGATCTTGAACTGATCCAGTATTTTGTTCCGGAGGGCGGTAGGGATCCCGAAATGAGCAAGCCAAACCAGATCGGTTTCCGTCATATGGCGCTGAGGGTTCAGAATATTGAAGAGCTTGTTGAACACCTCAAAAATGAAGGCGTCAAGTTTTTCAGTGACATACAGGTTTATGAGCCCAAGAACAAAAAACTGGTCTATTTTCTAGGGCCGGATGATGTTGTTCTTGAATTAGCGGAATATGGGGATTAACTGGATCTTTGATAACTTAAAGAGAGGAAGTGTAAATGACTGCAATTCTTGATATTCACGCCAGACAAATTCTGGACAGCCGCGGTAATCCGACCGTGGAGGTTGATGTTCTGCTTGATAGCGGGGCGCAAGGCCGTGCGGCGGTGCCGTCTGGGGCTTCGACTGGCGCTTATGAGGCTGTCGAGCTGCGTGACGGGGATAAAGGCGTTTACAATGGCAAGGGCGTTCTGAAGGCTGTCGAGAATGTGAACACGGTGCTTTATGAGGCGCTGGTCGGGATGGATGCCGAGGATCAGAAGCTGATCGACAGGACGATGATTGAACTTGACGGGACCGAGAACAAGGCCAAGATGGGCGCCAATGCCATTCTGGGGGTATCGCTGGCCGTTGCCAAAGCGGTGGCGGAAGAACTGGATACGCCGCTTTACCGCTATGTCGGCGGAGTGCATGCCCACGTTTTGCCGACGCCGATGATGAATATCCTGAACGGCGGGGCGCATGCCGACAACCCGGTCGATATCCAGGAATTCATGATCATGCCGATTTCCGCGCCGTCCTTCAGTGAAGGCCTGCGCGCCGGCGCCGAGGTATTTGCTGCGCTGAAGAAACAGCTTTCTGCGGCCGGCCTGAACACCAATGTCGGTGATGAGGGCGGGTTTGCCCCGGCCGTGAGTTCTTCGACCGAAGCGCTCGATTATATCATGAAGGCTGTTGAAGCGGCCGGTTATACGCCGGGCGAGGATATCGCCATTGCACTGGACGCCGCCTCAACAGAATTCTGCAAGGACGGTAAATACCATCTGGAAGGCGAGGGCAAGGTCTTAAGTTCGGATGAAATGATCCGTTACTATGAGGATCTGTGCACACGCTATCCGATCGTTTCGATTGAGGACGGCCTTGATGAAGATGACTGGGATGGCTGGGTTGAGCTGACCAAGGCTATTGGCGGCACTGTACAGCTGGTGGGTGATGATCTGTTCGTTACGAACGCCAGGCGCCAGGCCAAAGGTATTGAGATGGGCGCAGCCAATGCGGTGCTTGTGAAGGTCAACCAGATCGGCTCCCTGTCCGAAACACTGGAAACCATTGAAATGGCTAAACGGGCAGGCTTCGGGATTATTCTGTCACACCGTTCCGGCGAGACCGAAGATTCCACGATTGCGGATCTGGCTGTGGCTACCAATGCCGGGCAGATCAAGACGGGTTCCCTGTCACGTTCGGACCGGATTGCCAAGTACAACCAGTTGCTGCGGATCGAGGAAGAACTCGGTGATGCGGCCGTTTATTCCGGGGCTTCTTTTTTGCGCGCACCTCTGCCCGCTAAAAAAAAGAACGCAGCCTGATGTGAGGATGAGATGAAAAAGACGCCGCCTGACGCAAAGCTCTATCTGCTTCTGGCGGCGTTTTTTCTTGCGCTGCCGGCGATCAGCTCCCTTTACAGTGGGGCGACGGGCAAGTTTCTTGTTTCTACGGATCAGGCTCGGGGCGGCCCGTTTGAAAGCAGTGTGGTCTATGTCGTTGAGCATGACCTGTTCCGCGCCTATGGTTTTATTATTAACAAGCCGTTGAGCGAGGAGGAGATCGCAAAACTTAATTTGCCGACAGACAATCCCGCTATTCCGCTCTATTACGGCGGCCCGGTTTTGTATCCGGACTTTCCCTTTATTGCCGGGATCAGAAAGAACGGCGAGAAAATCGGGTTTTTTCCTGATCTGAAGAATACGGATATGTCGGCGCCTGTGACGCTGGCTGATCTTGATGAACTCAGGGATCTATATAGTGCACAGGCCTATTTCGGCTATGCCGGATGGGCGCCGATGCAGCTCAATTTTGAGATCATGCGCGGTGGATGGACTGTTGTTCCGGGAGACAACGATCTGATTTTCAATACGCCGCCTGATGAAATTTATGATGAGGCTGTGAGGCGGGCAGAAGGAAAAATCAAGGATCCTTTTCTTTAGGCTGTCATTACCGAGGCGTGCCGGAATGACGGGTGGTGTGTTTTTCTTCCCCGGAAAAATGAGTCTTTTGAATCGGTTACGTTAAATTGTTCACTGTATGTTCTTATTTAAGTTATTGACTCTAATAAGTTTTTTCTTGTTCTGCCGATTCGTTTGTGATTCTATGGGGGTATGAAGAAGCTCATTGCACAACGCCATCTGGTCCGTCAGAACTTTCTGGCGCTGATTGCTTTCAGCCTGTGCTTCTATTTTTGCTATCACACCATGCTTGGTCAGCGCAGCGTCATTCGCCTGATGGCGCTTGAGAAAAAAGTCACGGCTGTTTCCGAGCAGCAGGACTCTCTCGAACAGCAAAGAACGGCTCTTGAGAAAAAGGTGATGATGATGCGCCCAGGTTCCATAGACCGCGATTTGCTGGAAGAGCGCGTGCGCAGCGTATTGGGCTATAGTTACAGCGATGAAAAAATTCTGCTCAAATGAACACTGAAAACAGTGTTTTGTTTCAAATAGAGACATATTTCCCGGTATTGTGTTGCGAATGGTTACGCGCGTGAGCGTTTTGTTTTTGCCGACTTGCGCCGGACACGTTTAATCCCTATCTTCATTTGTCACATAAGATTATTTCTTTTCATGTTGCAAGGAGACCAGACCTGTGGCTGCAGCAAAAGGCAAAAAGACCAAGCTAAAATCCATTTCCAACAGTTCACCCGAACCGACAGCAGACGAGCTTAAGAAGCTCTATCACGATATGCTCCTGATCCGCCGTTTTGAAGAAAAGGCGGGACAACTTTACGGTATGGGGCTGATCGGCGGATTCTGTCACCTTTATATCGGGCAGGAGGCGGTTGTTACCGGCATTCAGTCTCAACAACTCGAACAGGATACAGTGATCACGACCTATCGCGATCACGGCCATATGCTGGCCTGCGGGATGGATGCAAAGGGCGTTATGGCCGAGTTGACAGGCCGCAAGACCGGTTATTCCCGCGGCAAGGGCGGCTCGATGCATATGTTTAGCCGGGAGAAGAATTTCTTCGGCGGTCACGGGATTGTCGGAGCCAGCACGGCGATTGGAACGGGTCTTGGTTTTGCTCACAAGTATAAGGGTGATGGCGGTGTGGCTGTTGCTTATATGGGTGACGGTTCTGCCAACCAGGGGCAGGTTGCCGAGAGCTATAATATGGCGTCGCTCTGGAAGCTGCCGGTGCTTTATATTATCGAGAACAACCAGTACGGGATGGGCACGTCAGTGGCGAGATCGTCGGCAGGACAGCTCTATGCCCGTGGGCAGGGTTACGGTATTCCGGGCGAGCAGGTGGACGGGATGAATATCTTTGCCGTTCAGGCCGCAGCACGTCAGGCGCTCGATTATATCCGCGAGGGCAACGGGCCTTACATTCTGGAGATGATGACTTACAGGTACCGCGGTCACTCCATGTCCGATCCGGCCAAGTACCGGACTAAGGAAGAGGTTGCCAAGGTCAAGGGAGAACAGGATCCGATCGATATTGTCAGGAAACGTATGGATGAGGCCGATATCAAGGAGGCCGATATCAAGACGATCGATAAAGAGATCAAGCAGATTGTCAACGACGCCGCCCAGTTTGCCACCGAGTCCGCCGAGCCGGACCCGGACGAACTCTGGACCGATGTTCTTGTGGAAGCATAAACAAACGTCATCCCGGCGGAGGCCGGGATCTATTGGATTTTAACCGCGAAGGCGAGAAGACGCGAAAAAAGATGAGTATTGTGGATTTCAAGTCGGATGAACGCATTCCTCTCGTCATAGGGGAGGATGAACACTGGACCCCTTATGAGAATCCTGAAGAGTTTTTACCGCTTATCAATCCTATCAATTACGAATTTCAGGTCAGTCCTTACTCTACGACGGTTAAAAAACGCCCAATATCCTGTTTTACTGACAGCTTGCTTCTAAAGGTCGAGGATAAGCATTGGAGAGAGGACTGGGCTGTTTTCTACTTCCTGTATTCGAAGGACAGCTATTTTCAGATCGGGAGTATAAACGACCATATCAGTTCGATTAACACAAGCGCGGCACTGAATATCAAAAAGCATACGGCGCTCGATTACCTGAAGCTGTTCTCGTACTTTTATGCGATTGATGAAAATTATGGCTCGTTTTTCGTGATTGAAGGGCTGGGTAGCGAATTTATTGACCTGGTTCCCTACTCGAACGAACTGGAAAAAACGAGAAACCGGGGAAAGCTTACACCTCCGGTTGTAAAGGAGCCTGACCAGAAGGGTAATATTTCCGTTGAATGCGACGTAGTCGTCGGATCGAGCCTGTTCCGCGGGAAATTTAAAATATCCAAGACCGGCGAAGTTGAGCTTGTTGAGGACAAGATCATTATCGAGGGCTACGATGAGGCGCCTTACGAAGACGATGATGATTTTTAGACTGCCTGTTTCCGGCCTTTGCTGGATCATAAGGAGAAGAAAGTAGACAAATGAGCATATCAATTTTAATGCCGGCCTTGTCGCCAACGATGACGGAAGGGAATCTTGCCCGTTGGGTGAAGAAGGAAGGCGACAGTGTCGCGGCAGGCGACGTGATTGCGGAAATTGAAACCGACAAGGCGACGATGGAGGTCGAGGCCGTGGATGAAGGTGTCATCGGCAAAATTCTGGTTGAGGAAGGCACGGAAGGTGTTGCCGTCAACACGCCGATAGCAGTATTGCTGGAGGAGGGCGAAAGTGCTTCGGATATTGATGAGGCCGCTTTGGCAGCACCGTCGCAGACTTCGGAGAGTGGTGAACCTGCCCAGGAGGCGCCTGTGCCCTATCAACCGCTTGCTGCCCAGCCGGAAGGAAAGCATGTGGAAAACCGTGATATTCTCTACGCGCAAGGGGCTGTGATCGAGCCGCCTGCCTTTGATGAAGCCGCATTTCTGAATGCAACTGAAACGCAAACGGTGCGTGAGGCCCTGCGTGATGCGATGGCCGAGGAAATGCGGGCGGATGAGAATATCTTCGTTATGGGTGAGGAGGTTGCCGAATATCAGGGTGCCTACAAGGTTACACAAGGTTTGCTGGACGAGTTTGGTGACAAGCGCGTGATTGATACACCGATTACCGAGCACGGTTTTGCAGGACTTGGTGTTGGCGCAGCCTTTGGTGGTTTGAAGCCGATTGTCGAGTTTATGACCTTTAACTTTGCCATGCAGGCGATGGATCACCTGATCAATTCGGCGGCCAAGACGCTTTATATGGCGGGCGGACAGATGGGGTGTCCGATTGTCTTCCGTGGCCCGAATGGCGCTGCGGCGCGTGTAGCGGCGCAGCACTCGCAATGTTATGCCTCATGGTATGCTCATATTCCGGGGCTCAAGGTGGTTTCGCCCTGGAGCGCTTCGGATGCCAAGGGGTTGTTGAAGGCGGCAATCCGTGATCCGAACCCTGTCGTATTTCTTGAGAACGAAATCATGTACGGCCAGAGTTTTGACGTGCCGACGGATCCGGATTATGTGATCCCGATCGGCCGTGCGAAAATCGAGCGTGAGGGGACGGATGTGACCATCGTTGGCTATTCGATCATGGTCGGAAAGGCGATGGAGGCTGCGGAGAAGCTTGCCGAGCAGGGTATTAGCGCTGAAGTTATTAATCTGCGCACCATCAGGCCGCTTGACCGCTGGACGATTATCGAGAGCGTCAAGAAAACCAACCGGATTGTGACCGCTGAAGAGAGCTGGCCTTATGCAGGGATCGGCTCGGAGATTGCCGCGCTAATCGGCGAGCACGCCTTTGATTATCTGGATGCGCCGCTGAAGCGGGTTTGCGCAGCGGATGTGCCATTGCCGTATGCGGCCAATCTTGAGGCTCTTGCCTTGCCGCAGGTGGATGAGATCATCCATGCGGCGAAGGAGGTTTGCTATGCCGGTTAAAATAACAATGCCCGCCCTGTCGCCGACGATGAAGGAAGGTAATCTGGCCCGCTGGATCAAGAAAGAGGGCGATATGGTTGAGGCCGGGGATGTGATCGCCGAGATTGAAACCGACAAGGCGACGATGGAGGTCGAGGCTGTGGATGAGGGTAAGCTTGCGAAGATCGTCGTGCCGGAAGGTACGGAAGGCGTGGCGGTCAATGAGCTGATAGCCGTTCTGCTGGAAGAGGATGAAGATGAGAGCGCCGTTGAGGGAGTTTTGGTTGATAAGCCTGTTCCCGCTCCAACTGCTGTCATCCCGACCGAAGTGGAGGGATCTTCTCCGGTTGAGAGCGGGAAGAAAGATCCTTCGACTAAGTCTGGCGTTCCGCTACGCTCCGCTCAGGATAACAACAAAAACGGGAACAGGGTTTTTGCTTCCCCTCTTGCACGCCGTTTGGCAGCAGAGAAGGGTATTGATCTCTCACAGGTTAAAGGAAGCGGCCCGCATGGCCGGATTGTGAAAGCTGATATTGCTGGCGCTCCTGTAAAGGCTACGCAGCTTGCAAAAGCACCAGCGCCTGACGCTGCCCCGGCACCGGTTCAGCCTGCAGCAGAATATGAAGCCATTCCGAATAACAATATCCGCAAAGTCGTTGCGCGGCGTTTGCAGGAATCAAAGCAGACCGTGCCGCATTTCTACCTGACCATTGAATGCCGGATTGACGGGCTTTTGAAGGCGCGTAAGGAAATCAACGATCAGGCAAACGGCACGTTCAAGCTCTCGGTGAATGATTTCATTATCAAGGCCGTTGCGAATTCCCTGAAGGCCTATCCGGCGGCGAATGTGTCCTGGACGGACGAGGCGATCCTGCAATATGCGCATGCGGACGTGTCCGTTGCAGTGGCTACGCCGAACGGGCTGATTACGCCGATCGTCAAGGCCGCGGAAACCAAAGGGCTGAAACAGATATCAGAAGAGGTGAAGGATTTGGCTACAAGGGCGCGGGACGGTAAGCTGGCGCCGGAAGAGTTTCAGGGCGGCACGTTTACGATTTCCAATCTCGGCATGTACGGGATCAAGGAATTCGGGGCCATCATCAACCCGCCGCAGGCCTGCATTCTGGCTGTCGGGGCCGGGGAGCAGAAGCCTTGTGTGGACGGCGGGGAAATTAAAATAGGCACCTTTATGAACTGCACGCTGTCCTGCGATCATCGCGCCGTGGACGGAGCCGTTGGTGCTGAATACCTGCAAGTGTTTAAGCAATACATCGAAAACCCTGTCAGTATGTTGGTGTAAACCTCATGAGATCTTTGCCAAAAGCCAGTTCAACGGGGCCTATGCGAATGCTTGGTGTTATGGGATCATTGCGCGGCAGAGATGAAGTTAAAGAAGTTTTGGGCCTCGAATGACTAACTATTTCAGGGTTTCCGGCACCAGAACTGATACATGCCGGTGAAAGTGTCCGGGTATTTTTCCTCGTAAGCACTCCAATTATCCAGATCCAGCAATGTCGTTTCATCCGGGAACATTTCCCTGTATTGGCGAATAGTTTGTGCGCCCAGTGTTGAGAAACCAGCGAATTCCAGACCGAGATCTTCTATATCTTTCTTGATGCGCAGGATTGTAAAAGGGTCTTCGTGTGCGTGGAACAGCAGATCGCGCATCATGGAGATGGAATAGAAATCATTGAAGAACAGTATTTTTTTCAGTTCGTGATCTTCGGGCGTTTCCTTGATGATTTCACGCATTTGCCGGATGCCTTCCGGTGTGTCCGGGATGTTATGCTCGGCAATATATTTGCGGCCTTCCGTGATATGTTTTCTTTCCAGTGCGCTATAGAGACCGATTTTCATGAAGCCGCCGGGTTTTAGCCTTCTGGTGATGCTCTGCCAGCCGGCCTCCGGGTTCTGCATGTGGTGGAGGACACCGATGCTGAAAATAATGTCGAAGGTTTGGTTCATCTTATCCAGATCGAGAATATCACCATGAACGAACTCGATGTTATCAAGCATGTTCATTTCCTCTGCTTTGCGTTTGCCGTAGGCGATACTGGAAAGGCTGAGGTCGACGCCCGTGATCTTAGAAAAAGGATAGTGCAAGGAAACGGTTATGGGGTAGCGGCCCGTTGCGCATCCGGCAACGAGAATATTGTAGGGAGAGAGCGGGGTAAGACCTGCCGGGATCAGGCTTTCCGCCTGATCGGCAACGGTGCTGACCGTGATCCATCTCGGGTAGGGATTGTCTTCGTATTGTTCGCGGACTTTTTGTGATGTTTCGTCGGTGATTTCTGAGAGGGATTTGATGGTCTGTCTCAATTCTCTTTCATAAGCCGGTTCCAGAACCTGCTGCTTATATGCGTCGGTGATTCTTTCAACTTCTTCATCCGGTATTTTTTTGACCGGCAGGGTATTCATAGCCTTGTAGCATGAGAAAACGGCAACGGGGAACGCACTTAGAGAGCTTTCTTTTTGCAGTCTTTCCTCGAGTTTTTCGAGGTCTTTCTGTTCTTCCGGCGTGAGCGTAAAGGCATATTCGTTGTTGAAGCTTTGTTTTGCAATTGCGGCGGCGACGGGGGAGGCCGATTCAGGTGTTTCAGCATTATCGATTGCCCATTCGAGAAACTCGCGGCGGAGGTTTGTGAGTAGCCGCTCAATATCAAGATCTGCAATGACGCAGCTCTTTACCCCATCGAGCAGAAAATCGTCAGCCAGTTTTTCGGCGCTTTCGGCGGGCAGGGCGGACAGCCATTTTTTGAACTCGTCGTATTCTTTCAATTTACTGCCTTCGATGATTTCGGCGAAGGCAGGGTCCTTTGTCAGTATGTTTAGCCAGACGCGGGCCAGGACGCTGACATTCACAGTTTGAGGCTCTTTCAGAAAGATGCCGAGCCAGTGTTTGATGTTTTCATTAAAGCTGGTGAGTCGCGCCTGATATATTGAAAGCAGGAAGTAGGATCGGCAGTAAGCGTTGTCCGGCGTCCTGCGCAGGCCTTCTTCAAATTCCTTCAGAGCTGTGCCGTATTGTCCCATCCCAAGGCAGATCATGCCTGTCATGACAGGGTATTCACCGTTTTCGGGATCGAGTGCGCTCAGGACTCTGGCATGCTCGCAGGCGCTCTCACGATCACCGGCCAGTTGCAGTTCCTGTATTCTTTGTACAAAGGCATTCTTCAGGGGCAGGGCGTTATAGGATTCGGCGAAGTCCTGTAACGTTATCTTGGGCACCGAATGCCGGTTTAAAAGGTCAGCGGCTTGCTTATAGACATCGACAGAGTCTTTGTTGCGGCTAAGATACTGGTCATAGAGATCGAACGCTTCTTTGTAGGATCTTGCTTCTTCAAGCTCCCTGCCTTTTTTCAGGACAGTGTCTGGCGACTCTTTTTTCAGAGCTGATTGTATTTGCTGCATGATATTCATAGCGATGCGTCCTGTGTAATGCGGCTGAAAAATATGAATTAATAAAACAAGATTCGTAGGTTAGCGCAATCTATTGGCATTGTACGATTAGAGCGTGGCAAGGTTGGTTTGCCTGTGATAAAAGGAATGCCTCTGAATGTGATGTTTCAAGGAATAATGATGCCAGAACAAAAATTCGATCTTATCGTTATCGGCGGCGGGCCGGGTGGGTATGTGGCGGCGATCCGCGCGGCGCAGCTTGGGATGAAGACGGCGCTGGTGGAGGGGCAGTATCTGGGCGGGATCTGCCTGAACTGGGGATGCATCCCGACAAAGGCGCTTTTGCGGTCTGCGGAGGTGCATCACCTTATCCAGCATGCCGACCAGTTTGGCTTTAAGGTCAGCGGTGTAGAGGTTGATTTTAAGAAAATAATTGAACGCTCGCGCGGAGTGGCAAAACAGCTTTCCGGCGGGATCGGTCATCTGCTGAAGAAGAACAAGGTCACGGTCATTGACGGCTGGGCAAAACTTCAGGGCAAGGGCAAGGTGGCGGTTGAGAAGGACGGCAAATCCCTTGGAACGCTCAGTGCGCCGCATATCGTTCTGGCAACCGGGGCAAGAGCGCGTTCGCTGCCGGGTCTGGAGCCGGACGGCAAGCTGGTCTGGACGTATAAGGAAGCCATGGTGCCGGAGGAAATGCCGAAATCCCTTCTGGTTGTCGGTTCCGGGGCGATCGGGATCGAGTTTGCGAGCTTCTATCGCAATCTTGGTGTCGATGTCACTGTCGTTGAGATCATGGACCGTATCCTGCCCGTTGAAGATGAAGAAATATCCGGGTTGGCCCGTAAAGCGCTTGAAAAGCAAGGCATGAAAATCCTGACCGGGGCCAAGGTGGCAAAGCTTGATAAGAGCAAGACGAATGTGAAGGCTAGCGTTGAGGCCGCCGGCAAGACGCAGGAAATCACGGTGGACCGTGTGATCATAGCGGTCGGGATTGTCGGCAACACGGAAAATATCGGCCTTGAGAACACAAAGGTCAAAGTGGACCGCGGGCATATCGTGACCAATGAATGGCTGGCTACGGATGAGCCGGGTGTCTACGCCATTGGCGATGTGACAGGACCGCCGTGGCTTGCGCACAAGGCCAGTCATGAGGGCGTGATCTGTGTCGAGAAAATCAAGGGTCTTAAGGATGTGCATCCGCTGAATACGTCCAATATTCCGGGTTGCACCTATTGCGCGCCGCAGGTGGCGAGTGTGGGCCTGAGTGAAGCGAAAGCAAAGGAGCAGGGCTATCAGGTCAAGGTCGGGCGGTTCCCGTTTATAGGTAACGGCAAGGCGATTGCGCTCGGGGAACCGGAGGGGCTGATCAAGACGGTCTTTGATGCGAAGACGGGCGAGTTGCTCGGCGCACATATGGTCGGTGCTGAAGTCACGGAAATGATCCAGGGCTATGTGATTGCCAAAACGCTTGAAACCACCGAGGCGGAACTGATGCATACGGTCTTCCCGCATCCGACATTGTCTGAGATGATGCATGAGGGCGTCCTTGACGCCTATGGCCGGGCGATCCATTTTTAATTTTAGTCGATAGACAGAATAGATAGAAAGGTCAGGATATGAGCCAGTTTTTCGGGCAAAAGAAAAAGAAAGCCAATATATATGTTTCGATGATTGTCGGCTTACTCGGTGTATCTAGCGGTGGATTGGCGCTGGAAAGGCTTCTTGGCAAGGCGCCGGAGTTGCCGGAAGGCGTTACCGAGGAGGCTGCGAAGTATTACAGCATGGGCTATAACATCGGCCTTGTTCTGGCGCTGATCGTTTTTGCCGCCTGCTGTTTCTATTTCTATAAGTATTATCTTGAGTAGGACCGTAAGGGCATGACCTACAATCCAGAACTTTTAAAACCTGAAAAACGGCATCCGGAAAAGCAGAAAAATCCGGACCGGCCTGTCGGACGTAAACCGGAGTGGATCCGAGTGCCCGCGCCGCAGGGTAAGGTTTACGGGGAAACGGTCGATACGGTTCGCGGTTTGAATCTGACGACCGTGTGTGAGGAGGCTGGATGCCCGAATATTGGCGAGTGCTGGAACAAGCGCCACGCGACCTTCATGATTATGGGCGAGGTCTGCACACGGGCCTGTTCGTTTTGCAACGTGGCTACGGGGCGGCCCGAGGCGCTCGACAAGATGGAACCGCTGCGGGTTGGTGTGGCTGTTGAAAAGATGGGACTGAAACACGTTGTCGTGACGTCCGTTGACCGGGATGATCTGAAGGACTTCGGCGCCGGGCACTTTGTGAAAACGATTGAGGCGATCCGCTTCAAAAGCCCGGAGACGACGATTGAAATCCTGCCCGGCGATTTCGGTGGAAGCAACGAGCATCTGGACCGCGTGATCGATGCCAGGCCGGATGTGTTCAATCACAATCTGGAAACGGTGCCGCGGCTCTACCCGACTATTCGTCCCGGGGCGCGCTATTTCCGCTCCTTGAGCCTGCTGGCGCGGGTCAAGGAGCGCGATCCCTCGCAGTTCACAAAATCCGGTATGATGGTCGGTCTTGGCGAGACGATTGAAGAGGTCGGGCAGGTGATGGATGATCTGCGCGCGGCGGGCGTCGATTTCCTGACGGTTGGCCAGTATCTCCAGCCCACGGGCAAACATGCGCCGGTGGACCGGTTCTGGACGCCGGAAGAGTTTCGGCGGCTCGAGAGTATGGCGCGGGGCAAAGGATTTCTGTTGGTTTCTGCTACACCGCTAACCCGCTCTTCCTATCATGCCGATGCGGATTTTGAGAAGCTGAAGGCGGCAAGGCAGGTTATTGCTGCGGAATAGCTGTCATGCCCACCCACGCTGAACAAAAAAAACTTCCCTATACGCCGGAGCAGTTGTTCGATCTCGTTGCGGGGGTTGAGAAATACCCGGAATTCCTGCCCTGGTGTCTGGCCAGCCGGATTACGCGGCGGGAGGGGGATGTTGTTTATGCGGACCTTGTGATCGGCTATAAAATGGTGCGGGAGAAGTTTACGTCGAAGGTAACGGCGCTGCGGCCTGACCATATTCATGTCGAATATCTGAAAGGACCGATGAAGCATCTGTCGAACCATTGGCGGTTCATTCCTGAACCAGATGGATCATGCACCATAGATTTTTTTGTTGATTTTGAGTTTAAAAACCCTGTTCTTCAAAGGCTTATTGCGGTTTTCTTCAACGAAGCAGTTAAGCGCATGGTGAGCGCTTTTGAAGCGCGGGCCAAATCCCTCTATAGCCCTCTCCCCTACGGGGAGAGGGTTGGGTGAGGGGTATAAAGAGTTGGAATCAAAGACATTGTCCTTCGGACGTTATATGCCCTCACCCGGCCGCTCTTCGTTCGGCCACCCTCTCCCTACAGGGGAGAGGGGTATTGGTTTCCCCGTTATAGAGCGGGTAGCGGTAAGACATCTGTATGTCTTTTCCATCCAGGGTTTTGTAGTCCGTGGTGACGGAGCGGTCGACGCGCATTTCATCAAAACCTGACATGTGCAGGATTCCGAGTTTGTTATGCGGCAGGAACGGTTCGACCCAGCATTGGTTTTTCTCATCCCAGAGCGGTTTAAATTCGCACAGCCAGTGCATCCAGGCGGGCAGGATTTCGACGGGTAGGCCGTCATGGTGGATCATGATGCCGAGTGTCAGTTGTTCGGCTGTGAAAGGCTTGCCTTTCTCCAGTGCCTCGAGGATGCGTTTTTGCCAGTGATCCCAATGCGGTGCGTCCTTATGCAGGCAAAAGGCGCCGGCCAGCAGGACATGGTAGGGAAACATTTTTCGGGCCATATCCCGGCCAAAGGCTTTTTTTGAGTTTGTGAAATAGAAGCCACGTACTTTCCAAGGCCAGTCGCCGAGCCATTTGACGCGCATGCCTTTGGGATAGGAGCGGTCGGCCTGGCTGGTGAGTGCCATCTTCTTCGTGCGTCCACCCTCAAGGAACCAGTGCACGCCCTCCCAGTTCTGGACCCAGGTATCGGCATCCATCCAGAAATAGAGATCGTAGCCGGGAAAATAGTTTTTCAGGAACGGACGGTTGACGCAGGCCTTGATAAATTCGCGGCCCTTGATGCGGTGGGCCGGGATTTTTTTCGGCCATTCGGCCTTTTTGATCTCCGTGACCAGCGGTTTCAGGATCGCCAGTTCCTCCTCTCTCATCCCGACATCGAGGATACAGATATCGATATCCTTGCTTTCCGGGAAGCGGCGGATGGAATCCACCCACTCGCGCAGCATCGGGTAATAGCGGCTGTCGGCGGAGGAAACAAAGGTGATTTTCTCGGTCATTGGGTATCTTTCAACTGTTTTATCAATTGTTTCAGGGCCGCCTCTACTGTTTGTTGACGTACGTCGTTGCGTGTTCCTGAAAAGTGGTTTTCCGTGACAATAACGGGAGAGCCCCTTAAACCGATCCCAATATACACAAGGCCGACAGGTTTTCCAGCGCTTCCACCGCCGGGCCCGGCGATACCGGTGACGGAGACGGCGATACCGGCGCGGCTGTTGTTGAGGGCGCCGTTGACCATGGCTTCGGCTGTTTCAGGGCTAACGGCGCCGTGTGTGTCGATTGTTTCCGCCGGTACGCAGAGAAGTTCGATTTTCGATTCATTGGAATAAGTCACAAAGCCGCGCTCGAAGACGGCGGAGGAACCTGCGCGATCCGTCATGGCGGCGGCGATCATGCCGCCGGTACAGGATTCTGCGCTGGCCATCATCAGGCTGCGTTCTTCAAGCAGGAGCGAGAGCGTTTCAACTAATGACATAGCCGATCCCCCATACACATAGCCCTGCATAAACACCGGCGAAGAGATCATCGACCATCACGCCCCACGCGCCGGGGAGTTTTTTGTCTGCCCAGCTTACCGGCCATGGTTTCAGGACGTCGAAAAAGCGGAACAGGATAAAGCCGGTGAAGACCAGGAACGGGTTTAGCCCGGCGGGTAGGAGTGTCAGCCAGAGACCGGCGACCTCATCAATGACGATTTCTGATGCATCGTGTTTGCCTGTGGCTTTTTCAAATTCTTTCGAAGCCCAGTAGCCGAGCGGGATGATCAGGATGGTGGCGATGAGAAGCGCGGTAATGCCGCTTGCTCCAAGTAAAATGAGGGCAAAGGGCAGGCCGCCGAGGGTTCCCCATGTACCGGGGGCAGGGCGCATCAGTCCGCACCCAAACCATGTTGCTGCCCATACGTAAGGCTGCCTGAAATTGAGCTTTTTCAGGTGGTCCCTGTTTTTGGGCTTTTTGTATTTTTTCAGGATATCGAGGTTCATAGAATATTTATCTGCTTAAAAGGCTACGCTGACAATGGCCTGTGCGGCGATGCCTTCACCGCGGCCTGTGAATCCGAGTTTTTCGGTTGTGGTGGCTTTGATGCTGATGCGGTCTGGTGCCAGGCCAAGGATTTTAGCGGTTTTTGCCTGCATGGCTTTGCGGTAGGGGCCTATTTTGGGTTCTTCGCAGATCAAAGTAAGGTCACAATGGATCACTTGTCCGCTTTTTTGCGCAACGAGATCCGCGGCGTATTTCAGGAAGAGGGCGCTTTCGGCGTCTTGCCACTGTGGGTCGGATGGCGGAAAATGGCTGCCGATATCGCCGGCGGCGACTGTTCCCAAAAGCGCATCGGTCAGGGCATGCCAGCCGACGTCGGCGTCTGAATGGCCGGAGAGGGTGCGGTTATGCGGGATATCGACGCCGCATATCCGGAGGTCGCCGGGTTTATCGGTAAAGGCGTGGACGTCAAAGCCCGTGGCCGAGCGTGTTTCTGAACCGACCATTTGCTGTGCGAATGCCATATCTTCTGCCGTTGTGATTTTAAAATTGCTGCGTTTGCCGGGCACGTGCGCGACTTCTATGCCCATTTCCGTCACCAGTTGCGTGTCGTCTGTGTAAAGGTTGCCGGATGTGTTTTCGTGGGCTTTACAGATCACGCCATAGTGAAAGCCCTGCGGGGTTTGTACGGACCATGCGCCGTTTCTGTCGATATAGCTACCGTCTTCGCGGCGCAGTGTATCTGAAACGGGCACTGCCAGCGTGGCGGCTTGTTTTTCCTGCAGGGTATGCACGACGGAAAGGATTTCCTCTGCTTCAATAAAGGGGCGGGCGGCATCGTGGATCAGAAGAATGTCTTCTTCTCTCAAATTAAAAAAACTTTTTATCCCTTTATAAACACTTCTATTTCTTTCATCTGATCCTTCGACTGGTTCGGGCAGATCGAGGCCATGAACCGCCTGATCGTATAGTGCGCGGTGTGCAGGATCGATAATGACGCGCAGTTCCTGCAGGCCGGGGCAGGACAGAAACGCTTCCAGTGTTTGGCGCAGGACGGTTTTGCCTTTCAGGTCCTGATATTGTTTCGGGATGTCACCGCCCAGCCTTGTTCCTTTTCCGGCGGCCGGAATGAGGACATAAAACGGGACCGGTGAAGTTTTACTTGCAGCTCTTTCCATAGATCTCTATTCTCAGGTGCTATGCAAAAGCTGTGGATATCCCCGATTGCAACGTCCGTCAACAGGCTCTTTGAGCGTGTCTTGCATTATAAAAATATAAACCAGTCTGAAGGCGGCGGTTCACAGTCGCCTGATCAAGCCAATAACGCAGTCAATTACGCAAAGGCAGGCGAAGAAAAAGTGGGTGTTCTTGCAGCAAATCCTCATGGTTACCGTTCACGCGCCGGCAATATGTTCCGTTTTCTGAAGCGGGGACGGGGCAGGCGGCGCGCGTTGGAAAACCGTCTGGCTGTTTTTCTGATTTGTGCCGGTGTGGTCAGCGGTTTCGCCACTTATGCCTCACTGCGGGCCGTGCCACCGTTCGGTGATGATCCGAATACGGTGATCTGGCTGCTCAATCTCGATCTGGTGATTTTGCTTTTGCTGGTGACGCTGATTGCCAAACGGATCGTTGATGTGCTGAGTGGACGCAAGCGCGGGATTGCAGGCTCGAAGCTGCATGTGCGGCTTGTTTATATCTTCAGTATTCTTGCGGCGGCTCCTGCGATTATCATGACAGTCTTTTCCGCATATTTCTTCCATTTCGGAGTCCAGACATGGTTCAGCGAGCGCGTACGGACGGCCGTTAATGAATCGCAGGCGGTGGCTGAGGCGTATCTTGAAGAGCACCAGCAGGTCATCCGCGCCGATGTGCTGGCGATGGCAACGGACCTGAACCGGCAGGCCACCATTCTGACCGGAGATCAGGCCAAACTGAACCGTGTGATGCGTACGCAGTCGATCCTGCGGAACCTTTCCGAAGCAATCCTGTTTGACGGATCGGGGCGAATTCTGGCGGCGTCCGGGCTGGCGCTGACGCTGGAGGTTGAAGAGATTTCCAGCGAGTCCATGGAGGAGGCGCGGCAGGGGGAGGTCGTGATGCTGACCAGCGGGGACGATAATCGCGTACGTGCCCTGATGAAGCTCGACAATTATGTAGATATTTTCCTGTTTGTCGGACGGATGGTTGATCCGGATGTGCTGGCCCGCGTTTCTTCTACGCGGCAGGTCTCGGAAGAGTATGCACGGCTAGAGGGGCACTATTCAGAGCTTCAGGTGATGGTTACGCTGATTTTCGTTGTTGTGGCGCTTGTGCTGCTTCTGGCCGCCATCTGGCTTGGTCTTGTACTGGCCCGCCAGCTTGTTGCCCCGATCGGCACGCTGATTTCGGCTTCGGATCGTGTGCGGGCGGGAGATCTGACGGCGCGGGTGCCGGAATTTGAAACCCTTGATGAATTTGATTATCTGGCTCGCTCCTTTAACCGGATGACGAGCCAGATTCAGGAGCAACGCGATGAACTGGTCGAGGCAAACCGGCTGCTTGATTACAGACGGCGCTTTACAGAGACAATTCTGGCCGGTGTGTCTTCAGGCGTTATCGGCGTGAACGAGTCGGGGGTCATTACCATGGCCAACGCTTCGGCGGCGGACCTGCTGCAAAAGAGCGTGGAGGCTTTAACAGGGAGCAATATTGCCGATATCCTTCCGGAGATTGAAGAGCTTCTGATGGAAGCGCATCAGCGTTCCGGGCGTATGACGCAATCCGAAGTCTTCTACAGCGGGGTCGATGATATTCGCCGGACGTTCCTTGTTCGTATTGCGATTGAACTGATCGGGGATCAGGATAAGGGTGCTGTGATTACCTTTGACGATATCACCGAGCTTCAGTCGGCCCAGCGCAAAGCGGCCTGGGCGGATGTGGCGCGCCGGATCGCGCATGAAATCCGCAATCCGTTAACGCCGATACAGCTTTCTGCGGAACGCCTTAAGCGCAAATATCTCAAAGAGATAAAGACCGACCCTGAGACGTTTTCTCAATGCACCGATACCATTATCCGGCAGGTGGATGATATTGGCCGCATGGTGAATGAGTTTTCTTCCTTTGCCCGGATGCCCGAGCCTGTGATGAAGGCAGAGAACCTGATGAAACATGTGCGGGATACGCTCGTCCTTCAGCAACAGGCGCACCCGGACATTGGCATCAACCTGATTGCGACCGAGAGTGATCGAAAAAATTTACCTGTGCGTTGTGACAGCCAGCAGGTCCGTCAGGCATTGACGAACCTTTTACAGAACGCTATCGATTCCATAAAGGCCACCCAAAAGACAGGGGGCGAAGATTATAAAGGGCAGGTGGACGTACTGGTTTCCAGGTTTGAAGATGAGGCCGTGATTTGCTTTTCTGATAACGGTCCCGGCCTGCCGAAGGATGAGGACCCGGGGCGCCTGACCGAGCCGTACGTAACACATAAAGAAAAGGGTACGGGGCTTGGGCTTGCGATCGTTAAGAAGATCATGGAGGATCATAAAGGTCGTCTGTTGATCGGGGCGCCCGAGTGGGTGCGGTCGTTTAAGGGGTGGCGCGGTCTTGGGGGTGCGACGATAATTCTGGCAATGCCTCTGGATGAGGAAGGCAAATCGGAGCCTGCTGACGAAAAAGCTTCCGAAGCAGCATGATTGGGGATTTTGAACGCACATGACGGCAGACATACTGATCGTTGATGACGAGGAAGACATCAGGGACCTAATCAAAGGGATCCTTGAGGATGAGGGCTATACGACCCGTCAGGCCGCCAATGCTTCCCAGGCTTATGAGCGTCTGGATGCGCGCTGTCCGGATCTGATGATTCTCGATATCTGGCTGCAGAGCAGTGATGATGACGGCCTGAGGATCCTTGAAAAAGTCAGCGAGAAATACCCGCACGTTCCCGTCCTGATGATCAGCGGTCACGGGACGATTGAAACAGCCGTCAGCGCGATCAAGCAGGGTGCCTATGATTTTATCGAGAAGCCCTTCAAGTCCGACCGTCTGTTGCTGATGATCCGCCGTGTGCTTGAGACGGCGCATTTGCGCAAAGAGATTCAGGCGTTGCGGGAAAAGACGGACGGTCCGGTTGATCTGGTCGGCAAGACCCAGACAATTACAACCGTTAAACACATCCTTTCCCGTGTTGCCGGGACAAACAGCCGTGTGCTGATTACGGGCGAGCCGGGAAGCGGCAAGGATGTAGCGGCGCGTTTCCTTCATAAAATGTCGACCCGGGCGGATAAGCCTTTTGTTGCGCTGAACTGCGCCACGATGCGCCCCGA
>CAZKGT010000010.1:2217-29801 GCA_964552285.1 uncultured Pseudobdellovibrionaceae bacterium | reverse complement strand
TGAAATACTGGTATAAAAACACTAAACACTAACCGTTAGATGGAATAGCCCCTTTTTTAATTGTTTCAAATAAAAATCACTCACAGACGGATGGAGCTGCTCCTGTTCGAGTTGTTCGGATATTTGTGCATGTTTTGCCCGCAGGGCTTCTACACGTGAAGGATTTTCCGCAGCAAGTCCACGAGTTGAAGGCATATTCATTCTCCCATTGTCTTGAGTTGAAATTATCGTTTTCTGGAATTCCTCCATTGTATCATTTTCCCCTGTTTAAGGGGAAACTTTTGGGAATGATTTTCAAAAATGAAAGCCTTGTCAGCCTATGCCTCGAAGAGAAGGTAGCGTTTGCGCGCTTTCGGCCATGCCTGCGCCCAGCAGGCGCCAAGGCCTGTCCATGCGGAAAGCCAGAAGATCCAGAGCGCCGGCGAGGCAGGCAGCAGGAAATCAGCCAGTACTATCAAAAGCGCAAGGCCGGCCATCATCCAGGCAAAATTTCTGTGGCGGTGGCGGTGCGTCAGGGCATAGAGGGACAGTCCGAAACTCGCTGCGACCATAACGGCGATCAGGCATGTGCCGGGCAGGCCGGTTTCATTCATGCGAATCAGAGCTGATGAGGATGCTGCCGGAAGAAAGGCGTTCCACTCAATGTCTGCTTTCATAGATGCGTACAGAAAGGAAAAGACCGTAACGGGTATGCTCAGACAAAGAAGAGTCCGGGCGCTTTTTACGTTTTGCGCCCATGTCTGGACCATCCAGAATATCAGGAATACGGTTGTCAGCAGGCAGAGGCCGGCAAGGGATTCAAGATCAAAATCCGTTACAGTCAGGGTTGCCAGCCGCCAGAATCCATAAAGAACCGCTGGAATCAGCATAGCCAGCGAGAAAGGGTGCAGGACTGGTTTCAGGGCCTCCCGGCGTTTTTGTGCCTGCGTTTTACCAAGGCCTTTAAGCAGTGCTCCTGCCAGGCCGCTGTTTTTTGTCAGGCGCGGAGGTTCGAGCAGCGAGGCGATTCTGGCCAGAACGCAAAAACCGCTGACAAGGGTCAGTACAAAGGGAATCTGGTATGCCGGCCTGTTTTCTCCGGCCTGCAGGTCGTCCAGCAAAATGCCGCCCACAGCCGCGCAGACCGCCAGTATGGCGATCAGGGAAACGGTTATGAGCACAGGGGCCGCGTTTAACTGTCCTGGCGTTTTTTGCATGTTTTCTCACTACGGGGGTCAGGAATCAGTATCTTCCTCATACTTACCGTAGTAATAGGCGGTATCGCCATAGCCATATTGCGCATGGCGGCGAACATCCACATTTGTGAGCACAAAAGACAGATTTTTGTAATCAAATCCGGCAAATTGCCGCGCGCCTTCGCGGACATTCTCACGCGGGGTCTTGTTCCAGAACACGGCGTAAAGCGTGGCATCCGAAAGCGTGGCCAGCAGGCGCGGCTCGGAGACGGCAAGACAGGCGGGCGAGTCGAGAATAACCAGATCATAGACCTGTCTCAGCGAGGCGATGAGCTTTTCCATCTTGGCGGAGGAAATAAGATCGTATGCGCTGTTTGGCGCGGACTGGGCAAGGATCATATGCATGCCGGACGGATCGTCCTGCAAAACGACATCTTCGAGTTTGGCGCGGTCTGTCAGGTAGTCGACGAGACTTTTTTCATTCTTCTTGCCGAAGACTTTATGTACGTTCGGGCGGCGCAGGTCGCAGTCGATCAGGATAATTTTTTCGCCTGACTTGGCGGCCAGCCTGCCCATCCATCCGGCCAGCGTTGTTTTGCCTTCGCCGGGGAAGGAGGACGTGACGGTAATCACTTTCGGGCTGCTTTCTCCGTTGCGCAGCCTGAGGGCCGTGCGCAGGCTGCGGATCGATTCGGCAAGGCTGGAGGAGGGCTTGCTCAGGATATAGTCGGCCAGATCCATCTTGCTGAGCCCCTCGATGGCCGGGATCATGCCGTGGCAGGGATAGCCTGTTTCCTGCTCGATCTGCATTTCAGTGCGCAGGGTGTTGTCCATCGTTTCGCGGACAGACACCAGAAGGAAGCTGAAGCAAAGCGAAAGCGCTGCGGCAAAAAGGACAATCCGGTGTCTGCCGGGAGAGGATGGTTTGGAGGGAGCAGCGGCTGGAGAGATAATTTCCGCGCCGGGGCCGCGCATGAGTTTGGCCCGGTCCAGCAGCTTGTAGGTTTCAAGAAATCGTAGCAAAATCCTGCGGTCGACTTTGATTTCCTGTTCCAGTGCATCCAGTGTTTCCGTGGTTTGTGTGTCTTCTGTCTCTTCTGTGGTTTCCTGCGTGTCAGGTATGCCGATCAGAGACTTAAGGGAGTCAACCTTGTTTTGGCCGGCGATTGCTTCCTGCCTGAGGCTCTTCACGATTTTTCCGGTTTCCTTGCGGATCGAGGTGCGGATTTCTTCCAGTTCCGCATACGCGTCGAGCATCCGGGGGTGTTTTTCGCCGTAGCGGGTCGACAGACCGGCCAGCTTACGGATGAGGCGGGATTCTTCTTTCTTGAGGGCCTGAATAAGAGGCGAATCGAGGACCGCCGGATCAGATCTGGCGGTACCTTTGTTTAGCTGCACCAGTTTTGCCTGCGTTCCGGCGAGGTTGGCTTCTGCCAGCGCCAGCTGGACGTAAAGCGATGAAAGGTATTTTTGCTTTAGTCCGAACAAAGGCGTGGTCTCTTTTTGCAGGGTCGTACGGGCACGGTGTGCGTAGAGAATTTCTTCCGATTGCCTGATCTGTTCGCGCAGGGTGCGGATGGCGATATCAAAAAGTTTTTCCACCCGCGTACCGATTTCCATGCGGTTTCTTTGTCTTTGTTCCAGATAGGCATGGGCGTAAATATTGGCAATATCGGCGGCTTCCTGCGGATTGCCGGCTGTGAATTCAATAATGACAGTCTGTTTGTCCGGTTGTGTACGGACGTTCAGGTTTTTGATAAGGGCATCAAGGGTTTGCGAAACGGCAGGTTGTGAATATTCACCTTCAATTTGTTCCAGGCCTTCGGACTGAAGATTAAATGAACGAAAGCGCGGGGACGGCTCACCGGGTCTGGCGGCGGCATTTTGCAACAATCCCAGGACCCGCGCGGCCAGTTGGCGGGATTTCAGCCGTTCAGTTTCAGCGCCGGTTATATCTTCGCTTTGCTGCAAACCTGTCAGGAGGGAATAGGCAGCATCATCCGTTTCTTCCACCAGAATAACAGCGCGGGCCGTGTATTGGAGAGGCAGAAAATACGCAATTGTCCAGGCCAGAAGCGTTGTGATCAGGACGATGGAAAAAATCATGCTCTTGCGCCGCCAGAGGATTCGGGCAATCCGGCGCAGTATTGGTCTTCGGTTTGCGGTGTTATCCTTAGGGCCCATTGCGGGCCTCGTCGTTTCGAACTTCCAGTATGACATGCGGGTGAACGAGATAGCCGTCGGCCAGCCGCGATTCAATCAGTGCCCTGGCCTGTTGCAATGAAAGGTCGCCAACAGGAATGGTTTCAACCAAAGGCATATCGATGGTGCCGTCCTCTTCTATCCGGTACCAGCCGGAAAGGTCCGGCTCACCGTAAACGGCAACGCCGAGTCGTTGACCGGATTTCAACAGGGATGGGTGGGCCTTTCGTTTGGTTTCGGCGGCCGGTGCTGTTTCCCTTTGTATAAGGTCGATGATGACCGGCTCTTCTTTGGCTTTTTCCTGTACCGGAGGCGGGAGAATGTCCAGGGCCATCAGCGTTTTGCGGTTACCCGCATCACAGGCAAGCAGCGCCCCTGTGAATAGAATCAGGAGGGCTGTGGATATCCCGAAATGAAAAAATCGTTTTAGAAGAAACATATGTGGATATACCGGACAGTGAATCTGCGCAGAAAGCACCAGTTATCCACAGTTTACTGATTTTCCCGATATATTCCAACTTCTAATGCTCCGGACCATATATCCGGGCGCAGGAAGCGGTTTTCAGATTTACGGCTGTTATTCGCCCTGTTTTGTTTCAACAGGCGAAACCTCTTCGCTCCCATTGGCGGGGGCACCGATAACGTGCTTGATGTGCTCGGCTCCGACCGGAACGTCGATCAGGGAGACCGTCATCTCAACATCAGTTGAGCCTGTCGAGACGATATCATCATACTGCGATAGGGATTCAGCAAAACGGTTGGCGGCTTCGATTGGCTCCGTTTCATATTGCGGGCGTTGCAGCAGCAGCGCGTATTCGTATTTGGCCGTCTGGGCGATGATATCACTCTGACGGCGAAGCTTGACGAGATATTGCGACATTTTGGCAACCGCATAATCGGCGGCATAAGGCCCGTCCTGATCGAGGATCTGGCCGTAGTTGCTCAGCGAAATGAAAACGACATAAGAGCGTTCGCCGTAACGGTCGGCCCGGTCGATGGCTGAAAGGAAAAGCTGGTTAAAAGCGGATTTGGCAATTACGCCGCCGGCGCTTGGGAAATCTTCGGACTCGTCGCCGATCCGTTTGACAAGGCTGACAAGACGCTGGCCGTTCACCAGCTTTTTGTCCAGGTCTTCAACGTCCAGCGGTTTGTTCAGGACATCATTCGTCCCGGCAGCGATAGCTTCCTCGCGCGAGTTCGAGTGAGACATCAGAACAATGTACGGGTAATTGGAAACGGTCCGGCGAATACCCAGAATAACAGGCCGCGGATTGTTCAGCGGGGCCGGGTCGATAAAGACGCAGTCATATGTTTCCTTGCTCAGTTTTTCAAGGGCGTCGTTTTTGACGCTTTCTTCAAAAACCTGATGCCCCTTGCTTTCAAGCCTGGATCGTACCATCTGGGTTGAGAGCCGGTCACGGTCAACGACGAGGATTTTCATGTTTTTCATGTCCTTTAGAATCTTCGTACAGATACTAATAATACTTAAAGGTTAATAATCTGAGAACCCATAACGCTCATGATCCTTGAAAAAAGTTTAAAATGAAAGGCCAAAATAGCGTTCCGGGTTGTTTTCGCGTCTGCAAAGTTTGACAACACCCCGCGTGTGGTTTAGATAGTTTGCGCTGCAAGTTTGATTGCATGACTGAAAAAGTCCGCAGGCCCAAGTGGCGGAATTGGTAGACGCGCTAGCTTCAGGTGCTAGTTCTCGTATGGGAGTGGAGGTTCGAGTCCTCTCTTGGGCACCAGCCTTCGCAGCTTAGTGAGCGTTGCGAACTTAGTGAGAAGGCTGTCACGCCGAAGCATCAAAGATGCGTAGGCGGGCATGTTGCTGCTACGGCCCGGCAAGCCAGCCGAGCTAAAAAACGAACAACGGTTTTCCGTATGACCATTCATCTTCACAAAGGCGACTTACCGGACGGGCTCACATTCGGGCAGAGTGTGGCTGTCGACACCGAGACGATGGGGCTGAATCCGATCCGTGACAGGCTTTGTCTGGTTCAGCTTTCTTCGGGCGACGGCGCGGCGCATCTGGTCCAGATTCCGCAGACAGGGATTAATGCGCCGAACCTGTGCGCGTTGCTGACTGATCCGGATGTTCTGAAGATCTTTCATTTTGCACGCTTTGATATTGCCGTGTTGCAGGCCTATCTGGGGCTTATCTGTAAGCCTGTTTACTGCACCAAGATTGCTTCGAAGCTTTCCCGTACCTATACGGACAAGCACGGCCTGCGCGACAACTGCAAGGAACTTCTTGGCTTCGACCTGAACAAACAGCAGCAGTCTTCGGACTGGGGCGCGGATGATCTGACCGATGATCAGAAAAAATATGCTGCCAGTGACGTGTATCACTTGCATGATCTGAAGGAAAAGCTTGATGTGATGCTGGCGCGCGAAGGGCGGACGGATCTGGCACAGCAATGTTTTGATTTTCTTCCGGCCCGTGCGGAGCTTGACCTGATCGGCTGGGACGACACCGATATTTTTGCCCATTCATGAACGCAATGAGCCGGAAAAAAACAAGTAACAATCCCGATTTGCAGAGCGCTGCGCGCGTTCTGGAAACAGAAGCGCTTGGTTTGCAAAGACTGGCAGCGGCACTTGATAACCGGTTTTCGGAAGCTGTTGAGGCTGTTCACAGCATGAAAATCCGTGAAGGCGCGTCCGGGCGCCTGATCATTTCCGGTATGGGAAAGAGCGGACATATCGCGCATAAACTTGCGGCAACCATGTCCTCGACCGGCACGCCGTCCTTCTTTGTGCATCCGGGAGAGGCCAGCCACGGCGATCTCGGCATGATTACCAAGGACGATGTTGTGCTGATGCTTTCCAATTCCGGCGAGAACAGCGAGTTGTCCGATCTCATTCATTATACGCGCCGCTACGGCCTGACCCTGATTGCCATGACCAGCAATGAGGAAAGTACGCTGGCCAAACACGCAGATATAAAGCTTATCCTGCCCAAAGTGCCGGAAGCCTGCCCGAACGGTCTGGCGCCGACAACCTCGACGACTATGATGATTGCACTCGGCGATGCGCTGGCCGTGGCACTGCTGGAGCGAAAAGGGCTGACGCCAGAGCAGTACAAGGTTTTTCATCCGGGCGGAAAGCTTGGGCAGATGCTAATGAGCGTTGCGGATGTCATGCACGGGCTGGACGATTTGCCGCTTGCTTTGCGCTCTGCGAAAATGGATGAGGCAATCCTCGTCCTGACAGAAAAGAATCTTGGGGCGGTGATTATTGTCGATGGTGATAAAAACCTGCAGGGAATTGTCACCGATGGAGACCTCAAGCGGCATATGAGCCCGGATTTGCTGCAAAAACCTGTCACAGAGATTATGAGTGCGTCACCCCGTACCATTGCTGCAAATTCTCTGGCCGTGGAGGCGGTCAATGTTATGACCCGGACGCCGGGGCAATATCTGACAAGTTTGATCGTGGTTGATGAAGCCGGAAAACTGGCCGGCCTGATCCGCCTGCAGGATTGCCTGCAGGCAGGACTTTCCTGAAACAAAGGCAAGGGGCTCAGATGACCGATGGCCCTGACATGACGTTTCCTGAAGATTCCGGCAGGCGGGAGCGGCTGGCCGGTATTTCAACGCAAACCCCCCGCAGGGGCGGCGGCCTTTCCTATACGCGTTTTGTGCGCTGGATGCGTTTTTTGCTGCCGATGGCGGCGCTGGCCATTCTTGCGGTTCTGGTGGCCTGGCCGGACATGAAGGATGTCGCTGTCAGTGTTGAGGCTGTGGATGTAACCTCAACGCCTGGCCAGACCGAGCTTGTAAGCCCGCGCTTTGAAAGCCAGGACGATGACGAGCAGCCATTTACGATTACCGCTTCACGGGCAATTCAGAGCCAGTTCCGCGACGACCTTGTCATACTGGAAGCGCCGCTGGCCGATATGACGCTGAAGGACGGCGCGTGGGTTGCCGCCGAAGCGAAGGAAGGCGCCTATATGCAGGAAAAGCGCAAGCTTGTCTTACAGGGCAATGTGAAGCTTTTTCATGACCGGGGCTATGAGATGCGTACGGAAAAGCTCCATGTCGATCTTGCGCGCAAGGTTGCCTGGTCGGATGTGCCGGTGAACGGACACGGCCCGGCAGGCACCATTGAGGCCGCAGGTATGCGGGCACAGACCGAAGACGGCGTCCTGATCTTTACCGGCCCGGCAAAGGTTGTCTTGATCCGGGCGCTGGAGGGGTTGTAAGAGTATGGGCATGACAATACGCATTGTTCCGGTTTTATTTGCTTTTTTGCTGTTCGCGCTTCCCGTTGCAGCCCAGCAAAGTGCACCGCTCAACCCGGACCGCAACGTGCCTCTTGAGGTGACGGCGGATGAAACGCTGGAATGGCACCGGGAAGATAACCAGTTTATCGCCAAGGGTAACGCGCTGGCCGAGCAGGGAGATGTGTCCATTGCGGGTGACATCCTGACCGCCGATTACCGCGAAACGAATGAGAACAGCACCGAGATCTGGCGCCTGACGTCCGCCGGCAATGTGATTGTCAAATCCGAAACCAACACAGCCTACGGCGATCGCGCGGTCTATGATCTCGACCGGGGTGTGGCGGTGATGACGGGTGAGGCCCTTAAAATGGTCAGCCCGGAGCAGACCGTTACGGCGCGCGAGAGCTTTGAATACTGGATCGCCGACGGGCGCCTCAAAGCGATTGGCGGAGCGAGAGTGATCCGTCCGCAGGATACGCTTGAGGCCGATACCATTACCGCGACGTTTCAGGAAAATGCGCAAGGAGAGCGTAAGCTCAAGACCATCGTTGCCACCGGCCATGTCGTAATTACCACCAGAACCGAGGTTCTGACCGGGGACCGGGGCATATACCGCGCGTCTAGTAATATCGCGGAGCTGAACGGAAATGTTAAAATCCGCCGCGGCGACAATGTTCTTGAAGGCCAGCGCGCGGAAGTCAATCTCACCACCAATATCAGCAAAATGTTCGGCGGTTCCGGTACCATCACCCAAGGTGGCGACGGGCGCGTACGCGGGGTGTTTTATCCGGGTAGCGAGAAGAAAAATCAGTAAGGTTTGGCGGGCTATTATGGATTTTTCATCGTATCTGATGTACGCTTGGCCTTGACAAAGAGTACTTCGCCCTAAATAACAAACTATGCCTAATCCAAGACTGAGCGCCGTTCCCAAGGGACTGACCGCCGAGCACCTGTCGAAGAGCTATAAAAAGCGTCCGGTGCTGCGCGATGTATCGCTGTCGATGCAGCGCGGGGAGGCCGTGGCGCTGCTGGGGCCGAACGGGGCCGGGAAGACCACCTGTTTTTATATCATGACCGGGCTGATCGGGGCGGACAGCGGTTATATTATGCTCGACGGGCAGGATATTACGGGCTTGCCGATGTACCGCAGGGCGCGCCTTGGTATCGGTTACCTGCCACAGGAATCCTCGATTTTCCGGGGTCTGTCCGTGGAAGACAATCTGCGGGCTGTTTTGCAGGCGCAGGAGCTGTCCCGCGAAGATCAGGAATTAATGCTCGAGGATTTGCTCGCAGAGTTTTCCATCGGCCATTTGCGCCGTACGCCCTCGCTGGCCCTGTCGGGCGGGGAGCGCCGCCGCGTCGAGATTGCCCGCGCGCTGGCCAGCCGCCCCGATTTCATCCTGCTGGACGAGCCGCTCGCCGGGATCGACCCGATTGCCGTGGGCGATATCCGTACGCTTATTTCTCATCTCAAAGACAAAGGCATCGGCGTCCTCATCACCGACCACAATGTCCGCGACTGTCTCGAGATCGTCGACCGTGCCTATATCCTCCACGACGGGCGGGTTCTGATGGAAGGCACGCCTGATGACATCGTCGCCCATGAGGATGTGAGGCGGGTTTATCTGGGCGAAGGGTTTTCGCTGTAATCCTTTTTCGCTCGTGCTACAATCGCTTCCATGAACAAGATCTCCCAGCGCCTTGATCTGAGGCAGTCCCAGCAACTTGTCATGACCCCGCAACTGCAACAGGCGATCAAGCTGTTGCAGCTCAATAATATGGAGCTGGCCGAGTTTGTGGAGGAGGAGCTGGCGCAAAATCCGCTGCTGGAAAAGGCGGATGCGGAGGAGCCTGCCGAGAGCGCGGAAAGTGCGGACGATGCCCGCGATGAAATTCAGGAGGAATTCGACGAGAGCTGGACCGGCAATGAATCCGCGCCGCAGGGCGATTTCGATCCCGGCACGGCGCAGGTCGGGGCCGGGGGTAGCCGGACGTTTGAAAATCTCGATGAGAGTTTCGAGAACCGGATGAGCCGGCCGGAGACGCTGCGGGAACATCTTCTCGAACAGCTTCACATGGAATTTGATGACCCGCGCGACCGGATGATCGGGGCGCTGCTGATCGACCAGATTGACGAAACGGGTTACCTGCGTCACGACCAGAAGGAACTGGCCGGGCGGCTGGCCTGTTCGGAGGAGCGGATCGAGCGCCTGCTCGGCACCATGAAGAAATTCGATCCGACCGGAATTTTCGCGCGTGACCTGTCGGAATGTCTTTCATTGCAGCTCGACGACCTTGGCAAGCTGGATGCGCCGATGCAGGCGCTGCTGGAAAATCTCGACCTGCTGGCCGATCACGATCACAAGGCGCTGGCGGAAAAATGCGGGGTGAACGATACGTATCTGGCTGACATGGTCGAGGAAATCCGTACCCTTAACCCGCGTCCGGCAGGCAATTTCGAGCATTTCGTCGTTCAGACCGTTGTGCCTGATGTGGTGATGAAGGCGCTGCCCAAGAATGTCGGCGGCGGCTGGCGGGTGGAGCTGAACAACGAAACGCTGCCGAAGGTACTGGTTAATCAGGAATACTATGTCGAAATTTCCCGGCAGGCGAAGGAGAAGAAGGACAAGCAGTATCTGGAATCGCAGCTTTCCTCGGCCAACTGGCTGATCCGGGCGTTGGATCAGCGGGCGCAGACGATATTGAAGGTTGCGGGCGCGCTGGTCGAGCATCAGGACGCTTTCTTTCTCTTCGGGATCGAATACTTAAAGCCGCTTACCCTCAAGGATATTGCCGAGGAAATCGAGATGCATGAAAGCACGGTTTCACGTGTGACGACGGGCAAATATATCGGCACGCCGCGCGGGATTTTCGAGTTGAAATATTTCTTTTCGACGGCACTGACCGGCCATGACGGCATTGCCCATTCTGCGGAAGCCATCAAGGCGAAGATCAAGACGCTGATCGACGCGGAAGACCCGAAAAAAATCCTGTCCGACGATAAAATCGTTGAGTTGCTGACCGAAGGGGGCATCGACATTGCCCGCCGCACAGTCGCCAAATACCGCGAGGCAATGCACATTCCGTCCTCGGTGCAACGGCGCAAGCAGAAAAAGAATCTTGGTTAACTGCCCCTTTCTTGGTATCTGAATGGTCTGTAATTTGCCCGTTCATATATTTTGGAGAGTTTTCATGCGCGGTTTCATTCTGATTGCCTGTTCCTTCCTTGCATTTACAGCTTTTACTGAAACGGCTCTGGCACAGAAAGAAAGTGCCTATGACCGGATTATGAAGCCTTATGAGGGCGAGTATCCCGGCGCCTTTCTGCGTCCTGTGCGGCACTATGGACTGCCGGAATAATCTAAAAACAGCTTTCAAACCCTTGCCACACGCCGTGGAAAGCGTTACAAAGCTCGCTTGAAAACAACGAAAGATGAGCGCTTAACGATGCAACTGACCGTTCAAGGCAAGCAGATGGATGTAGGGGATGCGCTGCGTACCCATGTCACGGAAAAGCTTGAGGACATTAACCAGAAATATTTCAACCGGGCCATTGATGCGACCGTAACCTTTTCCAAGGAAGGGCACGGGCACGGCGTATTCAGGACGCATATCTCGATCCGTGTCGGCAAGAACATTATGGTCCTGTCCGATGAGACGGCGGGCGATCCGTATGGGGCGTTCGATGCGTCGGCCGAGAAAATCGCCAAGCAGCTTCGCCGTTACAAGCGCCGCCTGCGCGATCACCATGAGCGTCTTGATGAAGAGCAGGAAATCGAGATGATCAAGGCCGTTGATTATACGCTGGCTGCAAATCCGGAAGAGGAAGATCACAGCAATGATGATGTTCCTCAGGGCGACGACCCGGTCATCGTTGCAGAAATTGCAACGAATATCGAAACGCTGAGCGTTTCCGAAGCTGTTATGCGAATGGATCTTGCGGGGCAATCGGCACTTTTGTTCCGCAACGCCAAGCATAAAGGCCTTAATATGGTTTATCGCCGTTCGGATGGAAATGTCGGCTGGATCGATCCTGCCGAGGCGGAATCAGGAGCGGTTGGTTAGAGCCCAAGTTTTACATAGTATTTTCCTAAGTATTTCAATTTAAAGAAGGATTTCCTAATTTAGGAAGTCCTTTTTTGTTGATTTCCGGTCAAAAAAAGTAGAAATCGTTCGCAGGAAAGGTTATTTAAGTAACCGTAAACCAGCGTGTGGGGAAAGGGCCTTGCAGATTTTTAACACCCAGATTCGTATTGATGATGTGCTGCCGGACATTAAGGTCGGCAGCAAGAAGCAGGTGTTTCAGATGCTCTCACAACATATGGCAGATCGTCTCGGGATTTGCGAAAGAGATTTGCTGGACAGGCTTCTTGATTTTGAAAGACGGGCGCCTTCGGGAATCGGTGACGGCGTTGCCATTCCACACCTCAAGTTGCGGGGTCTTGAGCGGCCCTATACGGCATTTGCCCGGCTTGGAATGAAAATCGATTTCCAGTCTGTCGATGGGGAATTCGTCGATCTGGTTTGTGTCGTACTTTCGCCGGAAAAAGACGGCCCCTATCATTTGCGCCGGCTTTCAAGAATTTCCCGGCTGTTCCGGGATCGCGAGTTTTGCGACTGCCTGCGGACGACAGACGATGCGGATGCGGTCAGGGCGCTCCTTACGGAGCCGGAAAACCGGATGCTGGCAGCATAAGTTCTGATGTTATTCGGGGGAAAACAAGAAGCCGGACAGTTCCGGCTTCTTTTTTATTTGCGTTATGGCTGAAAGGTTTTAGTGGACCGTAACCGGCTCCAGCTCATTATGCCGGATCAGCGCCAGAGCGACCTCCAGATCATCCATCACCGAGAGCGGTGTTCCGTCCGCAGCGTGAATGGACCAGGCCGTTTTTTCATCCACCTTTACCTGCCGCACATAGGCGACATTCTGTACGCCAAAGCCGAGAAAATCCTGTGTGGACAGGCTCTTCAGTACGTCGCCGGGAGATACGTCTTTTTCCATCATGGTTCCCATCCTACCATTATTGACCGAAAGAGGCTAATTTGGGTTTAAGAAATCCTAAAAAGTCTCTAAATTGCAGCCTATTAAGCCTTATTCGCCCGTCTTCTCGACGCCGATGGCCTTTGGATGAGAACCACCGTTCTTTTTTGGCGAGGGTCCCGAGATGGCGATTTTGCGGGCGCTTGATTCCGGTTCGACCCGCTCCATATCGATATGCAGCAAACCGTTATCCAGATAGGCTTCCCGGACTTCTATGCCATCAGCCAACACGAATGAGCGCTGGAACTGGCGGGCGGCAATGCCCCGGTGCAGGTAGATTTTTTCTTCATCGTCCTGCTGGCGACCGCGAACAGTCAACTGGTTGTTTTCCAGCTCAATATCGAGATCGTCCATAGTGAAACCGGCAACAGCCAGCGTGATTCGCAGGCCATTTTCACCGGTTTGTTCAATGTTATAAGGGGGATAGCCGTCACTGGCGGCTTTCCTCATACGGTCGAAAGTTTTTTCGAAGTGGTCAAAGCCCAGAAATAACGGGCTGTCAAAGACAGACAGTCTTGTCGTATTCATCGCTACTCCTCCGTTGAGCAAGTTGCTATGTCATACGCGGCCCGCACCATGCAGCGCCGCTATAGTTACATTATATAATGCTGTTTTTTGTGGAATCAAGGCGTGAAGCTGTCTGCGGCGGTCAGAAAAGGGCTAATTTTTACTCAATGTTCACTTTTTTCTTATACTTAAGAAGTGGGTGCCATTTAAGTTTGAAAGGATCCTGGTATGTTCTACCAACAACTCAAGAAAAACTGTCTGGTCGGCGGGCTGCTGGACGAAACGCTGTCAAAGCTGAAGGATGCCTTGCTTGACGATGCGGCGCGTTTGAACCATGTGCTTGGCACAAATTACGGAATTACCGAAGATCCGGACAATAAGGCGCTGTTGCATTTTGGCGAAGAAGCGACACATATCTGCGATCTTTTGGTTCTTATCGATGAAAACGCACATGCGATCGAGGCCGGTCTTGCTGACGTCGAAGGGAAAAAACGGATTACAATTGATGTGCCGCAGGGTTTCCTGCCCGATCAGGTTAAGATTCCTGAAGTGGTCGGCACCATGATTGCCGATATGTTCGGCAATATCCTGACGGATACGCAAAAATCATCCTTGTGTGCGATGGGTGCAAGCCAGCCGTCTGCTCCACCATCGTCGAAGCAGGAGCCTGAAAAGGAACCTCTTGCTGTTAAGGCTGTGAACGAGGCCGATCCGCTGCCTCCCGCATCCCCGGCGGAGGAGGCCTTTTCGGCAGAGCCGCCCCCAATTCCTGCAGCGCCGACGAAAGCTCCGGCGAAGGCAAAAGAGTTTATTCCGGATGCCGTGCCGCCAGCCACGCCTGAGGGCGAGGTCGAGCGCGACAAGCTTCACTAAGATAAGGGATCTGACGGTACGATCTGGATCATGGCGCCCATAGTGCTTTGTGATCCCAGGGTTCCGGTACGGATAATTTACCTGCAAGATCAGCTTTGCCGCCATGCAGATCAAGGGCCTGCCAGGCGGTTTGCCATTCCGGCGGCAAATCGTAAGGCGGTGTGACCTTCCCGTCAGGTTCAAAGTCGAAGCGGCCATAATATGCCGGGTCGCCAAGCACATGAGCCTGCTTTATTCCTTCGCGTTTCATCCGGGCAAATCCTTCCTCAATGAGGGCGCTGCCGATACCCTGTCTTTGTCTGCCGGGGGCAACGGCTATGGGCCCCAAAAGACAGACTTTCTCAGTGCTTCCGTCAATGCCGCATATCGTGAATATGATATGGCCCGCCAATGCTTCATTGCAGATTGCAACAAGCGAGAGAACGTCATCCTTTCTATCCAGCAACGCGCGCAGGAGTGGTACCAGATCCTCTTCAGGGAATGCTGCCGGATAGAGATTTTCAAGTTCTTGTCTGTCTTCCGGAGAGCTTTCGCGGATTTCAATTTTTTTGTTCATGATATTTTTCCTGATTTTGCTTTATGCCTGATGCGCGGCTCTTTTCAGCCGGTCATTGATGGCTATTCCAAGGCCCTGATCCGGGATGTTCATCACGGCAATTCCCTTGTTTTCCGGCTGGTCGAGGGCGTGGAGCATGGCAAAGAGATTGGCCGCCGCTTCATGCAGATCGCCGGATTCGGAAAGACTACGGATTTTGTTACCCGGAAGATCTTTGGCTGCTCCGCCGCTTTTGATCCCCATGAATTTTATGGAGCCGAAAGCCAGCAGGGCTTCCCCCGGTTCCAGATCAACGGCATTCAGGCGAACCGGTATGGACGGAGCATAATGGCGCAAAAGCTGGCCGGGTGATTTTGGCTGGTCATGTTCGCCGAAATCGTATAAAACCGGCCGGCCCAGAACCGGTTCCAGATCTTCGGCTGTGATCGCACCGGGACGCAGGATGAGCGGTTCATCGCCGCTTAGATCGAGCACGGTCGACTCCAGTCCGACATCACAAAGGCCTGCGGCCAGAATCATGTCAACGGAATCTCCCAGAGATGCGGCGACATGTTGCGGCGCGGTTGGACTGATGGATCCGGAGCTGTTGGCGCTTGGCGCTGCGACAGGGATGCCTGCTTCGGTCAGGAGCTTTCGGGCGACAGGGTGTCTGGGAATGCGCACAGCCAGTGTCGGCAGGCCGGCGCTGGCCAGTTCCGAGACCGGGCAATCATCACGTCTTGGTAAAATCATGGTGAGCGGACCGGGCCAGAAACGGTTTGCGGCCTGGTGCGCCAGTTCGTTCATTTCAACGAGTGCAGCGGCAGAGGCGGCATCGGGCAGGTGGACGATGAGCGGATTAAATTGCGGGCGGCCCTTGGCCTCAAAAATTTTTGCAACGGCTTTTCCGTCCAGCGCATTGCCGCCCAGCCCGTAAACGGTTTCCGTCGGAAAGGCGACCAGCCCGCCACTGCGGAGAATTTCCGCTGCGTCCCTTATTGACCGGTCATTTGCTGAAATAATCTTTGTCATTTCCAACGTGTCAGGGCAGATAGAGCTGCCCCCCGGTTGTTGGGGCCGGAACGCCGGTTGTTGTCGGCAGGGAAAGCGGCAAACGTTTTCTGGAACGCACAGCCAGATACGCAAAGGCTTCGGCTTCCAGAAGGTCGCCGTTCCAGGCAAGCTCGTCGACAGGGCGGACCGGTACGCGCAGAATATCCTGCAGGCCGTTCATAATAGCAGGATTAAGGCGTCCGCCGCCGCTAACCAGCCATTCCCTGGGCGGTGCCGGGAAATATTTCATGGCTTTTTCGACGGCATAAATCGTAAAGGCGGTCAGTGTTGCCGCGCCATCGGCATTGCCGAGGGCTTTGGTGTCCCCGTCGTAGAAATCATTGCGGTCCAGGGATTTTGGCGGCGGCATGTTAAAATACGGGTTGCCGAGCCAGCGCAGCAGGAAGTCCTGGTGAATCTGGCCCTGCATGGCAAGCGCGCCGTCCGTATCGCAGATATCGCTTGTCCGCTCCCTGATAAAATCGTCGAGCAGGGCGTTTCCGGGGCCGGTATCAAAGGCGATGATATCGTTCTGCCTGTGTCCGATCCATGTGACATTGGCCACGCCGCCGATATTCAGGACGGCGACAGGGCGGGGCAGTTTTTCTCCGGCGACAAGGGCGCTGTGGTAAAGCGGAACGAGCGGTGCGCCCTGTCCGCCTGCGCGCATATCGGCTCCGCGGAAATCATTGACGACCGGGATGCCAAGCTCATGAGCCATCAGTGCGCCATCACCCAGTTGCCAGGTAAATCCTTCCGCCGGGCCATGTGTGATGGTCTGGCCGTGAAAGCCGATAACATCTATATCACGAGGGAAAAGATCGGCCTTTGACATCAGTTCGCGTACGACGTCAGCCTGGGCAAGGGTGACCGCACGTTCCAGCTCTTCCAGTTCGCCCAGCGGATCACTTTTCCGGCCCAAATTCTCGCGCAGCGCCAGCGTGACATCCGGATCGTAGGGCAGAATCGTAAATTCCAGCGGTTCGACCATCATGCCGCCGTCCGTCCGGATCAGGGCGGCATCAATGCCGTCCATGGACGTGCCGGACATAAGGCCAATGGCGGTATAGACTTTCTTTTGCTTCATGCTTATACAGATAAGCGCTATGACGGATTACAAATCAGAATTTCTCAATATCCTACAACAGCGCGGGTTCATTCACCAGTGCTCGGATTTCGATTCTCTCGATAAAAAACTCTGCGAGGGGGTGCAAAGCGCCTATATCGGGTTTGACGCGACGGCGCAATCCCTTCATGTCGGCAACCTGACCGGGATTATGATGCTCTACTGGTTCCAGCAATGCGGCCATAAGCCGGTGACGCTGATGGGTGGTGGTACGTCCAAGATCGGCGATCCGTCTTTCAAGGACGAACAGCGCAAGCTGCTGGACGATGAAACGATTGAAAACAATATCGAGCATATCAAACGCACCTGCTTCAAGCAGTTCCTGACCTATGGCGATGGTAACGATGGGGGGCCGGGCGATGCGCTGATGGTCAATAACAATGACTGGCTGGCGGGCCTCAATTATCTGGAGTTCCTGCGCGATTACGGGCGGCATTTCACGGTGAACCGGATGCTGTCCTTCGATTCGGTCAAGTCAAGGCTGGAGCGCGAAAGCCCGCTTTCTCTGCTCGAATTCAACTACATGGTCATGCAGGGATATGATTTTCTCGAGTTGTACCGGCGTTACGGCACCATTTTGCAGATGGGCGGCTCGGACCAGTGGGGCAACATGATTAACGGTGTCGATCTGACGCACAAGGTCGATCAGGCGCAGCTGTTTGTTCTGACCGCTCCGCTGTTGACCACGCCGGACGGGCGCAAGATGGGCAAGACGGAAAGCGGGGCTGTGTGGCTCAACGCCGATATGCTCTCCCCGTACGATTATTACCAGTGGTGGCGCAATGCGGATGACGTCATGGTCGGCACGCTGCTGCGCCGTTTTACCGTGCTGCCGATTGAGGAAATCGAAAAACTCGAAGCGCTTGAAGGGCAGGAGATCAATGAAGCCAAGAAGGTTCTGGCCTTCGAGGCAACGAAACTTTGCCACGGGGAACAGGCCGCCAGAGAGGCTCAGGAAACCGCCCAGAAGGTTTTCGAACAGGGCGGTGTTGGAGATTCTCTTCCTCATATTTCTAGTGCTGTAGACACTCGGTTTATGGATATTTTTATTGGGCTTGATTTAGTAACCTCAAAAACTGAATTTAGGAAACTTTCGGACCAAGGTGGTGTTTTCGTTATTAAAAATGGGAAAAGAAGAGCCATTACGAATTATGAATCTACACCGCATATGCTTGGTTTGAGAGAAGGCGAGGAGGTTATTGTTAGCAAAGGTAAAAAGAAAAGAGGAGTGCTTAAAATTGTCAAAGGATAGCGTCATGCCCGCGGAGGCGGGCATCCGGGCATTTGTCGGTTATCCCGCTTGTTGAAACTTGACCGGACCCCCGCCTTCGCGGGGGTGACGGTTTTGCGAGGGACTTATTCAAACAATATTCGCCGTAAAATTCCCGGAGTGAGGGCAGCCAGTGGGTTGACCGTGATGGCTGGTGTTTTTACATCGCCCTTAATCGTATAGGTTGCAGCGATGATGGCGCCGCCGGGCCCGCCTGCTAGAATGTCACCGATCAGTGGAATATTGCTCACAAAGGTGTTGAGGCCGGAAATAGGGACAATGGTGCCTGATACATCAATTTTATTAGTAGCGCGGTCAATGACACCATCAAAGGTAAGGCCAAGCGCGTTGCCTGAAGTGCGGCCATCCTTGAAGACGAGGATGCTGCCCTGCGGACGGGTGAGCCAGTCGAAGCCTGCCTCCATGCGGGTAAAAACAACGCCTTCATTGTTTAAAAGTTGGAGAACACCGGGCAGGCTCATGGCGCTTAAAAGCTGGGCCAGACCCGGCGCGGCCACGACCTTGAAATCACTGAGCTGAACCGTGCCGGTGAGGTCGCCGGAGAGCATAAAATCACCGATCGGCTCGCCGTAGATGACCAGTGTGCCGCCCTCTATTTTATCATAAATATCAAAGGCTTTAAGCGTTGCGCCGGCGTCGCCTGCTTCCAGATGAAAGGTGCGTTGCCCGGTTGTTTTGTCGGGCTTGTAGCGCAGGTAAATATCGCCCTTGCCGGCAATGGCGTCCATTTCAAGTTGGGTAACGTCACCGGTTTTTGAGGTTTCCACATAGAGCTTGACGTTTGTTACCATGCGCGCCGGATGGGTGCGCATGCGATTAACTTCTGCGGAAACCACTACCGGCATGTCTTCCTTCTCCTGCTTTTCCTCTTTTTCTTTCAGGAAAGGCCGGGCGTCGAGAAAATCGCCTTTGATCGAGAGTTTCAGGGTGCCATCGAAAGTCCGCTCAAACTCAGCGGTGAAATCGTTTTCACCCATTCGCAGTTTTTTGATCTCACCCTTGCGCACGTCGTTTTTGCCAAGGAGCGGCCCGAAAATGAAGCGGCCCTGTTCAAGGGCGAGGTCCTGCGCGTTGATTGTAAGGCCCACGATTTCTTCCACGTTGCCGTTTTTAAGAAAGACGGTGACGCTTGCCTTGCCGTCCAGTCCGGGCGGTTTTGAGAATGCCAGCGGTTCGAACATAACGGTGACGGGTTTCAGGTCCGCCTTGATCCCGATATTGGCTTTGCCGTTGCCAAACTCGGTGTAGATAAGGTCAACAGGCAGGGAGCCGCTCAGATATTCTTCCAGTCCGGCGCCGAAATGATCGCGCAGGGCTTTGTCGGCGACCAGAGAGGCGTTCACCCGACTGGAGAATTCTTTTCCTTCGCTGTTCAGATACTGTTTCCAGGTGAAGGTGACATCCCGTCCACTGAGGCGCCCGCTGCCCTTAACGTCGAATGCGCCGTCCTCGACGACAAGATCATAAGGCCCGCCGCTGATATCAAGGCCGCTGACCACGCCGGGCAGCAGGACATCGTAAAGCTTTCCGGTGACTTTCACTTTCACCTTTTCCTTGGGCAGGTCTTTCACCGTCGGGAAATTGATATGGACCTTGAGATCGACATTGCCTTTTACCTTGTCGGTCGAGACGCCCAGAACGTCTCCCAGTCCGATCGGCTCACGCGAAACATAATCCAGCGCGGATGAAAACGGACCGGTGACATCGGCATGAATATCGGCGACGCCGCCGCCAACCGTCATGATGTCCTTAAAGTCTAGGTGAATGTTTTTGCCGGTGAGGTTTCCAACGCGGGCACTTCGGCCTTCAATGACCAGACGGTTTTCCGTGTAGCTGAAGCGCCCGCTTCCGGTCGTATCCTCGGCGGGCATCATTGGTTTCTGGTAATCGATGGTTACCTTGTCGAAATGAAACGTGGCGGTGAGATCGCGCAAATCAACTTCCTGGCTTTCCTTTTCGACGGCCAGATTGAGAAGAATTTCCAGATCATGGAATCGTCCGCTGCTTGATCGCTGTACCAGCCATTTATGCCCGTCGGAATCCGTCAGCTTGTCCGGAAATACGGCCGGGATCTTGTCTGTTTCCATTTCAGGGATTGTGATGGCGAGGGGGGCGGTGATGGTATCTTCTTCGAGGGATATTGTCGTTCTGGCGTTAATGCCTATACCGCCCAGTTTTACCGATGCTTTCTCTATGTTGATTGTCCTGCCGTCATAAGAGGCATCCAGCGCAATTTTTTCAAATTTCCGGGGTCCCGTATAGAGGTCCGGCAAGAAGAAGGTTCCGTTACGGGATTCCGTGGAGATATGAGCCGACTCTATATCCAGCGTTGCCGAGACATTGGCCTGTGCGTGAAGATCGATCAGAAAGTCCTGGTTTTTCGCCCACTCCATCGCTTCAAATTTACGGGAGAAAATACGCGGGTCGAGATCTTCTATATCGGCGACAAAGGCCAGATTCTGTTTTCTGCGGTCAAATTCGAGCTTGGCGTTGAGAGAGGCTTTTTTGCGGCCGCCCGGCACTTCCAGTTCCAGCAACGCATCCAGACCTTTTTCATCACTGATCAGGTCAAAATCAACCTGCGGCAGGAACCATGAGATGCCGCCGGCATGATCTTCGATCATCAGGCTGGCGCTTTCGATCTCGACGCTTTCCAGTTCCGAGAGCGGTCCGCCTGCGGTCCGGTCCGGATTGGACAGGCGGTTCAGGATATCGGCAACCTGCTGCCCTGCATCCGCTTCCGGTTCTTCTTTGTCCTGTTCGTCCGGTTGTTCAAAAACATGTTCTTCAAAGCCGAGACTAATATTGTTGTTTTCCCTGCGGATTAGGCGCAGCGACGGCTTGCGGACGATAATCGCATGCGGCTTGATTTGGCCGATCAGGAGGTGACCGATCGAAAGGCTGAGGCCGACCTCATCGACCGACATGATATCCTTACGCCCCGCCTGGACGATCCGTACATCTTTCAGGCCGAGCAGGAGGGGGCTGTCCAGCTCCGGCCATTCGAGAACGACCTGTTCGACCTTTACGGAGACATCCCGCGCGGGATCATGCAGGGCCTGCTCGATATATTCGCGGGTAAAGCCGACATCAACAGGGCCCGATGTCAGTCGCCAGACAAACAGGCCAGCCACCAGCAACAACAAAAAAACAAAGACTGCTGTTAATTCGAAACACACCAGGCCGGTACGCCTGCAAAACGTCCAGGCTGTTTTCTTTTGCGCCGGGGGTTTTCCGGTCTTTGTTTTCTTTGGCATTTTCTTTGGCAAAGCGGGCCTCTTGACTTTCCGTGTATATCTGCCAGTTCATTTCTATTCGTTCGCAGGCCAACAGAAAAGGAAATATATCATGTCAGGACTTTCAACCGGAGACGTTGCACCCGATTTTACGCTTCCGACGGATGGCGGCGGAGAGATTACGCTCTCAAGCCTGCGCGGCAGCAAGGTGGTTATTTATTTTTATCCCAAGGACGATACGCCCGGCTGTACGACAGAGTCCTGTTCGTTCCGGGATAACCTGCCTGCGTTTGAAGGCGTTGATGCCAAAATTATCGGTATTTCCAAAGACTCTGTGGCAAAGCACGACAAATTCAAGACCAAGTACGATCTCAACTTTCCGCTAGCCTCGGATGAGAACGGTGAGGTTTGCGAAAGCTACGGCGTCTGGGTGGAAAAAAGCATGTACGGCAAAAAATATATGGGCATCGACCGTTCCACTTTCCTGATCGACGAAGAAGGCAAAATCGTGCAGGTCTGGCGCAAGGTCAAGGTGCCGGGTCATGTCGAGGAAGTTCTGGAAGCGGCAGGCGGCAAAGAAAAGGCCGCGTAAAAGCGGCCTTCAAACTTCTAATATATTGCTGCTTTCCGTTACGCCGCTTCGTCCAGTTCGACCGGGATTTCGCGTCCGCCGCCGGCCTTGTTCAGGTGATCGTGAACGTTTGTGGCGAGATCTTCGATCCTGTTGTGGAAGAAGTGGTTGGTGCCGTCCAGAACGCGGTAATCGATCTCGATGCCGCGCTGCATACGCAGTTTTTGCACCAGCTTTTCAACCGAGTTTTCCGGAACGATATCGTCGCGGCCGCCCTGAATGATCAGGCCCGAGGTCGGGCAGGGGGCGAGGAAGCTGAAATCGTAATGGTTAGCCGGGGGCGCTACGGAGATAAAGCCCTGGATTTCCGGGCGGCGCATCAGAAGCTGCATGCTGATCCAGGCACCGAAGGAAAATCCGGCAGCCCAGACGTAAGGGGCGTTCGGGTTTAATTCCTGCATCCAGTCAAGCGCTGCGGCGGCATCGCTCAACTCGCCTTCGCCGCGGTCGAAAACGCCCTGCGAGCGTCCGACGCCGCGGAAATTGAATCTCAGCGTGGAAAAGCCTCTTGAAACAAATGTCTGGAACAACGTGAAAGTGATTTTGTTGTTCATGGTCCCGCCCTGCTCCGGATGCGGATGCAGGATAAGGGCTAAAGGTGCGTTGGGTGTTTTGGCGTGCGTATAACGCCCTTCCAGCCGACCGGCTGGCCCGTTAAAGATTACTTCTGGCATATAGTCTCCCGTATTACAAAAGAACAGGCGGTCCGTATGGCTAACCCCTTCATATATTTGGAACCCACTAAGGGCAGCCGGACAGGCACGAGTATATATCGCAAATGATTGAGCCTGTCTATGAAATTATTATAACGCATTGAAAAATATGTGGATAATGATGTTTTGGGCGGATCTGGCCCTTATTTTTGCAATGTTTATATATACTTTTTTTACGGTTTTTGCTTTAAAGTGGCATTTAGGGCTTGTTACGTCTTGTTTGTTCTATATATGATAAAACTAATAAAACGATAAGTACCGCTAAGGTTGCGTTTAACGACAAGGTGGTCAAAAAACATGAGTGCAAAAGGTCAATTAAAGCTCACCACGCGTGGGCGTTACGCGGTTATGGCGATGGTGGAACTGGCGCAAAAGGGCCAGAGCCGTCCCGTTCCGCTATCCGAGATTTCCGAACGGGGGAATATCTCGCTTTCATATCTGGAGCAGCTTTTCGCAGGATTGCGGCGCAGCGGGCTTGTCAAAAGCCACAGGGGTCCGGGCGGCGGTTATATGCTGGCAAAGGATCCGGCGGATATCCTGATCTCCGATGTCATGCATGCAGCCGAAGACAGCGTGCCGGCCAAACGGCCCTCGCAGTCCGATACGCCGGATAACTACGGCAACTCGCAGACGCAGGCGTTGTGGTCCCATATCGGGGAGGTCCTGCATGCCTGTATGCGCAAGGTTTCGCTGGATGATGTGCTCGAGCAGCGCCTGCGCGATAATTCCGTGGCGGCGAAAATGTTTGATAGTCTGTCCTAAAGAGCGCTAAGGTCTGGCCGGATATCAGGTCAGGGCCATGTCAGAACGAATTTATCTCGATTATAACGCAACAGCCCCGGCAAGACCCGGGGTTGCTTCGCTTGTAGCCGAATTGATGGCCGAGCCCTTCAATGCCTCGTCGGTACATGCGCCGGGGCAGATGGCGCGCAAACATGTCGAGCACGCACGCGGAAAGGTTGCGGCGCTCGTCGGCGCAAAGCCGGATCAGGTTATATTCAACAGCGGGGCGACCGAAGCCAATAATACGGTTCTGAAGGCATATGCGGGACAGCGCATTCTGGTCTCTGCGATCGAGCATCCCTCCGTGTTGATGGCCGCGCCTGAGGCTGAGCTTATCCCGGTAACACCGGAGGGCGTTGTTGATCTGGTAGCGTTTGAGGAAATGGTTTCCCGGCAGCCGGCTCCGGCGTTTGTATCTGTGATGATGGTCAACAATGAAACCGGCGTGATCCAGCCGGTAAAGGAAATCGCCGGGATTGCCAAAGCGCGCGGTGCGGCTGTCCATACCGATGCCGTGCAGGTGGCGGGCCGTATTCCCGTTGATGTAAAGGCACTTGGCGTTGATTATCTCAGCCTGTCCGCGCACAAGATTGGTGGACCTCAAGGCGTAGGGGCGCTTGTGGTTGGACCCTGTACGGAGCCTCCCGTACTGATTGAGGGCGGCGGACAGGAAAAACGCCGGCGGGCCGGGACGGAAAATGCGGCCGGGATTGCCGGGTTTGGTTTGGCTGCGGAGCTGGCGCTTACGGATATGGAAGATTATCAGGTGCTGGGAAATCTGCGGGACGATCTGGAAGCGCGCCTGAAATCTGTGGCGCCGGATCTGAAAGTCTTTGGCGAGGGTGCGCTGCGGGTGGCGGGGACGAGCTCTTTTACGGTTCCTGGCGTTCCATCAAAAACGCAGCTTATCAATCTCGATCTTGAGGGGATTGCCGTCAGTGACGGGTCGGCCTGTTCCAGCGGGACGACAAAGGCCAGTCATGTGCTTGAGGCGATGGGGGCAAGCCCGGAGGAAATCGGCAGCGCCCTGCGTGTTTCAATGGGCTGGGGGACAAAGCCGGAAGAGGTTCAGCGATTCCTTGATGTCTGGGAAAAGATGTATGCGCGGGTGAAAAACAAAGCAGACGGTGGACAGTGATTGGCAGACGGTTTATTTATACCGCTCATCAATAACTGAATATGCAGATTTAAAATGCCCAGGATCACATTCATTCACAAAGACGGACGGAAAAACGAAATAGACGCGCCGGTCGGCCTGTCGGTGATGGAGGTCGCCGTTAAGAACAATATCGAGGAAATCGAGGGCGCATGTGGCGGCTCTCTGGCTTGCGCGACCTGTCATGTTTACGTGCATCCCGACTGGCAGGACAAATGCCTGCCGGATGGCGAAAAGTCCGAGGAAGAGGAAGATATGCTCGACCTTGCTTTTGATCTTCGCAAGCAGTCAAGGCTCGGGTGCCAGATTATTATCAGCGAAGATCTTGATGGTCTGGTTGTGGCGCTGCCGGGTACGAAGGTGGATTGGTGAGGGCTTCAGGTCGATCAAGCGGAGCCGTGTCTTCAAGGTTGTCGATCAGTTCAATTGCTTCTTCGACATTTTCTACTGTGTGCATGTTGTCCAGAATATAGCTGACAAGGCTCTCGTCGTTTTCTTTTTCGAGCGCTCTCTTCAGCATTTCAAGAAAATCGTCATAGAAACCGTCCGGGCTGACAATGATCAGGGGCATGGGTGTTACGGACGTTTTGTCTGATTGTTTGTATTGTTCAGCCAGTTTGCGTACGCCGGTCAGGACTTCGTCGATCGTTCCAAGCCCTCCCGGAAGGACGACAAGGGCATCCGCGTTATCGACCATTCCCTGTTTACGGTTGAAAATTGTTTCATGAATAATTTCGTGTTCCTGCCCGGCGTACGGGTGTGGTTCGACAAAGTGCTGGAGGGTATGGGCCTCCAGCCTGTGATGAACAAGATTTTTTGTGTCGCCTGAATCAAGAGCGCCATCAACCAACTCATTGCCGTAGACACGCCTGTAAGCATCTTCATGTTTTTCTATATGCTGGATGGTTGGTCCGGGAGCGTTCTCAAGGAAGCTTCTCCAGATATCGCCCATTAATCCGCGGGTGCCGCCGCCATAGATCAATGTACGTCCTGTCTCGCCGATATATTTTCCGATCTCTATGGCCGATCTTTGCAGTTCGCCGTTTACCTGGCTGGAGGAGGCAAAAACGGCAATTTTTTTGATGCGGCGTGGACATCCATTTTGAAGGAGGTCTTTGGCTGTACTGTCGAATGTGTCACCGGTATATCTGTGTTCTTCTTTATCGAGGTTGACGATTTCCAGGTCTTTTTCATCAACGTTTGCAGGTGCCGTACGTTTTTTCGGCAGCTTTTTTTCAAGTTTCGCGATCGTATCTATTACTTCCCGGACCGTTTGCGGGAATCTGAACATGATGTCATAAGCTTCTTTCCTCAGGGTTCCATAGGAAATCATTTTTTCCAGTTGTCTCTTCAGAGGATCAAAAAAGCCATTTTCATTAAAAAACATGACCGGCTTCGGCTTGATATCATTCATGACGTAAGCGTTGAGATATTCCTCGATGGCGGCATCCAGTGCCGCATCCAGGGTATCGAATTCTCCCGGCATGACGATAAAGGTATCGGCCGATGCAATATGGCTGAGGACTTTCCCGTTTCTGTGTGCGGGTTCATGGCTTTGCAATAAGAACCGTGTTATCCAGTCCGTGGATGTCCTGCCCGCTTTTTGAAATTCAATTTCTATTTTTTTCTTTTTTTTGCGATTGGTGGATTTTCGGGCAGCGTCAATAATTGCTATGTTGTTGAACCGTGCCCGGCAAAAACCATCAGTCAGTTCGGTATATATACCTGACTTTGCCCGGGATAGGGCGGTTGAATTATGAAGGTCTTCGCTCATATCGAGCTGTCCTCTTTTTTACACACCGTATGTTTTCCCTGTGACGGCTTTTTTAGCCGTTTATCAGTTTTTTCTAATTTCCTGCGCGGTGCCTGATTTATACATAAGCATGGTGTGAGATACAAGCCAAAAATTGTTGTTTATGTAAATTTTATGGCAGGCTGATTCCCCATAATATTTTCCCTAATATTGTTTTCTTGTGTTTTCGGGTACGATTCCCTATATTTCCGGCCATGAACAGTCTGGGCTTTGATAAAGAACCAAAAGACACGCGTGTTGTCGTGGCGATGTCAGGCGGGGTGGACTCATCGGTCACCGCGGCGCTTTTGCATGAGCAGGGCTATGACGTGGTGGGCGTGACGCTCCAGCTTTACGATTACGGCGAGGCTCTTAAGAAGAAGGGGGCCTGCTGCGCGGGGCAGGATATATACGATGCGCGCCGCGTTGCCGAGGAAAAGGGCTTTCCCCATTACGTTCTGGACTATGAGAGCAATTTCCGGGAGTCCGTGATCGAGGATTTTGCCGATGCTTACCTGCGCGGTGAAACGCCGATCCCGTGCGTTCGTTGCAACCAGACGGTCAAATTCCGTGATTTGCTGAAGGTTGCCCGTGACCTGGGCGCGGACTGTCTGGCGACCGGCCATTACATTCAGCGCAAGACGGGGCCTGACGGGCGGGCGGAGTTGCATCGCGCCGTCGATCCGGGCAAGGACCAGAGCTATTTCCTGTTCGCCACCACGCAGGAGCAACTCGAATATTTACGTTTTCCGCTTGGCGGCTGGACCAAAGACGTAACAAGGGAACACGCGCTGCGCCTTGGCCTTCTTAATGCCGGGAAGCCGGACTCGCAGGATATCTGTTTTGTGCCGCATGGCGATTATGCATCCGTGGTCAAGGGCCTGCGGCCTGAGGCGGAAATTCCGGGCGAGATCGTTCATCTGGACGGGCGGGTTCTGGGGACGCATAACGGCATCATTCATTATACGATCGGCCAGCGCAAAGGGCTTGGCATCGGCGGCGGGTACAGTGAAACCAACGATCCGTTCTATGTGGTCCGTCTCGATGCCGAAAACAACCGCGTGATCGTCGGGCCGAAGGAGGCGCTGGCGCGGGATATGGTGTTCGTGAAGGAGGGGAACTGGCTGGTTTCAGATGGGGATGAGCGTGAAGTCCCTGTTACGCTCAAGTTCCGCTCGATGATGAAACCGGTAGAGGCAACGCTTTTTGTAAAGGAAGACGGCCGCGCGGAAATTCATCTGG
>CAZKGT010000010.1:0-2207 GCA_964552285.1 uncultured Pseudobdellovibrionaceae bacterium | reverse complement strand
CCCGCAATACGGCATATCGCCGGGGCAGGCGGCTGTGTGCTATATCGGCGAGCGTGTGATCGGCGGCGGCTGGATTTGCGAAACGGCGAACAAAGCTCTGCCAGTTGCAGCCTGACGCTCGCAAAGGCTTGACAGCACAGCCCCGAAAAGCTTATCAAATGCACTTGCCAATCCGGGGCGGTGTAGCTCAGCTGGTTAGAGCAGAGGAATCATAATCCTTGTGTCGGGAGTTCAAGTCTCTCCACCGCTACCATTTCCCCTTATCACCATCATTCACCCACAATCTTTATTGACCGCAAAGCCCCAATATAGTAGGGTTTAAAGGTCATTTGTGTGCTGCTAGCATTCGTTATTATTCATGCGCAGCCGGAAAAACTGGGGGCACTTTTGGGAATATGCCCCCAAATTTAAAAAAGAGATGCCCCCAAATGAAGCTGACAGACACAGCCTGCAAAGCCGCGAAAGCCAATAATAAAGCCAAAAAACTGGCCGATGGTGGGGGCATGTATCTTGAAGTCACGCCCAGCGGCTCAAAATACTGGCGCATGAAGTACCGCTATGGCGGCAAGGAAAAGCGCCTTGCGCTGGGAGTTTATCCGCAAGTCAGCCTGAAAGAAGCCAGAGACAAAAGAGATCGTGCCAAAAAGCAACTTGAACAAGGCTTTGATCCGGGGCTGGAACGCAAGAAAACAAAGCTTGTCCGACAAACACAGCTGGAAAACACGTTCGAAGCGATTGCCAGAGAATGGCATGAGAATAAATCAGGCGTATTGGCACCGGCCTATGCCAAAACCACTTTAACACGGCTGGAACGGGATATATTCCCGCATATCGGCTCTATTCCGATCACAGATGTAACGCCCGCTATGTTACTTGAAACCTTGCGAAAGGTTGAAGAACGGGGCGCACATGAAATTGCCAAACGATTACTTCAATTTTGCGGTCAGATTTTTCGGTATGCCGTTCAAACAGGCCGCGCCGAACAAGACCCTTCTCATCTTTTGAGAGGCGCTCTTAAACCTGCCAAGGGGGATCATTATACCGCTCTGGATATAAAAGAGCTTCCCGCCTTTTTAGAGGCGCTGGAGCGAAACGAGGCACGGCTCTATCACCAAACCCGGCTTGCTATGAAGCTTATTATTCTAACCTTTGTCAGAACAAACGAACTCCGCATGATGCGCTGGGAAGAAATCAGCTGGGATCAAAACCTTTGGATTATCCCTGCCCAGCGCATGAAGATGAAGCGCGATCACCTTGTGCCATTATCCGGGCAATCTTTGGAGATATTAGAAGAATTAAAGCTTTATAATGGGCACCGGGAATTAGTATTTCCCAATCAGCAAACCCCGCAAAAACCAATGAGTGACGGCACTCTGATAAACGCCGTTAAACGGCTTGGCTATCAAGGGAAAATGACAGTGCATGGTTTTCGCGCCATGGCCATGACAGCCATTAAAGAGCGTCTGGGCTATCGGCATGAGATAGTGGACAGACAGCTTGCCCATGCCCGTAAAAGCAAAATAGATGCCGCATACGACCGCGCCGAATTTTTGGAGGAACGCACAAAGATGATGCAGGACTGGGCGGATTATCTGGACGCGATAGCCAGCGGCGGCACGGTTATTCAGGGGAACTTTAAAAATGCAGGATGATATGCCCATGGATGGTAAAAATCAAAAACGGGAAGAAGTGGTTAAAGAGATCAGACAATATTTAGAATGGCAAGAGCCTTACTTCACGCCTTCAGAGATGGCTGACACAATAAAGTTTGGCCGCGTTTTCATGCTCTCCCCTAGTTTTACAGCTATTACCGATCAAGATAGCCAAAAGATAGATAACAGAAAAAATTACGATGCCGACAAATTTTTAAAATTACGTAAACATTCTGAAAACGATATTCATTTATTCAACGCCTTATCTAAAATTTCAGCAAGATGGATCAGCGAATGCGAAGATTTGCCCACAGAGATTAGAGAATTTGTAAGCGCCTATCTTCGAGGTGAATTAAAACCCCCTAAAAAACCAAAAGGGAAAAAAACAGACCTACATAAACGCTTAGTATTAGCGATGTCAGTTTATAAAGTTATGCAAAAAGGCTATCCGGCAGGCCGCAATGACGAAACTGATAACGAAGATAATGCATTTAATATTGGGGGCTATTCCATCTAAGCACTGATGCTAGGATGGAATTATGTACGAGAGAAAGA
>CAZKGT010000009.1:0-29992 GCA_964552285.1 uncultured Pseudobdellovibrionaceae bacterium | reverse complement strand
TAGCTGAAAAACTGGCTCTGGGCCCTGAAGCTTTTTCTGGTAAAGCCAGTGAAAATCCCGGAAAATATGTGTATATACACAAGGAACTGTTGGGAACTGTGAAAAAGCTGTATTGCCCTGTTCCACAGGACGGGTTAGTCTGGTAAAGATTCGTCAGTTAAGTAGTTTGATATCACTTTGTTCACAGAAGTTGCAGGCGACATGACACGTCCAGACAAATTTATTGCCCTTTGTTTCGTTGTTTTGGCGCTTTCTGCCTGCTCATCCGCAAAATCCGTTTTCGATGAGCCGCAGCTTGTAGCCTCCCCCGATAAGGTTTCCCTGATGCTCGCCGAAGCCGCCGACAGGGCGTCAACGGCGACGGAAACGTTGGCTGCGGTCGAGTTTGCCCGCACACCGAGCGCCTCAGTGGATCCGATTGAAAATGCGCCGCCGGAACTTCGCCGGGCGATGACAATCAACTGGGTCGGACCGATTGAACCGATTGCGGGCCAGCTTTCAGATCGTGCCGGATATGAGTTCATGGCCATTGGCAATGCGCCGCCCGTGCCTGTGATTGTTTCGATCGATGTCGAAAATCGTCCCGTAATTGATATTCTGCGCGATATCGGTTTGCAGCTTGGCAAAAGAGGCGATATCAAGGTTGATGCGCGCCGCAAGATGATTGAAATTCATTACATGACGAACGCCGGAATGGGAGGGTAAGGTCCCGTGATATTTTCCCCGAGGGCATTTTGCCGGATTGCGACCGTTCTTCTGGGCGGCCTTTTTCTTGTTTCGGCCCTGCCTGTTCTGGCGGACGAATTCGAGCAAACGCCTCCCCCGCTTCATGAGTTGGAAAACATTCCAAAGCTTGATGTTATCGTCGAGGCTGAAACGGGAGTCCCCTTTGATATTCGCCGCGATGCGATGCGTGAAGCCGCTCTGTCTTATGGCGCGCGCGGCGGCCTCGCGATGCGGACCTACGAAATTCGTCAGGAGCTGGATCGCCGGGCGGGTTATCTTGAGAAGGTATTCAATTTCCGCCAGCTTTTAATACCTGCGCCATCCGGGTTGCTAATCGAGCCGCCGACCATTTCCGAGGCGGAAAATGCTCTGATCATTGAAAAGGGCGGTATGCTGGCCGCTGTGTCGGACAAACATTACCAGATCAACGCCAATGCACGGATCGTCTCTGCACCGCGTACATGGCGCAGCTATCTGGAGCGTGTCTGGGGCGAGGTAACGCCGCCGCCTGATATCCTGCGGCCCAATAACGACGAAGAAAGGCAAGTCTGGATAGAGCTTGTTCGGGAAGGATGGAAGCAGGGATACGAGCAGGCCAACGAAATTTTTCAGGACGATCTCAATCGTCTGGTTGCGGATTATGAAGGGATGGTCCGCTATCGTATGCTGCTGGCCCAGGGGATGGTTTCCGAACCGTTTGCCCTCCTGGTCGACCGCGGTATTACCGGAGGCGGGTCCGAAATGCGCGTTGGAGATCGGGCCGTCCAGATTACCGGCCTGCCTGAACTGAAGCCGGGGTATGATCAATGGCAACCCGCAAGCCGGTAAGTCTCCTTAAAGGGAAGGATAATATTGCCGAAACCTGGCCGGATGAACCGACCAGATTTACCGAAGATCATATCGATCCGTTTCTTCTCTGGTGTGTAAAGAAAAACTCGTCTGACGTTACATTTCAGACGGACCGGCCGATTTACAACGAAATCCACGGCACGCTTTATCCCGGGACTTTCCGTCCCATCGACCCGGCAGATATGGCGGTGGCTCTGACCAGGATTTACGGTCCGGAGGCGCTGGCACGCCTGGCATCCGGTAGGGATCTCGATGTTTCTTACGAGGTTCGCCCTGACCGGTATACGCGCCACCGTTTCCGGGTCAATATTACGGCCGTTCTTTCCAAGGGGCGTGATGCGGCGCAGATTACCATGCGGGTTCTGCCCAATGAGCCGCCAACCATGCAGGATCTTAATATCGAGGAAGATATTATCAATAACTGGTCCCCGCGGCAGGGCATTGTGGTTATTACAGGCCCGACCGGCTCTGGGAAAACAACGCTTCTGGCCGCCGGTATCAGAATGCTTCTTGAGCGCAAAAGCGGCTGTGGCAAGGTCGTTTGTTACGAGGCGCCGATTGAGTTTGTTTATGACACAATTCATAGCCCGCGCTCCCTGATTGCCCAAAGCGAGATTCCCCGCCACTTGCCTGATTTTGCCGCCGGGGTCCGTAACGCGTTGCGGCGAAAGCCCAATATCATTCTGGTTGGTGAGGCCAGGGACCGCGAAACAATCAATGCGGCTATCGAGGCCGCCCAGACAGGCCACCTTGTCTTTACAACAACGCACACAACGGGTGTCGCCAACACAATTCAGCGTATGGTTTCCTCTTTTGATTCCAAGGAAAGGGATGAGCGTGCCTATTCCTTGCTGGAAACGATTCGGATGATCTGTACCCAGTCTCTGGCGCCCAAAATCGGTGGCGGTCGTGTTGGTGTGCGTGAGTGGATGCGTTTTCCGGAGGAGGTTCGTGAGCGGCTTCTTCGTATGGACTTTACGCAGTGGCCCGGGGAAATTGAAAGAATTTTACCGCAGTATGGTCAAAGCATGGCCCGTTCGGCTGAAATTGTTTTTGAGCAGGGGATCATCGATCGCCGTGCCTATCTTCTTCTTTCTTCTTCTACGGGCAGTGGCGCCGATTAGATTTTTTTACTGTCTTTGTGATACCCTGACAAAAGATCTAATCATTCAGGAAAGTCTCCGATGAACACAACAACCGAAGACGTCCAGCAGGAAAAAAGAAACTGGCACTGGCGCAATTCGATGAGGCCGGTGCGGTTTTTTGCGCTGGATGCGCGGGCCGCCGTGCCATGGGCAATTCTTTTATTTCGTCTGGCCTCGCCGTTTTTCTGGGTTGTTACCCTTGTGATTACGGCCATATTTCTGGTTTTGGAGCGCCGTGGCCTGACATTTCCTGCTGCTATGCGCACCCTTCGATCGTGGGTGAACGGCCAGCGTCGTCCGGGCTATATATCCCTGCGGCGGCGCAAAATGATTGACTTTGGATAGTCTGTTTTCTTGTATTGTTCGCGCTTGTCATTTGCCCGAGGTGGATTTATGGTCGAAAAAGCGGGTTTACCGGGATATATAAAGATACTTTGAACGACGTCAGGCGAACAAAGGGAGCCTAGAAAAAATGTCAATGAATTCAAGAGCCATTCGTGTTGCACAGGTTGCATTCGTCGCTGGTTTTGCCGGGCTGGTTTTCAGTTGTCCGGCAATGGCCGGTTTTGAATGGATTCCTCCGAAAGAAGTTGAGGCTTCTGCCCCGGCGCCCGTAATCAAAGCCCCTGCCCCGGTTCCGGCGCCCGGTCTTCAAGCGCCCGCTCCTGTGTTGGCGGCCCCTTCTGCGCCTGTTCCTTTCCCGGTGCCTGCTGTGGCGGTACCGAACGCCGCTCCGCAAGGGCCAAAGATTGATCTGTACCCACTTGAAAACGAGAGAATAGTTCGTCCTTTACCGCCCGTCCCGGTGGCGCCAGCGCCAACAACAGGTGGAGATGCTTATGCCCCGCATCCGGTTGTGATGCCGCCGGTTTCTGCGCCGGTTGTGCCGTCCCAGGTTGTGGCAAAGGAGCCTTTGCCGTTTTACAGTGAGGCTATCGGTTTCGGGCGGGACCTCCCGCTTGCTCTGGCGGCGCGTCAGATTATTCCGGCTGATTACACGTTTTCTTTCTCCGGCTCCGTAAATCCCGGCAAAAAAATTGACTGGGATGGTGGCGCGCCATGGAATGAAGTTTTGTCCAACACCCTGGAGCCGCACGGGATAGCTGTTGCCATATCGGGACAGCATGTTGTTATTCGTCCGGCGGGTCATGGCAATTCCGGATGGTCTGAGCCGCCGACAATGCCTGCTGTTTCGCCTGTAGTATCAGATCGGCCTGCCGACCTGGTGCCGTTTCCCGTTGCCGCAGATGGTGCGATCCGTCGCGTAAAGCCGCCAATGGACGTGGTTGCCGAAGAGGATGCCGCGCCAATGCTTGAAACGCCATCAGATGATCTGGCGCTTGGCGGTGAGCCGGACATGCCCGAATCTCTGGTACAGAAAGAAGAAAAAATCAGCGATGCCTGGATATCGGACATGCCCGGAGTTAGTACTGAGCCCGCTGAGACTGCCGATCTTTCCGGGGAAGATAGTGACGCGCCCATGCCTTATGTTTACGATCCTACGGCTACGAGGGTCTGGAATGCCGATTTCGGCGTCAGTTTGCGCGAGGTTCTTTCCGACTGGAGCGATCAGGCCGGTGTCCAGCTTTATTGGGCTTCCCAGTATGATTTCCCGCTGCAATCCTCAGTTAAGCTGAACGGAACATATTCGGACGCAGTTGAGACTCTTTTAAACGGCCTTATGGAGGCGCGGCCACGTCCGCTTGGCAGGCTGCACCCGAACCTTCCGGAAGGGCCGGCTGTGCTTGTCGTCGAAACACGGCACGTTATTGAATAAGAAAATAACGTTATCCCCATATTCTCTGTTCATGGCGAAAAACCGGGGCTTGTGCTTGAGGCGGCAAGCGTCCAATATATCTAGTGTTTGCTGGCTGATTCTGTTTGGATTTTGTCTCGGCCGGGGGGATATAATTTTAATCGACTGACAATGGTATAAATTATGAAGGCTAAAGGGACCTTATTCCGTTCGCTCCTTGCCTGTGTGGTTGTGGCGCTGGTTACATTAACGGCCTGTACAAATCTGGAGCCGATTCGCCGGGAAATCGATGTTGATATGCGCGCAAGCGACAGCGCATTGCAAAAAATAACACCAAAAGGCAAACAGCTTACAGCCCTGACGGTTGATCGTCGGCCGTGGTATGGCGCAACGGCAGTTCCGATTAAAAACGGTGAGCCTCTTCCGGTTGCTTATCTTCAGCCTGACAGTCTTGTTCTGACGTTTGAAAAGCCGATGCTTCTTCCCGATCTCGGTAAAATGATTCAGGCCTCAACGGGGATCAGGGTGATTGTTGAAAACGGCGGCGGGTCTTCCGAAGAAGGCGATGTTATACGGACTTTTGTTCCCCCTGACGGGGTTGAGGTATCCGGCGGACGTTTGGTCTGGCAGGGCCGTCTTCCGGATCTGTTGAACCAGATTGCCGACAGCTTTGATGCGGACTGGCACTATGATGGCGGCATTCTTCGTATTGCAAGCGAGGTGACCCGCACATACATGCTTCACGCGCTTGCCGGTAATGTTGAAATCGGCGATTCGATGAGCGGGGACTCCGGCGAATCGGGGGGCATCGATTATGAGACGGAGGCCACTCTGGAAATCTGGGAGGAAATTGAGGATGCGGTTGATAATATCCTCAATGATCGCGGCAATGCCAGTTTCTCTCCTTCAACCGGCACGGTAACGGTAACGGGTGCGCCTTCCATTGTGAACCGGGTTGAAAATTATCTTAGAGAACAGAACAAGATGCGCCTGCGCCGGATTGCGATTGCTGTCAAGGTTATGGCTGTGCAGGCATCGGATGTTAATGAGGTAACGCTTAACCTGAGCGGCATTTTCAAGCGGGCATTGGAAGGCAAGCCGTTTGAGCTGAAGGGTGTCACGAGCGGCTTGACGGCGGCAATTCTAAGGGCGGTTCCGCCGGCGGACTCTATTACAGGCTTTACGGCGCCCGATGCGACAAATGCAGTGACAACGCAGGATACCGATACCATAACGGCAATTCTTGAGGCCTCCGAGGAAATTGACCGGGCTTCCGTCGTGCAGTCCGGCGCAATTGTGACGCTTTCCGATATTCCGGCGCCGTTGCAAATCGGAAGGATTATTACTTATCTTTCAAAGGTTTCGACGACGGTTTCCGAGGGGACCTCAACAACATCTCTTGAGCCGAGCGAGATTAACACCGGCCTTACAATGAATGTCCTGCCCCGGGTCATAGAAAAAGACCGGGTTCTGTTGCGTATGTCTATTGGCATCAGAGAGGCTCAGACACCTTTCACATCGTTTTCTTCCGGCACGGAAACAATTCAGCTTCCGGAGATTGAAACAACCGGCTTCATGCAAAATGCAGTTCTGGAATCCGGGGAAACTCTTGTTTTGGCCGGGTTTGAGAAGAACCAGGCAGGCACCGAGGAAGAAGGTGTTCCTGGCGGGCTGTGGACGGGCGGAAATACACGAACGGATCGCGCCCGCGAAGTAACCGTTTTGCTTATAACCGCGGAAGTTTTGCCGGAAGAGCCGTTAATGGTTCTGGATCGATAAGGGAGTTCCATGGACGAGGAGGCTCCGCATAGCGAAGTAGATGATATTGACCGCCAGGACGGGGTTCTGCTTTTTAATGAGCGCCGTTATGCCGTTGGCTTAACGTGGCTTACGTCCGATGCCGAATCCGATCCCGGCCTTGTCAAAGATCGCGCCAGTCGTCTAAGTGCCGATTTTTATTGTGTCCGTTCATCTCTTGTAAACCAGCAGGGCTTTGGCTACCTCTCCAAAGGGCACCGCATGAATATGGCAAGCGCAGCTTCTATCGCGGCTGATGCACTTGTGGGCGAGTGGCATGGAATTTTTGCAGCAGATAACGGCTGGTGGTATCTGGGTATTCATTCGGATGCTATTGCGCCGGATGGCGATCAGCTCTTCTTTTCCGAAGAAGATGCCTACAATTTTTTCATCCAGAAATCGGAAGAGCATAAATGGCCCCGTTCTTATGCGCCGGCTGCCTGGAACCTGCCGGATGTTACGGGCGATATACCCATAGAGCGCCTGCTTTCTGACCCTGGGGGCGGAGTGCCGCTCAGGCCGGTAAACATGACTGCAATTTTTGGAGGCGGACGGCAGAAGCAAATTGCCGTTCTGGCTCTTGTTGTTGTCATGGTTCTGGCTGTATTGACGGCAGTCTTGCCGGCCATGATGTCTGATATCGCTGATCGGCAGAAGTCTTATGTTGTTGCCGTTGAAACGGATGCGCCTGATATTATTAAGCCGCCACCGCCGCCGCCGGTTGAACTGAAGGAAGATTTGTCGAAAATTACTTTCAGCAATATGCAGTTTCCCGTTCCAAGTGAAGTAATCAAGGCCTGCTCAAGCACTTTTGAAAGTGTCATTCACCCCCTTCCCGGTTGGGAGCTTGTCAGCGCAAAGTGTGATGGGCGCCAGGTTGAGGTCGTTTGGAGGAGGGTAACGGGGTCTCTTGATTTGATTAAAGAATCGGTGGGACTCTTTCCGGCTCGTGCCAATCGTAATTATTCAGGAAAAGACAGGTTTACGGTTTCACTCGGTGTTCTTTCGCGGGATGTTCCTGTCCGTACCATTGGTTTTCCGAAGAGGGATGAGGTAATCTTCCAGATTGACAAACGGTTCAGCTCTCTGGGCACTCTTAATCTTGCCCATGTCATTCCGCCTGCCCCGAAAGAATTAACAACCCAAAGGGGTATTAAGGCCGCTCCACCGCCATCCCAGCCGCAATATCTTGAGCTGGAACTGGACTCTCAGTTTCCTCCGACAAAAATCGCATCTTATTTTGACGTGGATGGATTAAGGCTGCACAATATAAACTGGGTCGTTGGATCGGGAAAATGGCAGTATCAGGCAAGAATCTATATTGATAGCAAATAATCCGGGATGAGTTGCAAATGAAAAAACAAAATATTTTATGCCTCTTCTTATCTGCGGTAGTTCTGGCTTTAATACCGTTTTCTGCGAAGGCGCAAAGATCAGATCCCTGTCCGGTTCCATCCAAGGCGATTGCAGAAAATCTTTCTGATTTTGCAAAAATACAATCCGACATTGATCGTTTTACGCTTTGTATCGAACGGGCGCAATTGCTTATGCAGCTCAATGAGTTGGTTATCGAATCGGAAAAAGATTTTCTCAATGTCGGCCTGTCAAACCCGGGCTTTATGCTGGATAAGAATGGCGCTGACTCAAAGGCGTCTCCCCAAAAAGCTAAAAATGCAGACCTGCCCTCCAAAGAGATTTTGGAAAAGCTGGAAGGTGACGGCTGGTACATTATTGAAATATTCGGCGCAGCAAACAACCTTCAGGCAAAAATTGCGAGATCAGACGGTTCTGTGGCGCAGGTTCGAGCCGGCGATATTCTTCCGGATGGTGGAACGGTGGCATCGGTCAATCCGACCAGTGTTGTTGTTCTTGATAAAAACAAGAAAACCGAGTTGAACTGGTTGGAATAAGCATTCATGAAGCTTTTCAAGTCCGGTCGTGGCACAGATGTATGGGATCCGAATGTTCCTGTTACCGCAGAGGGAGGGCCCCTTGATCGCGGTGATCAGATACGCCAGATCTCCGCGCTGTATTCTGACGGCCGGATGTTCATTTCAAAATCACACCTGAACAACCCGCTTGTCCTGAGCCTTATCGCAGAGGCAAGGCTGTCGGATTATCCTGACCTTGATATTGAGCCGGTTGATATCAACCGCATTCAGATCTGTTACGAGCAGGCCGATGAAATGCAGGGAACCCGCGGCCGGCAGGATCAGGCGAGGATGCGCCGGGAGGTGCTGAGCCTTGTTGGTGAAATGGCAAAAAAGCGAGCTTCCGATATTCACGTTGTGGTGGGTGAGCAGTCTTGTACGGTCCGGGCGCGTATAGACGGCTTGATGACCCATATCGCAGAGTGGCCCCCTGATTTCGGGCACAGTTTCTGCGCGGCAGCTTTTACAATGGCTGATGCGGCTGACGTGAACTATCAGCCCTATGAATACCAGGGTGCGCGTGTTTCAAACAGGAAAGACCTGCAGCTCCCAAGCGGCGTGATCTCCATGCGCCTTCAGTTTAACCCGACCGTTTTTGGCGGCCGGGCAATGATCATTCGTTTGCTGTATACCTCGGATGAATCGTCATCGGCCGACCTTGCGGGACTTGGTTTCTCGCCTGAACAGCTGGAAGACTTTGAAACGCTGCGGACCAAACCTTACGGGATCAATATTGTGGCCGGACCTACCGGACACGGTAAATCGACAACGCTGCAAAGAAACATCATTACGATCCTGAAAGAACACAAATACAACATTGCGATTTATACGGTGGAGGACCCGCCGGAATACCCGATCCCGGGTGCCGTGCAGATGCCGGTTGTGAATGCCTCCACATCGTCAGAGAGGGCCGAGGAATTTACCAAGGCGATTGCAGCATCGCTTCGCTCTAACCCTGATCGTCTTATGATTGGTGAAATCCGTGATGCGGCATCCGCGCAGTTGGCTTTTGAGGCAGCCATGACCGGTCACCAGGTATGGACAACGCTGCACTCTAACGACGCCATGACCATCCCGTTCCGGATGCGTGACCTGAAGGTGGAAAACTATAAGCTGGCGGACCCGACTCTTCTGACCGGTCTTGTTTCCCAGCGTCTGGTTCGCGTTCTTTGTCCGCACTGCTCGCTTCCTTCACGGGAGGAGAACTTTGGTTTCGGTCTTCTGGCGCGTCTTGAAGCGGCGAACGTTCCACCCGAGCGCGCCCGGCGGCATAACGCCAAAGGATGTGAGAATTGTGGTGGCTCCGGTTATCTTGGCCGCACAGTGATTGCAGAAATTGTTATGCCGGATGACAGGTTCATGGAGCACGTTCTTCACAACCGTAAGCTGGAGGCTGAGAAATACTGGCTGACCCAGCTCGGGGGCCGCTCCATGGTGGAACATATTGTCGATCGTATCATAACGGGCGAGGTTGATCCTTTTGATGCGGAGCGGACTGTTGGACCAATTACGCTGCCAATCAGGGACTAGGGTGTCTGACAGATGTTAAATAACCCGGCATTCTATAAATTTGCAGTTCAGTATGAATTTGGTCCCAAGGCTCGCTACAAATTCTATATAAAACTCTCGCAGCTTCTTGAAAATGGTGTCCCTCTGGATACGGCGTTAAAACAGTTACAGGAACTGGCAGGTCGTTCCAAGGGTTCCATCTTGCCGAGTCTTTACGGACGCTGGCGCCGCAGTGTGGCCAATGGTGTAAATTTCGGTCAGTGCATGGCCCCTTGCGTGCCTAGCGGTGAAGCAATTTTGCTTGAAACGGGCGCAGAATCCGGGGATCTTGCCGGTTCCCTTCACAATGCGGCCGGTGCGGTGGAGTCCCAAAGCAAGGTAAAATCTGCCATTATCAAAAGCGCCACCTACCCGGTTCTACTGATTTGCATGCTGATTGCGGCGCTTATTCTGTCTTCTTACATGGTGATTCCAACTTTTGCCGAAATCCTTCCGCCCGAGGAATGGCAAGGCGTTGCAGGCATTGTTGCCAAGGTAACAGGCTTTATTCGCGGCTATGGTATATTTTTGTTAATCATTTTTGCTGTTATAATGGTAAGTGTAGCGTTTTCTCTTTCTTCATGGACGGGAAAATCGCGCATGGTGGTGGAAAATGTGGTACCTTGGAGTTTGTACCGGATGTGGCAGGGTTCTGCCTTTCTGCTTTCGGTATCCGCTTTGATGAATGCCGGCGTGAAGCTGGACGAGGTCTCTCTGGGTAAAATTGGTAAAAATGCCGATCCTTACCTTGCACAGAGAATTCGGGCCATAAGACGCTGGATCATATCGGGGGAGAATCTGGGAGAATCACTTTACCACGCAGGTTATAATTTTCCGGATGCGGAAATCATTGCTGATTTACGCATCTACGCAAAACTTAGGGGGTTTGATAAGAATATCATTCGCATTACCAAGGCATGGGTTGGCGAACTTGTGGAAAAGGTTGATGTGATGATGAAGGTCGTAAACACGGTCATCCTGTTCTTGATTGCGATTACGATCGGAATGTTGATTTCTGCTTTGTATGGTGTCGTTCAACAAATTCAGTCTTCAGTTTAATTTTTGGAGAAGGAGGGAGAGTATGATGAAAACTTCGACAGAAATGAGAAAAGGGGAAAAAGGTTTTTCCCTGCTCGAACTGCTTTTGGTGGTGGGCGTTGGTGCCTTGCTGCTGCTGGCAGGTATTGCAACCTACCGCCTTGTTGTTCAGGGCAATAACGTCAATGAGGCCATCAGAGTCTTGGCGACAATCAAGCAACAGACCCAGCGGGCTTTCCAGGGTCAGCGTGCTTATGCGGCAGCAAACGGTGATGATCTGGTGCCTACGCTGGTAGCAATGGAAGCATTCCCGGCCGGTGTTCTTGACGCGGCAAATCTTCCGTACCACCCATGGGGCGGGCTGATCGATGTTACGGCAGCACAGTCTCCGGCTGGTGCCGTTGCGGACAGCTTTGACATTGTTTTTAACGCTGTTCCCACGGATGCCTGCATACAGTTAGGATCTTCTTTTGACGAAGAAGACTCGGACTTTATCCTGCTTGACGTTGCCGGGACCGTGTATAATGATGCTAACCCGATTGATGTCGCGGACCTGGCTACAAACTCTTGTGCTGGTGGTCCCGTGGTCATGACCTGGCAATTCTTCTAGGTCATAGTAAAGAACAACAAAAAAGAGCCGCGCCGAAGGGTTGCGGCTCTTTTTATGTTTTCAATCGGTTATCAAAAAAATTAATAAAATTTAATACAATTCCCTTATAATTAAACAGGGAGCATATGCCGGTTTTCCGGCCTGTGTTGCTGTGTGCATTGAGGGAAAAACGTTTTTATTAAACATGAATCAGCTATTTGGCGCTTCAGGAAATAATTCAAAAACAATCGGCAGCGGAGAGCGCGGCGCTTCACTATTGCTGGTCTTTGCGTTTGTTGCGCTGGTCGCAGGCGTTACAACGGCTTACGTAAAAACCTCTTATGAAGTAAAGGTACAGTCCAAGGCTTATTCGGCCGGCTGGCATGCTGTGCAACTGGCCAAGGCCGCGCGTATTTTCGTGCGGAACAATTCAATGGATCCGGCTATTCTTGCGACATTTCCATGTGCCCCCGATTGCAACAACGATACTACACCTGACGATACATATTTTAATGTAAACCTTGGCAATGTTGGGGGGCCGACGCCTGTACCAATTCCTGTAAATGCACTTATTAATGCCGGACTGCTTCCTCTCAACTTTCAGAATCAGAATACACTCAATCATACGATCCAGATTCTTGCTGCCAATTACCCTCTGGATGGCGATCCGACCTTGGCGACAACCGTAGCCACGGCCTATCTTTATTTTCAGCCCGGCCCGAACACAACACCGGCAGATGTTCAGTATTTGCTGGCCGGCGCCATTGACAAAGGTTTGGTAATGCAGGCGCCCGTGATCGGTGCGGGCAATGCAGTGCTCAGCGATTGCTGGAATGACGGCACGCCCGACGTCGTAATCTGGCCCTCCGAAGAGGTGGCTTCGGATTGTTTTACCGAAGCCGAGTTTGCCGCGCTGACAGGCGATGCTTACGCTCCGGGCGCCCTTGTTATTCCGACATGGCTGGCCGATATTCACGATTTCAGCGCAATGATGCGCTTCCCGCAGCCGCAAAACCCCAATACCAATATTATGGTGACCAACCTGAATATGGGGCCGGCAAATCTGGTCGGCGGCGCTTGTCCCGTAGCCAGTCAAGTAATCTATTTCCAGCCTGACGGGGCGGGAGGCTTTGCACCCATTAACACAGGTATTTGCAGTGTGGCGCCCGATGACCCGACGCAGCCCGACTGGCGGACACAGGATATACGCGTCGATATCATCAATGTAAACGATGTTGTCATGGATCGTCTGATCGCTGCGCAGCAGGCCGATGCGTTAAATAACCCCGTCGATGTCGCCTTCCGCTATGAAAACGGTGTTTTTGTTGGAGCGCCCCCGCCTCCCCTGCCTGATCGGGAACCCGGCTTTCGGGAAACAGCGCATGTTCCCGGCGGCGCGGATCAGGTCAATGATGTCATCACCGTTGCTGGTGATTTGTCGACATTCTACAAAAACGTCGTTGTCTCAGGCCGGATGAACAATCCCACGGGTGCGCCGTATCATGCATCACTTGAATTCGCCGATGCTGGCGGTGTTTTTCAGGATGTGGCGACAAGGGGCAATATTGTTGTCAGTAGTTCCGGATTGGCGGGAACGCCGGCTTCTATGGCTCTGACAGGAAATGCAACCACCGATGATCTTCAGGTAACAGGCCTCCTGGAAGCATCCAATACGACCATTAACGGCGATCTTCAGGTAAACATGTTGGCGCCAACCAGCCTGATCGTAACAGGCACGTTTGATGCAGGTGTCATGACAACAGATCCCGGTGTATTGATTGAAGCCGCGCCCGGCACGCCAACGCCAACGGTATCCGTTGCGACCAATATGGATATCGGAACGTTAACGCTGACCGGCATTACAAACAATACAACGACAGCAACGGTAACCGGCGATCTGCTCATTGCCGGGGATGCCGTGATGGATCAGCTTTTCACGAATTCTATGGATGCGCAGGGTGATACGAGTGTTATTTTCTGTATCGGGGGCGCCGGCTCCTGTCCGGATCTGCCGCCATGATTTATAAGAGGATTTGTATGAAGGAAAGGACCGTAATACGAAAGCAGGCAGGACAAAGAGGTGTAAGCCTCTATGAATTGCTTCTAACGCTCGCGATTAGCGGGGCTATCGTGCTGGGCCTTTTTAAATCTCTGGATGACTTTAAAAACGATGCGCAGGACGAGTTGATGGCCCGTCATATGATGACCATTCACACTGCCGCACAAAACTATGTGATCAGAAATTTTGACTCTCTCTGGCAGGACGCTTTTGGTCAGGACCCCAATGATTTGACCGATATTCAGAATCAGAACGCCATCATCCATATTCCGATTTATGATGAGGGCGGTGTTGCCCCGAATAACTGGTTTTTGACGGACCCGGTCGATGACGTGCTGCCGCCTACCTATCCGAACACAACACTTGTCAACCGCCAGCCGATCAGGGTTTATGTCCGCAACGCCAGCGTCGATCCCAATACGAATGAAAGAACGCTGGAGGTTCTGACAGGATCGTTTGCCAATACGCCCGCTCAGCTTATTCCGGAGCGGCGCCTTAGAAGCATTGCGCAAAAAATGGGTATTCAGGGTGGCTACCTGAGCGGGATTGACGAAACCGGAGGGCCGGCAATCGCGAACCCCTGTACGGACGCAGGAGGTACAGCGCAAGGCAGCTACGGAACATTTTCCATTCCTGTTGGAGGTGTCGGCGGGTTTAATGATACGGTCATACCGGGCTATAACATTTATTGCGGCTTAACGGCCCCCATAGCCGGACAAGGCGGTTATGTTCTCGCTTATTCAAGAGTGACGCTCGAAAGCGCTACCAACGATCTTTATCTCTATAGAACGGCTGTTACCGGCGAACCGGACGCAAACCGGATGGAGGCCAATCTGGATATGAACGGTTTTAACATCGATAATATCAGGTATGTGACGGCCGACAGCGTCGAAGTTGCCGGCAACATGACAATGACAGATACGCTTGGCGGCGGGATTATTCCTGCCGGCAACCAGTTCACGGTCGATGAAATTATGACGGTCAACGGCGGTGGCAGTCTGGTCACCGGAGATATTACTGTAGCCGGCCGGAATATTCCAGGCCTGGGCGGTGAGGCTGTGGAAGCGACAAGCCTTTCACTTCCGCCAGCAGGCGTCCTTCCGCCCGTAGGACCACCGGTCGCTGCCCAGCTTGTTGCGGGAAATGTTGAACTCAACAATATGATTGTTGGCAGGGACATGTATGTCAGCAACAGGATGGACACCGGTGCAATTGGGCCTGTTGCAACAATGTCGGTGGCAACAACACATGTAAGAGGTACCGCGTATTCCTCGAACGGTCTCATTCTGGGAGCAATGAACAACAATACGGCAACAATGACCGCTACAAACTTAACTACATCCTCGCTGGATGTCGGGGGCGATCTGAACGCAACAGGTGACGTTAATATTGTTGCGGTAGGCAGCAATGCCTCGCCGGTAGCAACATCAACGGTTGCCGGCGGTCTGGTTGATGCCAGTCTGCTTGATATTTCCGGGCCGTTGAACGCCTGTTCAGCCCTTATTCGCCTGACGCTGGACGGTACAGGCCTGAACAATCTGACTCACGCCCCCCCCGCTCAGGATTGCAGGTAATAGAATGAAAAAACGTATTTACAAAAGAAGAAAAGAGCCGCAGGCGGGATTCTCCCTTCTGGAGATGCTTCTTTCCGTTGCGTTGATTGCTTCTATAACGCTTGTCTTTGTCAAGGTTCTGGAGGCGCAGGCAGAAACTGAGCACGCGCGTGCCGTGGCCGATTATATGCTCATTCTGGATCAGGCCGTTGAGGAACTGGTCCGGAATATCGATGAATTCAATGTGATCTATGATCAGGCTTTTCAGGATCCGAGTGGTGTTGTCAACATTTCCGTCCTGCATAATCCGGCTCCACCGGACGGTATCAGTCTTGAACTTGGGTCAAATGGTGTTCTGCTTCCCATGCTGGATACAAGTAATCAGGCAATTGACGGTGTTGGCTTTATCACGGCCGATTTTGCGGACCGGAACCCGATGCGGACAGACATAACAATCGCGGCAAGGGTAGCCGATAATGCCGGAAATAATTTTGATGAACGGGCGCTGGAAATTATTATTGCCACGCGTGACCGTCGTCCTGAAAAACTTGTACGTGAAATTTCACAGTATATTGGCGGCCAGGGCGGCTATGTTAGTTCGATTGTACCTACGACAGTTGGTGCATGCGGATCGGTCGCCGCATGTCAGCAAACCGTTCGCGGCGCGTATGGCGACTGGCAGGTAGATTATAACCTTTTCAATGGATCACAGTTTTTTCTGGATGTGTTTAACAATCCTCCTGATCTGCTTGATGGTGCTTATCTCGTTATTTACCATCGTGCAACGGCCAATATTACGGCGGGAGACTACCTCTACAGGACGCCGCAACTCCAAAATCCTGAGTTGAACAGGATGTATACCGACCTGAATATGGGCTTCAACAGTATTGCGGGTGTCGATAACATGGTTATTGACGGAACGCTCGATGTAACCCAGTTTGTTGCAGCGCAGGGTTCGGCAACAATTCAGGGAAACCTTAACATAGGCGATCCAACCGATGCGCTTGATATCGGCCAGTTAATCGTTGAATCCGATATGCGTGCTGCCGATATTACGTTTGATCCTCTGGCTCCAAACCCGGCGCAGCAGGCTCTTATTGAAGGAAATTTTTCGGCGAATGCACTGAATATCGCTTATGACGCCATAACATTTGATGCGGATTTGCGCCCCAACATAAACGTTTTGGGCGCCGTATCTGCTTCGGGGATTGATACGCTGGACCTTCAGGCCGGTGAAATTACGGCAACAACGCTGGCTGGTCCTGACATTAACGCAGATGCCGTTTTTGCAACAGACACAGTTGTAGCGAATGACATGACCACCAACCAGTTAAATTCTGATCAGGCCTTTGCAACAAATATGACCGTTCAGGGAGACTTTACAATCGCAATTCTGGATGTCGGGGCGGGAGGACTTCAAATTGCGAACCTTACGCGCTGTCTGGCGGGCTGCCTGTAAGTGAAGGTTTGGAGGTTGTTTTCCCGATTGTTCAAGCGTATCCTGATACAGGGTTATTTTTTTGAAAACTATCCGCTAATGAAGATCTGGTCTTTTTCGGTTACCAAAATATCTGTTTTGTCGCTGCTGTTTCTTGTTTGCGGCACGTCTTCTGTTATGGCGCAGCGTAACAGCCTTCCTCCTCTTGGATTTCCGACGGCGTCAGAATTAAGAGAAATGGAGTTGAAGGTAGATCCACTGATAGAAAAACAGATCAATATTGAGAACGAATATCTTGGCAATACCATCCAGCTTCAGTTCCAGATAAGCCTTCTCAACCAGATGATTCAACGTCAGGGCGGCATTTCCCGGCTTCAGGAGGCTTATAGCTCATTGGGTGTTCCATTTGAGCCGCCGCCGCCCCCGCGCTCTATCTGCGAGGAATTGCCTCTTAACATGCCCTGTCACAGGGCCTACCCGCGCCTTTACAAGTATACTTTTACGGGGGCGCCAATTCCCGATCCGCTGGATATAACGGAATTGATGGATGAACCGGAACCGGTTGAAGTTCCTGACGATGCTTATGAAGTGACGACGGATTTCACTTGGGCTGAAATTCGCTGTAAAAATCTGGAATGTCAGGCAGTTATTACAGAAGACGATAGGGAGAATACCCGCCGGACAGTCGTCTCCGGTGATATCCTTGCAGATGGCGCCGAAATTATCAGGATTTCCGTGAAGGGCGTTCAGGTTCTGAAGGAAAAAACTCTTATTTCTCTCAATCCTTCCAAGGCCCCTTCTCGCGGCGGACCTGAATCACCAATATATACAAGGCAGGCTGTTCCGGAATCCGTTAGGGATATTCTGGAACGAAAAAAGAAAATCGACGAGGGAGAAGAAGCTATTCCTGACCCGCAATCAGTTAGCACGGCGGCCGCTGGGGCCACGGCTTCCGCACCAGCGCCCAGGAACCGTATCTCGTTCAGATCGCCCTAATTATATGAAGTTCACCAGCGTAAGCTGGCTGACCGAGGCCGTCACACGAAACGAGGCCTCAAGCTGTACCTGAAGAAAATTCACCTTCAACGCTACCTCAGACATGTCTGCATCTTCAACTTCGGAGATTGTTCCAAGCAGCAGGTTTTGGGCGTTCTCGTGGTTTACTTTTATCGTATTGAGATTGGCCTGAACCTGGCTGAGTTTGAAGCGTTCGTTATCAAGAAGGTCTGTCGCGTTATTGAGCATGGCGGCCAGATCGTTCCAGATCTGATAAAAATTATCGGCGCGTTCGGCGTTATCTGCGCCCGGCGGCGTTATGGTTGTTATCGGATCATCCGGATCCAGAGAGATCTCATCGATTTCATTCGTCAGATTTTTAACCAGTCCGACAACAGCGAGAATATCCCTGATCCCTTGTGTATTGGCAAGAACCGTATAATCCACTTCCGTGTTATCATCGACACGCACATAAACGTCTTTGGCCGAGGAGATGTTCGAGGAATAGCCGACCAGCGTATCGTTTAACACCGATGTATCCCTGTAATTGCTGATGAAGGTATCGGTATCTATGACACTGTTAACCCAGTCATCAATCTGGCTGACGGCATATGTGTCGAGAAGACCTGTGTTAACAATAGGCTGTGTGCCGCTGTCAGAGCCACCAAACAGAAAACGGCTGCCATCCTTTGTATTTACGAGGTCTGTCAGGAACTTGAAGATATTATCGGCAAGATCCTGAATGACGTCCAGCTCAATCTCGCCCTGCTGGGTTTGCCCGATGATCGCGTTTTCAAGGTTACGGGCCTGTTCCTGCATTTCAGCAAGCCCTGCTTCCATGAGCTTGATACGCCTGTCCGCAATATCGATATTGTTGATGTAGGTGTCCAGAGACTTGAAATCAGCGCGGGCTCTTTGCGTGACCAGACCATCGGTTCCCAGGTCTTTGTAAAGCCGCGCTTTTTTTCCAGTCGTAATCTGCCGCTGGAAATCTGCAAGCTGAACTTGCAGATTTTTGATACGTTCAATCTGATCCAGTGCCTGTCCTGTAGTTGATATAAAAGTCATGGCTTAGATCTCCGTTATACCGAGTTCAGTAGTTCCTGAAATGTCTCATCAATCGCTTGTAACGCGCGCGCTGCGGCTGCATAAGCTGTTTGCACAATAATCAGGTGTGACATCTCTTCATCCAGATTAACCCCGGACTCATCCAGTAACTGACGGCCCAGAAGGTCCCGGAAAGTCTCTTCATCCGCGCCGCGCGCTTCGGAAAGCCGGACTTCATTTGTCTGCTGGTTTACAAGCTTCTGGCCGAAATCGATCAGGTTCGGTGAACCGATGATACTGGTATTGACATCAACGCTTGCACCAAGATTGTTCTCTTTGAACGGATCGTGCGCAACGCTGCTGACGGGATCGCCTGCGCCAAACAGAGCTTGGATCATTGTTGCTCCTGCAAGGGCGCCGCTGCCGCCGGTTCCATCCGCCGTGAACGGCCTGCCCACCAGTTTTAGGTCGCCCCCGAAAAGCGGATTGGCGTAATCGTCGCCAGGTCGAAGGTGAAGCGTACCCGGTCCGCCTAGAAGCGTTACATCGTCAACAGCCAGCCCAGGAACGCCGGTATCGCCGGGAATGGTGGGGTCAAGAACAAGCTTGTCCAGAAGATCGTTTTCGTCTTCGCCGGGTTCGATTGTGATCCGGACCGACGGATCGTTTCCGACCTGAACGTCAAAATAGGGGTCAGTCGTACTAAATGTGCCTTCCTCAAGACCCAGAAAATCAAGTCCGTCTTCACCCATACCGCCAGCGAAGGTGGCGTCGATTGTAATATTGCCGCGTGTATCAAGTATCAGCTCACCGGACGTACTGACGGAGGCAATGTTGGCCGTCGGAGCCAGAAGGGCAGAGACCGGCGGCGGTCCTGCGAGGGCGAGAGCTACCTGTGCATTGATTTCAGCTGCGATCTGTTCGGCGGCATTCGCACCGGCCTGAAGGGCGGCATTGTTGAGCGAGACGGTAACTGTAAAGGTGTTCACATCCGGTCCAACAACAGGAACGCGCGGATCCTCAATCGTTATGGTGAAGGAGTCGGTAATCGGCGCGGCCGGTGGCACGAAAACATCGCCCCCGGCAGCCAGAAGGGAATTCACGTCCGCAAATTGTGAAACATCGGTGATACCGACCATCCGGTTTTCCGAGAAGACACCCAGCCATTCCTGCATGGTAACACCGCCAGCGCCGGCGGCACGCAGGTCAACAATTCCGTCTGCCTGTTCGTAATGGACATCGCCAAAAACAAATTCGACAACACGGCGAATGACCTCGTTTGAGCTGGTTTGTACCGTAAGATCGGTTGCAACCGTTCCCGTTCTTAACAGCGTATTGTCATTGAGAATGCTTTCATTAACCTGGATTTCGGCTGAAAAACCGACATATTCGACGGCCGTTCCCGGAAAGGCCGGCGGCCCGGGAGGAATATAGGCAACCGGGTCGGTATCGGCCGGAACCTGTCCGCTCGCATCCGTAAACAGCCGCAGGCCCTGCTGATCAAAACGCTGGGCCATCTTGTGCGCCAGTTCGTCAAGCTGGGCCATGAAGGACGGGAATGTCTCATCACGCAAATCAAACAGCGCGCCAAGCGTACCGCCCAGATCGGATTCTGTCAGGTCGAGCGCCGTGGGGTCTTCATTAGGATCGCGTATTGTCAGGCCGGCCGCCGAACTCGGGAAAAAGCTTTGCGCCCCAAGCGGTGATGGATCGAAGACAAGCGTTTCGGCGCTCTCATCGGCAAGCTGCTCCCCTCGGTCGGTCTGAACGACCATAACGCCATCGCCGCGGATAAAGAAACTGATCTCCAGCATATTGGCCAGCTCACGTACCGTCTGGTCTCTCAGGTCCTCAAGTCCGGCAACCGTTTTGCCAATATTAAGATTGGAAAGGATCTGGCTGTTCAGATCGGCAATTTGTTCCAGCAGGGAGTTTGCTTCAGCAATTGTTGCGGAAATTTCGTCCTGCGCGTCATTACGAAGCTGCGTGATAAGGGCTGAGAATTCGTTGAATTTATCCGCAACGGCAGAGGCCTGGTCCACGGCACTTTGAAGAAGGAAAATATCCTCCGGCGCGTCGGCCAGAGCAGAGAAGGCGTCCTGTAGCTGCGATACGTTCGAAGCAATGGAAAGCTCTGATTCCGGCGGGCCGTGATATTCCTGTATCTGGTTGAGATAACGTGTTTTTGTGGTGTAAAATTCGGTCGCACTGACCTGCACCCAGAAATCACGTTCCAGATTAAGATCAATCTTGCGAATTGTCGGACTCGACAAAACACCCAGCCCGTCCCCGTTCAGGACAAGTGTTTCCTGAGGAAGAATTTTCCGGGTATAGCCTTCCGTGCCGACATTGGCAACGTTGTTTGAAATGACGTCCAATTGTTGCTGGGCAACGCGTAGCCCGGACAACGCAATGTTAAGAGCACCTAAAGACATGTATCCTGCCTTGCATCGAAATATTTCGTTTCCGCAAACGGCAATGCAAGGATGGTGCCAGTTGTAACAGGAAAATGGTTATGGAACGTAGTTCAGGTCAATCGTACCCTGAATTTCACGGTCGAGGTCGTCCTGATGTTTGCGCAGGCGGGCTTCCAGAAGAATTGAGATCAGCATCTCACGGCGCAGTGACGCCTCAAACTTCTCGCGGTCATGCATGAGCTGGATGGCCTGAAGCGTCGCGCCCATCCGCTCGACATTGGCCGGTTTGTCATACAGGTTGGTATAAAAATTGGGGTTTTGATACATCTTCTTGGTCAGAACTTCCATTTGCGCGAAATAGCTGAGCTTGTCGCCCATCGAAGCAGCGGGATCGGCGCCAAGTATATTAAGAATCTCATTGTCCGGTATTGCCATCTCGCGCATCAGCGTATTCATAAACCCGCCCGTAAGGCCCGATCCAGCCGAGCGCATTCCGACAAGATGTCCGTAACTGTTTCTGGCCACGCCACGCATGGCGAAAATAGACCGGGCATCCTGAATAGCGTTGATTCCCTGAAAACGAACGACATTGGCTATGTCATCATATAAATCCTCGCGTTCGGGACGAGGAAGAATTTCATGTGAAAACAAATATTTGGACAGATTCAAAACGTCGGTTTCATCTGCGGACGCTGCGCCATCGGAAAAATCGAGATTTAGCGTCAGGTTGGAATCAATAGTTCTTCGGAAATCAATATCTTTGTCCCTGCGTGTCGGGTCTCCGCCGGCACACATATAGGATAGGCCATCCTGGCGATTATGATTGACGTTACAATAGAGGGTGCTGAATTGCTCAAGGCGGGTTTTCATATCCTGCGCGGGACCTTCCGGCGCTGCGGTTCCCTGGAAATCGCCAGCCCCCCGTTCTCTCGCGGGGCCCTGATCGCGATCGAGCATATATTCATTAATCGTCCTTACGCTAAGGTCGGTTTTGCGCTGGGCCGCATTCAGCTCTTTCGAAAAAGTGGCAAAGTAGCACATCTGTTTGCTGGGATGATAATCCCGGTGGGCATCGCCGTGTTTTTCCTGGAACCAGCGCTGCACTTCCAGCTGTTGCTTGGCATCGAGAAACGTCCCGACAATTTCAACCTGGTGGAGCATAACGACCGTGAACTGCTCGGTCATCTCCATAAAGGCAACAATAATATTTTGAATTTCCTTGGAAAAAAAGCCTGCCATATGGCCTGCATCGCAAACGCTGATGAGCGTTCCGGCCGGCTGGCATTGACTGGGTCTTCCCCAGGTTGAGTAGGGTGACATTGGCCCCATACCGCCCCCGGTGCCCAGCTGTGCCGGCGTCATGAGTGAAGACTGGCCGGTTTCAAGGGCAAAGCAAAACATGGCCGGCTCATTATTTTGCTCGAGATTGACGCAAATCTGGCCGGTTCCATCTGCGATAGAGGCATTACCCATCGGCAGGAAGTCGAATGATCCTGCCCAGTCTGCGTTCGTGCTTTCTGTATTGCCGTCGGCATCCAGCCAAAGACCGATGTCTGAGCCGCTTTGTACCCTGTGTCCGGAGACATCGACAGTCCGAAGGCCGCGGTTAATATTCACGGTTACTTCCAGTGGTGCCCGGGAAGGATCCTGATAGGCCCGGAAATAAACGGACAAATGCGAAAGGTCGCGCCCATTAAGGTCTATCCCGGTCAGGCGGAATGTGCCGTCATCTTCAGCAAAAGCTCTGGTCTGAACAGTTTGCCGGTCCGCCGTAAAAAGAGAGAGCTCGATTTCCTGTCCGGGCATAAAGCCCCGTCCCGCAGCCTGTCCACTGGCAATAGTAACGGGCTCGGCAACCCTGGCTTCATGATCAAGAGAGATGGCTCTGTACTGCGCAAAAGAATATTGCAGTCCCGCTGAGAGAATGCCACCGGCCAGCAAGCCGAGAAAAATGTAAAAGCTCAGCTTTTTCAGAGCCAGACGCACGGTTTAACCCTCCTGGCCGGTAATCTTGGTAAGGCGACCCTCGACGTCCTCCTGAATTTTCATCAGTTCCGTTTCAAGCAGGATGGAAAGCATGGCTTCCGTCCGGAGCTGGCTTCTGTAGAGATCCCGGTCCTGCATCAACTGAATGGCCTGCATGGCCACGCCCTTACGGGCAACGTTCACAGGCTTGTCGTACAGGTTTGCGTAAAAACGTGGGTCCTGATAAATCTTCTTGGAAAGAACCTCCATTTGCGCAAAATAACTCGGGTTGTCTCCAAGCATTTCAAGTACTTCGTTATCCGGCATGGCCAGTTCCTTAAGAATGGCACCAAGAAACTCGCCGGACCCGCTCGATCCTTCGGACTTCATGCCGACAATCGAATTAAAGGAGTTCAGCGCAACACTGCGCTTTGCAATTACAGCCCGTGCATCCAGCAGGTCTTCCTGATTGCTTTCCTTGTCGAGATAACTGGGCTGGATGGCTTTAAAAAGCCTGTGCGAGAAAAGATTGTTTGAAAGGGCAATGACATCTTCTTCGTCAGGCGTCGGCGCACCGCCGTCCCGGTAGTTCAGTTCAAGCGTCAGAGGCGAATCAACCAGACGCGTAAAGTCGATGTCGCGGTTTTGCCGGTCTGGCGGTCCGCCGTTGCCGCACATCTGGTTCAGGCCGTTATTGTTATCGTTGGGATTACAATATGTTGTTTTGAACTGGTTCAGGCGGTCAATCAACTCACCGCCGCTACTGGCCGCGGCGCTTCGCCTGTCGGTCAGAAGTTGTCTTTGAAGCTGCTGCTGCGTCAGGGCTGTGGCGTTATATTCGGCCAAACGATCAGACGCAGCCAGTGCTTTCGCTCCCGTTCCAAATGTACAGATCCCTTCGCTTGGATGGTAGGCTTTGTGTGCATCGGCCTGTTTTTCCTGAAACAGGCGCTGGGTTTCCAGTTGATGCTTGGCATCCAGAAACGCGCCGATAATTTCCACCTGCTGGTAACCGACCGCAGTTAGCTGCTCGGTCATCTCCTGCATCGCCGGCCGAATATACTGGTTGAAAAATGTATCAATCATCCAGTTCTGGTGCTGTTTAAACTCATTGGTAATGTGTTGCCGGGTTTGGTTGTGCTGCTGGGGAATACAGGCGGGACAGGCGCAGGAACAGCACCAGGCATAGGCGCTGCCTGCAAAAAAAGCGGATGACATCGCAAAAAACGGCCCGGCCACAAGAAGAACCAGGCCGATCGCCATCAGGGGGCTGGATCGTTTTACACGCACTTTACTGTTGCTCCGCTCTTGCTTTCTACTGCTTCCAATTAATTCTAGCATACTCTTTCTCCCGAAAGCACATTCGTATTTTATCTGGTTGCTGCCCCAAGTTTTGTCAGTTCCCCTTCAACATCTTCCTGAATTTCTTCCAGCGATAATTCCAGCAAAACGGAAACCATGGCCTCCGTCCGTAGCTGGCTCAGGAAAATATCCCGGTCCTGCATCAATCCGATAGCCCTGAGGGCAACACGCTTTCTGGCGACATTGGCCGGCGTATCGTACAGGTTGACGTAGAAATCAGGGTTTTGATAGATCTTGCGCGTCAGCACGTCCATCTGCGCGTAGTAGCTTGGGTTTTCGCCAAGAATCTCGAGAATTTCCGCATCGGGAATGGCCAGTTCTTTCATCAGTTCAATCATATAATCGCGCGATCCGCCATCGGCATTATCCTTGGAGGAACCTTCAGCCTTCATGGCAACGACGGCGTTAAAGGAGTTCTCGGCGACAGAGCGTTTGGCGGCAATGGCGCGCGTCGCCAGATAATGTTGCTGCATAGTGCTGAGAAGATCGGGGAACTGGCTGTCGACCAGCATGTTTTCCGGGATTCTCGTAAAGATGCTGTGAGAATAAAGATTGCTGGCAAGAGCAAAGACGTCGGTTTCATCGTTTGTCGCGCCGCCCGGATTAGGGCCACCCGCATTCTCCATGAAATCGATCTCCAGCGTATTAGGATCGTCAACCAGCCGTGTATAGTCAATATCCTTGTTCCAGCGCTCGTTATCTCTGCCGCCGGCTTCGCAGATATCGGTGAGGCCGGTATTGAAATCTCGGGGATCGCAGTAAAGGCTGACGAATTGTTCAAAACGTCCCTCGAGATCCTCTTTTTTTCCTTCCGAGGAATTGGTTCCTTCAACACCCAGTTGCCGGTCCATGGACCGCTGGCTAAGGACCTGCGCCATAAAATCACTGCGCCGCTGCGAGGCCCAGAGGCTTCGGACGTTTGTCCCAAACTCGCAAATGCCGTTACTCGGATGGTAATCTTTGTGGGCTTTGGCATGCAGTTTCTGGATAACGAACTGGGTCTCAAGCTGCGTTTTCGCATCCAGCATGGCGCCGATAATTTCCACCTGTTGCATGGCGGTAATGCTGAGCTGTTCCGTCATGAACATCATCGCTGGCAGGAAATGGCCGACCCACGTGTCTTCCATAAGCAATATTCGGTGTTCCTCGAATTCTGTGGGTGCATGAACATTCCTGAATTTATTGTGTTCGATTTCAACCGGACACTGTTGACAATAAGTCGCCATGCAGCCGCAGCAACCGCCGCCGCCGCTCAGCACGCCAAAGCCGAGATTAATGCCCAGAATACTGGCCAGCCCGCTAATCAGGGCCGTAATACCGCCGCCGAGATTAAACAGACTGATGACATCAAGAAGCTGTGTAATATTGCCAAAGGCGCCCATAAGAATACTTCCGAGATTTCCAATTCCGAGATTAAACAGGCTTTGCAAACCCAAAAGACCGGTGAGATTAAAATTGGAAAGCAGGCCCTGCAGAATATTCATTCCGCCAAACATCGACATAAAATTGTTTATTTGTGCAATCAGCGCAGCATCAAGAATAGGATCAAGAAAAGGAATGTTCAGGCTGCTGATAAGGGGGATATTGCCGTTAAGCAAATTACCAAGCTGGCCCATGCCGATCAGGTCCAGGCCGCCCAGCAGATTATCAATCGGCAGGTTCATATTGAGAATGTCTGTGAAATTTCCAATACCCTGTAAATTCAGACCGCCTAGCAGATTACCCAGATCGGTCACGCTGTTGAAAACGTCCTGAAGGGCGCCCATGCCAAGGTTGGTAACGCTGCCGATAAGGTCATTCACGATACCGGTAACGTTTGCGATACCGGAATTCAAAAAGGTGGTCAGGTTTGAGAAGCCCATAATATCGAGGCCGCCGATCAGACTGTTCAGGTCTCCGACACCAATGTTGTTAAACAAATCGGTCATATTCAGAATGCCGCCAATATCAAGCCCCTGAACAAGGTTCGTAATGCCGCTGATACCCTGGTTGAGAAAATTCTGTAGGTTGTCGATGCCGTTCAGATTAAGGCCGCCCAGTAACTGATCTATATCCGGAATATTTGCGGACAAAAGATTTTGCAAATTGTCCAACCCGCCAAGATTAAGGCCGGATAACAAGTCGCCCAGATCGGGTATCATGTTTGTTAAATTGTTCAGGCCCAGCGTATCAACAATTCCTGTTAGGTTGGTTATATCCGGAATCCCCAGAATGCTGCCGATTTGCGTGAGGTCGGGAATCGCGCCGTTTAATGCGTTTTGCAAATCTGTGATGCCGGACAGAACTAGGCCGTCCAGAACATTGCCAAAGTCTGGTAGGCCAAGATTCAAAACGCTTGTCAGGTTATCAATACCTTGAAGAGTAAGGCCGCCCAGAAGGGTGTCGAGATTGGGAATTTGCAGGGACAGCATATCGGTAAAATCCTGAATGCCCTGCAGGTCCAGCCCGTTAATAAGGGAATCAATGTCGGCCACATTATTAAAGACACCCGTCAGGTCCGCGATACCGTTCAGGTCCAGCCCGCCAATGAGGTTCTGAATGTTGCCGGCATCTATATTCAGGATATCCTGAAGATTGGTCAGTCCGCCCAGGTTCAGGCCTGCAGTTAGCTGGTCAAGGTTGGGTATGTTGCTGGAAATCATGCTGTCCAGATTGACAAGACCGTTCAGGTCCAGTCCGCCAACCAGCTGGTTCAGTTGCGGCACGACATTATTCAGGGCCGCATTGGTAATATCATTTAGCCCCACCTGTCCGATATTTTGAAGTGTTCCCATGGGATCTGACAGATCAATAGGAACGCCTATTCCGGAAAGTGTTGTCATCTCTGACTGCAGATAAGCCTGCACGGTGTTTGTCGCTGCCGTTGCAGGATCCGTCACAAACATTGGATCAAAGCCGTTCGCCCGGAGCAATTGCTGGACGCCGGGGTCGTTAATTTGTCCGACCGGAATGCCCTGGCTGGCCATGAAGTTTGTAACCTGCTGTGCGCCGATATTCTCAAGGTTGTTTGTTATGGCTGCCGGATTGAAATTACCGGTAAGGGCCGCATCCTGCAGTTCACCCAAAGTCAGTTGTTCGGCAACGTTGAGAAGGTTGGAAACCTGGGCATGGGCGGCACCGGCAGAGAACACAAGAAAAAGCGCGCAAAATAAAGCGCTGAACATGCCGGTTTTTCTAACGCGGCCGAAGCTGTTTCCTGTTTTTACTGTCATTGCCCCCATGATCCCGCTTTCGGGCCCACGTAAAATTCTACACAATTTTTTTCCATTCTATCACATTTGTTTTTTGGGAATCACGAATTCATCCGGAGAGGACATGTACACATTATATTTTATGCCTGATAATGTTTGTATGCGAAAGCATGAGCCTTTATGATACATATTTGCGAAAAGAACGATATCCGCACAAGTTGATAATCTATGACAGACGAGCAGACAGCACCGGTTAAAAGACCAAAAGGCGGCAAGGCCAACCCGAGAAGTTTTCGTCCCGGAGGCGCGGCGCCCGCACAAAGGCCTTCTGCGACTGCGGGGGCATCACCTGAAAAAGAGGACGGATCGGAGTCCGCTTTCGGGCAGGGCCTTGGAAACGTCATTGTACGGAACGAGTTTTACCGCGATGGTTATCGCAGCCTTTTAAAGGTAGCCATTATTCAGGGCGTAATCATTGTCGGCTTGATTGCCGTTATGCTTTACGTTGTTCACATCCACCAGCCGGAAAACCGTTATTTCGCCACCACGGAAGACGGTCGTCTCATCCCAATGATTTCACTGACGGAGCCGAACCTGAGTACGCCGGCTCTGATGTCCTGGATTGCTCAGGCCTCAACGGAAGTGATGACATTCGGTTTCCATGATTATCGCCGCCGTTTGCAGGAATCTTCACGCAATTTTACGCGCCGCGGCTGGGAAAGTTTTACCAAGGCATTGCAGCAGTCCAGAATCATTGAAATGGTGCAGGCGAATCAGCAGGTTGTTACGGCGGCTCCGCAGGGTGCTCCTATTCTTGAATCGGAGGGTCTGATCGCGGGACGTTATCAGTGGGTGGTGCAGCTTCCCATGATTCTGACCTATCAGTCGGGCTCGAAAACCCGATCGGACAGCCTTCTTGTTACTTTGGTTATTGTACGGGTGCCGCGGCTGGAGAGCCCCAATGGCGTTGGTATTGAACAGTGGATTGCCGTCCCGAGATAGGCTTTATGCACTCAGGCTGTTCATATCCGTTGTTTTATGGGTTCTTAAGGGGTGACAGGGAAACGGACACGGGATATCCTGACCGTTGCAGCGCTGGGGTTGTTTATATTTTTTATGGGGGTTCATAAAAGACTGATGGTCCGCAAAAGCAGATATAACCGGATTTTTTTGTCCGCTCTTTGTGCGGCATCGTTTTCCGGATTTTTTGGTTTAGCCCACGCACAGGATGCGATGTTGCCGCCGGATTTTCTTGGTGGTCCACAGCAGCAGGAGCTTCCGTCGGCCAGAAATCAGGAGCTGCCGCCGCCGGTTGTTCCGGCAGGCCAGTCCCCGCTGGGCTCACAGGCATCTCCCGGTATGGAGCTTGATCCGGGCAGTCCTTTCGGGGCGATGACGCGCGCCGAACCGCCAAAAACACCGGCTCAGCTTGAGGCTGAGATCCGGGAGGAATCTTTTAACGCGGCCCTGAGCGGCCTTCTTCCTTTGCGCCCCAAGGAAATTCGCAAGCTTCTTGAATATTACGATCAGACGCAGGAAGCCGTGGAGGTTCCCGTTTATCCTTATCCCAAGCCGGAAGTCAGCGTGATTAACATCTCGCTTGATCCGGGCGTTACCCCGCCGGTTATCAAGGTTGCTCCCGGCCATGTGACGACGCTGAATATACTCGATGTAACCGGCGCGCCCTGGCCGATTCAGGATGTAACCTGGGCAGGAAACTTTGAAATCGTAGAGCCGGAAGAAGGCGGGCACATCGTTCGTATTACGCCAATGTCGGAATTTGCCTATGGCAACCTTTCCATGCGCCTTCTGACGCTGAAAACACCTGTGACCTTCACGCTTCGCTCTCAAAGGGATGTTGTGCATTACCGTGTTGACGGACGCCTTCCGGAATTCGGGCCCTTCGCCAACGCGCCGCTGATCGAGGGCGGGATTTCGCTGGTGGCGGGCGATGCCAGCATCACAACCATTCTGGACGGCTTGCCGCCGCAGGGAGCGGTGAAGCTCCAGGTCAGCGGTGTTGACGGCAGGACAACCGCCTATCGTTTCCGGAACAGAACCTATGTCCGTACGCCATTACAGCTTCTCTCCCCGGGCTGGGATGAATCTGTCAGTTCGGCGGACGGGATGAATGTCTATGCGCTTGCCAACACCCCCGTCCTGATTCTTTCAGATAGCGGGCGGATGATGCGGGCCCATCTCAATCAAGAGGATGTTGTCGATGAGTGATGATCTGGACGACGAACTGGAAGGCGCCGGTTTCGGGGATGACGGGGACGATGATTCCGGCTTCGAGGATTTCGGCGGGCAAAGCACGCTGGCTGATATGTGGCGCAACAACCCGCTGGTAAAGGTCGGTGTTGTTCTGGGCGTCTTTGCGTTACTGGTCGGCGGGGTTCTCCTGTTCGGTGGAAAAGACCCTGAACTGGGTCAATCCCGCATGACCGGCGGCAGCAGTGTCAGCGAAGCTCCTGGTACCGAAAAATTATCCCAGACAATGCGTGAAGCGACGCAGGAGGCCAATACCCAGAGGGTTGAAGAGGCATACAAAACGACAGGAAGCGCCCTGCCGACGCCGCTGGATC